>DATGJA010000104.1:0-13224 GCA_035295445.1 Polyangiaceae bacterium | reverse complement strand
GTGACGCCGAGGAGGAGGTTGCGACCACCCACCTGGGCGACGACGAGGTGCGACTTCTCCCCCACGCGCACCGTGTCGAGGACGCGCAAGCGCGGATGCTCCCGCGTCGCGACGGTGCCCTTCCAGCGCCGGCGCGCGTACACGGCGGCGCCGCCGAGGGCGCCCAGGAACGCGACGACCGCCAGCGGCCGCCAGGGCGCCGTCGGGGCGCGCGAGGGAATCTCGGTGGCCTGGGGGTGCGCCAGCCAGGTGCGTGTCGCAGGGGTCGACGAGGCGGCGGGCGCAGAAGAGGGGGCGGGCGCGGCGGCGGGTTCGTCCCCCGCGGCGGGAACCGTCAGCGCAGTGACGGCCGCCGTCAGCAGGACGGCGACGACGCGCAGGCCGCTCACGACCCACCCGCCAGCTTGGCGGGGGCCTCGTCGAATGCGACGACCTCCGTCAGCCGGACGCCGTAGCGGTCACCCACCACGACGGCCTCGCCGCGCGCGATGCGGCGGTTGTTCACGTAGATGTCGAGCGGCTCGCCGGCGGCCTTGTCGAGCTCGAGCACCGAGCCGGGCCCGATCCGCAGCAGATCGGCGATCTTCATGCTCCGGCGGCCGATCTCGACGGTCACTTCGACCGGCACATCCATCACGAACGCGAGGCTCCCGCCCGTACGCGGCCCGTCGGCGTTCATGTCCGGCGTCGCGTGGGCGCGCGTCTCCGCTTTTGCCCCGTTCGTGTCAGCGTCTGCACCCATTCCGTGCCCTCCAGGTGGACGCTCCATCTTCAGGTTTCGTGCCGTCCCCGCCGCAGCGTCTAGGTCTTGTGGCGGTCGCGCACTTCGATCGAGAGCTGTCCGCGCGAGACCACGGGAACGCCGCAGAACTTCTCGACTCCCGCGATGGTGACGCGGAGCGCGTCGTCGGTCGCGGTCTTCAGGTGGATGACGTCGCCGGGACGGAGCATGAGCACGCGCTTCAAACCGAGCGAGACCCGCCCGAGCTCCGCGCGAAGCTCCATGGGAACCTCGAGGAGCGCGTCGACGACGCGCGGGTCGCCTTGCACGGGCTCCGGCGCGGCGTCCTGCTCCTTGGCGGCATGCTCGAGCGCCTGCGCGCTCGCCGACACGACCACCGACGCGTTCACCGGCAGCCCCTCGATCTTGCAGGCCACGCGCAGCACGTCGCCCGCTTCGGGGCTGGTCGCTGGAGGCGCACCGGGGCCGCCCAGGGCGCTCATCGACAGGCCGACCTCGCGCAGAATCTGGGCCGCGAGCTCGCTCGCGAGCGACGCCGTCAGGCGCGTGAGGAGCGCGCGCTGGGCGGACGTCAGCGCCGGGTCGACGCTCGTCTCCCAGAACGCACCGCTGCCGCCGAGGGCGCCCTCCAGCACGAACGCGATGGCGTTCGCGTCCAGCGTCACCGAAGCCCAGCCCAGCCCGTCTGCGGTCCCGATCGTCGCCTCGAACGTCGGTTGCTCCAGGTCGCTCTCGAGCGACGACTGCAGGCTCTGGACGAGCCCGGGCACGAGCTGGCTCTTGTACCTGGACAAAAAAGGCAAACACCGGCGGGCGCTGCGCGCGAACTCACCGGCGATCCGGCCCATCACTTCCACCGCGAGGCGCAGCTGGCGCTCCTTGCCGGTGAGGTCGAGCTTGCGGATCGGGGCCCGCTTCGCATCCCCGACGAGCGGGAAGAGCGAGCCGTTCATTGAACGACGAAGTCGGTGAAGAGGACCTTCTTGACGCGCGCCTTGCCGATGGCCTTGGCCACGCGTTCGCCGAGGTCGGCGCGGATGCTCTCGAACCGCTTGGGCGTGGTGACCTCGTCGAACGTGAGAGCGCGCGTGAACTCGATCGCCGCGTCGCGAGCCCTGGGGATGAGGCGCTTCATCTCCTCTTCGTCCTTGGGCTTGGAGGCGAGCTCGATCGCGAGGGTCACCTTCAGGTGGTGCAGGGGCCCTTGTCCCTCGCGGACGTCCACGATGAGCGGATCGAGCGTGATGCTCTCGGCCGGCGGCTCCTCGACGGGCTCCGCGGATGCTGCCGCCGGGGGTGACGCCGGCTTCACCCTCGAGGTGATCATCGGCCCGAAGGCCGCGCCGGCTGTGGAGCATATGGCGGTGAGGACGACGACCACGATCCCCATGCCCCCTAGGCCCTTCTTCATGGGGATCGCGATCGGTTGCTCGCCGCCCTCTGTGTTTTCTTCGCTCACGACCCGCCTCCGACGAGTGCGAAAGTGCCGTTACTGCTTCAGCTGGGTGATTTCCTGGAGCATCTGGTCGGCGGTCTGGATCGTCTTCGAGTTGGACTGGAAGGCCCGCTCGTGCGTGATCATGTCGACCATCTGCTGCGCGAGGTCCACGTTCGACCCTTCGAGCGAGCCGCCCGTGACCGAGCCGCGACCGCCCGCGCCGGCCGTCCCGACGGCCGCGAGGCCGCTGGCGGGCGTCTGCGCCCACGAATTCGAGCCGGCCATCGAGAGGCCCTGGTTGTTCTGGAACTTCGCGACGGCGAGCTGCGCGATCGCGAGCGACTGGCCGTTGGTGTACTGGCCCATGAGGACGCCGCTCTGATCGACGCTCACGCTGGCGAGCTGGCCCGAGGCGTAGCCGTCCTGCGACTGGCTCGACACGTTCGAGGGGGCCGCGAACTGCGTGACGCCGTCGAGGCCCGTGCCGCCGCCGCTCGTCGGGGTGCCGAAGTTGAGGTTGATCGCCTGGCCCGCGGTGGCGCCGACGAAGTTCGCCGCGATCGGCGTCGTGGTCGTCACGCTGGTGAGGGAGCCGTCCGTGCCGAAGGCGAGCGACCCGGTGCCGACCTCCGTGTACTGCCCGGGCGTGCCGCCCGTGACCTCGGAGCCGTTGGCGAGGACGTGGTAGTCCCAGTTGTTGGCCGACGTCTCGCGGAAGTAGACGTTGAGCTGGTGCGCGTTGCCGAGCGAGTCGTACACCGAGATCGTCGTCGAGAAGTTCGAGGTCGCGCTCGGGTTCTGAGGATCCCAGGCCGCCGCCGGCACCGTGGAGTTCGCGTTGAGGTTCGCGGCCATCTTGATGTTGGCCGTCGCGAGGGGAGGCAGCGCCGGGGTCTGGAGCTGGATGTTGCTGACCGAGGCCGAGAAGGCCCCGCCCGGCTTTGCCATGTAGCCCTGGACGTTCATCCCGCTCGAGTTCACGAGCTGCTGGTTCGCGTTGAAGTTGAACTGACCGTCACGCGTGTAGAACGTGCCGGGCATACCGCTCATGTTCCCGCTCACCATGAAGAAGCCGTCGCCCGAGAGCGCCATGTCGGTGGAGACGCCCGTGTTGTTGAGCGTGCCCTGGGTGAACATCTGATCGACGCCGGCGAACCGCACGCCCTGGCCGGGCTGCGAGTTGTCGCCGATCGAGCGTCCGAGGACGCTCTCGAACTGCGACCGCTCCGCCTTGAAGCCGGTCGTGTCGACGTTCGAAATGTTGTCGCCGATGACGCCGAGCGCCTGGCCTTCGGCCTCGAGCCCGGAAACGCCGGAATACATCGCTTGCTGAATACCCATGATGATGCGCTCCCTTGTCCTTTTTTGGAAAAATTGTTTATTGGCCGACGCTGAGGAGACTCGTCGTCGGCGCGGTGACGCCGTTGCTCAGCACGAGCTGGGCGGCACCTTGACCGAATGAGAGTGATTGAACGACGCCGGTGCTCTGCTGGCTGACGAAGAGGGTGTTGCCGCTGGCGTCCTTCGCGGTGACCGAGATGCTGTAGCTTCCTGCCGGCTGGAGCGTTCCGCCGTTGTCGCGGCCGTCCCAGGTCGAGTTGACGACCCCTGCGGATTCCGGGCCAAGGTGCATGGTCCGCAGCGCATTGCCGGACGAGTCGCTGATCGTCACGTCCACCGACTGCGCGTCCGACCCAAGGGAGAAGCCGAAGGGGGTGGCGAGGCCGCTCGAGCCGAGGGTCACGTTCGAGCCGTCCACGGTCACGGTCTTGCCGACGAGGGCGACGTCCTGGGCGTTCTGCACCGCCTGCTGAGTGGACGCCTGCCCCTGCAGGAGCTGATTGGTGGTCACCTGCTGCTCGAGCGACGAGAACTGCGCGAGCTGCGTGACGAACGTGGTGTCGTCCATCGGCTGGAGCGGGTCCTGGTGCTGGATCTGCGCCATCAGGATCTGCAAGAACGCGTTCTGCCCGAGCGTCTGCCCGGTGAGCGCGCCGGAGACGGCGCTGGAGCTGTTGCCCGACGTCTGCGACGTGGTGGTCGTCCCGGCGACCCCGCTCCCGTTCGTGTTGATTCCGTTCATCGCGTCTCCGATTCAGCCGACCGTGTTGATCCTTCGTTTCGCCGAGGGGCGCCCGGCGGCGTCTTCCGCCGTGCCTGCGTCCGAGCCCTCCGACATCGCGTCGGAGGACCCGCGTCCCTCAAGAGCAAGGTCGGTTCCATCCTCCGCGACCCGGGTGAAGACGACGGAGGCGACCGACAGGCCGGCGGCGACGAGGGCTTGCTCGAGGGCGGCGCGGTGGCTCTCCGCCAGCTCCAGCGACGCCGCCTGACGCACGCCGATCACGACGGAAACGCCCGAGCTTGTCCGCTCTACCACCAGGCGGATGGCGCCGAGGGCCTCCGTCTTCACTTCGGCGACGAGGCGTCCGTTCGGGCCCGGAGCCTCCCCCGCGGCCGCCCCGCCTTGCGTCAGGGCACCGGCGGGACCCCGCCAAGAATCTGCCGGAGCGCTCGAGGCGAGCGAGAACGCCCGGGTTTCCGCGCGGCTCATGACGGACGCGGTGGTCCACGCCAGCATCGCGGCGAGCGACTCGCGCGCCTCGTGGGCTCGGTCCTGGTCGTCCGCGTCGCCGACATGGGCGACGTGGGTGAGGAACGCGGCCGTCATCGCGCGCCGGGCCCGGCGGCCCGAGTCTGCGTCGCGACTTCGTCCTCGAACCTGCGGTCGGCTTGAGCCTGCGCCTCCCGTTCGGACGCCTGCACCCGCTCGACGAGCGTCTCCAGACCTCGCACGCGCACGCGCATTTTCACGACCGACTCGCGGGCCTTGTCGACCGCCTGCGAGGCATGCATCCGCGACTCGGACGCCCTCTGCGCGTTCGCGCGCTGCGTCGCGAGCCAGGACTCCTGGGCCGTCCAATCGGCGGCGCTGGTCGCGCCGCTGGCGAGGTTGGCCCTCGCGGCCAGCGCGGCGGCGGCCAGGGCCTCGGCCTCGGCGAGCTTGTCCTGCGCGGCCCTCTCCGCTGCGCGGGCCCGGGCGAGGTGCGCGGCCTCCTGGTCGAGCTCCCGCTGCCGTAGCTCTGCGATGCGTGTGAGACGGCGTGCTCGATCGTCACTCATGCGTTTCCTCCGGCGATGCTCATCAGCTTCTGGAGCGTTTGCTCGGGGCGTGCCCGGTCGTTGGCGTCCTGCTGGAGAAAGGCGGTGATGGTGGCCATCAGGCGGCACGCGTTGTCGACGCGCGGGTCGCTCCCGGGCACGTACGCGCCGACCTGGATGAGGTCCTGGGCCTCGCGATACGCGCCCATGAGGTCGCGCACCGTGGACGCCGCGCGCATCTGCGCCTGCGTGGACACGACCGGCGCGAGGCGCGAGACGCTCTGGAGGACGTCGATCGCCGGAAAGTGACCGCGCTCGGCGATCTTGCGGGAGAGGACGATGTGTCCGTCCAGGATCCCGCGCACCGTGTCGGCCACCGGGTCGGACAGGTCGTCCCCCTCGACGAGCACCGTGTAGAGCGCCGTGATGACGCCCGCCCCTCCCGAGGTGCCCGCGCGCTCGAGCAGCCGAGGCAGCGCCGCGAAGACCGACGGCGGGTACCCCTTGGTCGCCGGTGGCTCGCCGGTGGCGAGGGCGGCCTCGCGCAGGGACATGGCAAAGCGCGTCACCGAGTCCATGACGAGGAGCACGCTCTTGCCCTGGTCGCGGAAGTACTCGGCGGCGGCGGTGGCCGCCTCCGCGGCGCGCGCGCGGACGAGCGGCGGCTGGTCGCTCGTGGCGACGATGACGACCGAGCGCGCCAGGCCCTCGGGCCCGAGCGAGGAGCGGAGAAAGTCGTTGACCTCGCGGCCGCGTTCACCGACGAGCCCGATGACGTTGACGTCGGCCTGCGAAGACCGACAGATCATGCCGAGGAGCGTCGTCTTGCCCACCCCCGAGCCGGCGAAGATCCCGACGCGCTGCCCCTGACCGAGGGTCAGGAGACCGTCGATGGCGCGGACGCCGGTCGAGAGGGCGCGGTCGATGGCCCGACGCGACATCGGCTGGGGGGGAGCTGCGTGGATGGGATAGATGGCCTCCGCCTTCGGCGCCGGACGGTCGTCGAGCGGGTCGCCGAACGCGTCGAGCACGCGGCCCAGCATCGCGCTGCTGACGGGCAGGTTGGTGCCGCGCGGCGAGTGCGTGACCCGGGATCCCGGGTGCACCCCGGCGACGGGCCCGAGCGGCGTCGCGAGCAGCCGACCGGCGCGAAAGCCGATGACCTCGAGCTCGAGGACCGGGCTGCCGCCGAGCACCTGCAACATGTCGCCGACGCCCGCACGCAGACCCCCGACCTCGACGACGAGGCCCACGACTTCGATCACCACCCCGGTGGGCTGGTGCACGGGCGCAGCCGCGACGGCGCGCGTGTAACGGCCGAGAGAGACGGGGCTCATTCGGCCGAGGGGTCCGTGGGTTCGATCGCCGAGAGCGCCTTCATGACGTGACCGAGGCGCTCTTCGAGGGACTCGTCCACGCTCCCGTGCTCGCCCTCGACCACGCAACCGCCGGGCTCGAGCGCCGGGTCGACCACGAGCTTCGCGTGGGGCGCCCTCGCCGCGAGGCGGGCTCGGATGTTCTCGACGGCCGCGGCGTCGTCGAGGGGGCCGATGCGCACGACCAGCTTCTCCTTCTCGCCGAGGACCTGCAGGCCCTCCGCCGCGAGGTCAGCGAGGAGCGCGGGGTCGAGCGCGACCTCGCGCCCGAGGACGCGCCTGGCGATGGCGCCCGCGAGCTGCACGAGCTGCGGCTCGGCGCGCTTTGCGATGCGCGCGCGCTCGGTGGCCAGGAGCTCGATCGACGCCGCCAGGCGCTCGAGGAGATCGTTCATCCGGGCGACGTGCCCGTTGACCACGAACGCGGCGTGAATGGTCGGCGGGTGCGACGGCTGCGAGTGCGCCGGCGGAGGGGGCGGCACCGGCTCGGCCACGGGTCGCACTTCGGACGCGCGCTCGTCGGCGCCCAGATCGATGGCCGGGACGGGCGTCTCGCGCAGCGACGCCTCCTGGTGCAGCGCGAGCTCGGACGCGGCGCCCGCGGGCGGCACGATCCACGAGGTCCGTGGACGGCGATCGACCGCGCGCACGTTGAACTTCGCTGCGGTGACGGTGCTGTCCCACTCGCGCTTAAACAAATTCCTCTTCTCCGCCGAGCGAGATCGTCCCCTCGGACTCCAGACGAAGCGCGATCTGGACGATCTCCTGCTGCGCCGCCTCGACGTCCGCGAGGCGCACGCCGCGAAGGGCCTCGAGGTCGTCGCGCATCAGCTCCGCCGCGCGCGACGACATGCTCGAGAAGATCTTCTGTTTGACCTCCTCCGTCGCCACCTTCAGCGCCAGGACGAGGCGCTCTTGCGGCACCTCCTGGAGCAGCACGCGAAGCGCGCGGGGGTCGAGCGCCGCCAGGTCGTCGAACGTGTGGAGCGCGCGCCGGATGTTGTCGGCGACTTCTTTGTCGGCCTCGTCGAGCCGGCCGAGCAGGGCGTTCGAGTTGTCCTTGCCGAGCTTCCGGAGCACCTTGGCCGCCAGGCCCAGGCCGTCCACCGACATCGACGCCTCGCTCTCGCCGGCGGGAAGCTCGTTGGCGAGCGCCGTCGCGACGCCCTCGAGCAGCCCCGCGGGGACCTGCGTCATGGAAGCGAGCCTCGATACGACAACCGCCTGACGCTCCGGGGACAGAGACTGAAGGACGCCGGCGGCCTTCGTCGGGTCGAGCTGCGACAGGACCGCGGCCGTCAGCTGCGGGTGCTCGCGCTCCATGACCGCCGCGACGGCTTCGGGCTCGACGCGGGCGATGCGCTCGAGCCCGGACGGCTGCGCGTTGGTGAAGATCTTCTGCGAGCGCTCCTCGCCGAGGGCGCGGGTGGCCAGGCGGCGCAGGTAGGTGACGCCGCCCCGGGGCACGGCGACCGCTTCGCGTGCGCGCTCGACGAACTCGCCGTAGACGTCGTCGAGGGCGCTGGCGGGCACCGCCCGCATCAACGTCGCCGTCTCGCGGAGCTTTCGAAGCTCCGACTCCTCGAGCTCTGCGACGATGGGCGCCGCCGCCGCCTCGTCGAGAGAGAGGAGCATCAGCACGGCCTTTTCGGGACCTGTGAGGGGCATGTGGGGTCGCGTCACGCTGCCGAGCGGTCGGGGTCGACCGTTCGGATCCGCGGGACTCGCATCCCGATCTCCCTTGCTAGAATTGTGCTGAGGCGTTCGACGACGCGGCGGCGCTCAGCCACGCACGCAGGACGACAGCGGCGCTGGCCGGATCGCGCAGCGCGAGCTCGAGGGCCTCGGTGCGGATGCGCCCGCGCTCCTCGTCGGTGGTGCCTCGGGGCAGGGCCGGCTTGGCCTCTGCGCCGGCCAGCGCGGCGGGCACCGTGGGGGCCGCGATCTGCTTGGCGGCGCGCTCGACGGCCTTGGCCTTCTTGCGGCGGGAGCGCAGGACGAGGACGAGCGCGGAGGCGACGGCCAGCAATGCGCCGGCCGCGGCGACGTACAGCCATTTGCGCGGAACCCTGGACAGAAGGGGCGGCACGGTCCGGGGCTCGCCCGACTCGACGGGCTCGGTCGTGAAGCGCGCGCTGTCGATGTGCAGGCTGTCGCCGCGCGCGCCGTTGAAGCCCACGGCCACCTTCACGAGCTCCGCCAGGCGATCGAGCTCGGCCTGGTCGCGCGGCACGTAGATCCGCGCATTTGCGTCGCCCGTGTACGAGCCGTCGACGAGGACCGCGACCGAGAGACGCGCGATGCGGCCCGCGGGGGTGAGCGTCTTCTCGGTGACCCGATCGAGCTCCCAGTTCTTGGTCCAGCTCTGACGGAGCACGTTCGTCGCGGGCTCGCCGTCCGGCGGATCGGGCACCCCGCCGGTCGCCAGGTTGGTCTTGGCCCCCGGGACGCCGGCGGCGCTGGGGCCTTCCGACGTCGTCTTTTCGATGGTCTTTTGCTCGCTTCGGAGCGACGGCTTCGCGGGGTCGTAGTGCTCGTCGGTGCGCTCGCGGCTCGAGTTGTCGAGGTCCAGGCTCACCCGGACGTCCGCGTGCCCGGGCCCCACGGTTCGCTCGAGCAGCTCCCGCGCGCGCTCCTCGAGGGCGCCCGCGAGCTCACGCTCGTTCTCGACGTCGAGGTCCCCGACGGCCCCGGGACCCGACTCGGCACGTGGCCGGTGGAGCGTGACGCCGTCGGCGCCCACGACCGAGACGCGATCCCCTGTGAGGCTGGGGACCGCGGACGCGACGAGGTGCACGACCCCGAAAATCTCGGCCTTTCCGAAGGCTCGGCCCGGCCGCAGGTGCAGCACGACCGACGCGCTCGCCTCCTCCTTGCGGACCGCGAAGACGCTCCGCTCGGGCAGGACCAGGTGCACCCGCGCCGACTGCACGGCCGCCAGGGTCCCGATGGTTCGGGCGAGCTCCCCTTCGAGGGCGCGACGGTTGTTGATCCGCTGCTCGAACTCGGTCGCGCCGAGGTGCTGCTTGTCGAAGAGCTCGAAGCCGACGCCGCCGCCCCGGGGCAGACCGTCGCCGGCCAGCTCCAGGCGCAGCTCGTGGACGCGCGCTTCGGGCACCAGGATGGCGCTGCCGCCGGCCTCGATCTGCGCGGGAACCTTGAGCTCCTTGAGCTTCGCGCTGATCGCCTGCGCGTCGTCCGGCGAGAGCTCGGTGAAGAGGACGGTGTACGTCTCGCGGCTCCCGGCGTAGGCGAACGCGAGGACCGCGGCCAGCACGCCCACCGTGCCGAGCACGAGGGCGATGCGTTTGACGTTCGACAGCCCCGCCCAGATCGAGCGAATTTGCTTGAGAAAGGCGAGCGTCTTCTCGTTCATCTTGGCCCGTCCCCTAGATGCTCATGCGCCACAAATCGTTGAATGCGTCGACGAGCTTGCTCCGGACGTTGGCCACGAGCTTGAGCTCTATCTCGGCCTCCTTCGAGGCGATCATCGTGCCGTGGATGTCGTCGCTCGCGCCGGCGGCGAAAGCCGACGTGGCCTGGGTGGCCACCGCCTCGCGCGTGTTCGCCGACGCAATCGCATCTTTCAGCAGGTCCGCGAAGGGCAGGCCGGGAGCCGCCTCTTTCGCGGACGCCAATTCGGTCCCGAAGGCGCTCGTCTGGAGCGTCTGGAGGGCGACCTCGGTGGGAATGGGCCCGATCGGCATGGATTATCGACCGATGCCCAGCGCGGAGTGCGCCATTCCCTTGATCGAATCGATGGCCGTCACCCCGGCGTCGTACGCGCGCGACGCGGTCATCATGTTCACCATCTCCTCGACCACGTTGACGTTCGGGTACTTGACGTAGCCGTTGGCGTCGGCGTCCGGGTGGCCGGGCTCGTACACCATCATCGGGTCTCGCTTGTCCTTCTCCACGGCGGTGACGCGGACGAGCGACGCGGCGCGCCCGAGGGGCGTCGTGATCCCGCCGGCGCGAAGAGGCACTGCGGTGAAGACGGGGTCGATCCGCTTGTAGGGTCCGCCGTCGCCGGTCCGCGTGGTGTGCGCGTTCGCGAGGTTGGAGGCGATGGTGTTCATCCGCACGCGCTCGGCCGAAAGCCCCGAGGCCGCCAGCTCCATCGCGCTAAAAGTCCCTACTTGCATTGCGTTCCACCTTTCAGTGCCCGTCGGCTGCGGCAAACGACAGGTCCGCGAGCTCGGAGGAGACGAGCGTCGCGATCACGTCGTATCGAGTCTGGTTGGCGGCGACCTTGGCCGCCTCGCGATCGAGGGAGACGAAGTTGCCGTCCAGGCCGGCGCCTGGCGTCGGATCTTCGATGATGCGGGCGGGGCTCAAGGAGCCCGTCATCCCGCCGTTCAGATGACCGGGTGACGTTCGAGCCATGGCGACTCCGAGCGCGCCCTCGAAGGAGGCAGGATCCACCCGCTCGATGTCTTTCGGCACGTACCCCGGGGTGTCGACGTGCGCGACGTTCGAGACGAGCACGTTGTGTCGTTCGAGGTGGTAATCGAGCGCCGATTGCAGCGGCGTAACGCCCTCGAACAACCCGGTCATGCAGCGCTTCCTCAGCACGTGATGTGCCGCGGACCAAGGGGGTCCGGAGAGACCCATCCCGAGTCAAATTTCACGAACGCCGGGAAATCGAATCGGGTCGCGCCCTTCCTCTTTTTGAGGGCTCCAAAAGCACGACCGAGCCCAACGGGGGTGGGTCACGTTTGATTCGACGCGGACGTCGTACGGCGATCGCCGCTCCACTCACGACAGCCTCGTTGCGCCACGATTCCGGCGGTCCGCGACAAGAACCCGACGCTTGGCCCACGCCTTGCGAACAAGAATTTTCGGGCGGGGGAAGAACATGGGGCAGCGGGACATGGAGAACAATTTCGTGGGCGAGCCGAAGTCCGGTGTGGTCGAGATCGTCGAGGATCGACCGAGCGGAGTTCTCGACGTCGCCGAGCGGCCTCGGAGCGCGCGTGGGATCGTCGCCCGCTCGCCCGTGGTGCTCGATGTGTACCGCCTCATCGATCGCGTCGCCGACTCGCATTGCACGGTGCTCGTGACGGGCGACAGCGGCACGGGCAAGGAGCTCGTGGCCCGCGCCGTCCACCAGGCGAGCCCGCGCGCGAACGCTCCGCTCGTCGCGGTCAACTGCGGCGCCATCCCCGAGGCCCTGCTCGAGAGTGAGCTGTTCGGCCACGTGCGCGGCGCCTTCACGGGTGCGCACGCGAACAAGATCGGCCGCATCGCGGCGGCGCAGGGCGGGACGCTCTTCCTCGACGAGGTCGGCGAGCTGCCGCTCTCGCTCCAGGTCAAGCTCCTGCGCGTCCTGCAGACGTACGAGTACTCGCCGGTGGGCGACTCGCGGACTCACAAGGCCGACGTGCGCATCGTCGCGGCGACGAACGTGAACCTGGAGGAGGCGGTCGCCGCCGGGACGTTCCGCGAGGACCTCTACTATCGGCTCAACGTCATCCACGTGCACCTGCCGCCGCTGCGCGAGCGCCCCGAGGACATCGAGGCGTTGACCGACTACTTCCTCGACGTCTCGGCCCGCCGGTCGGGGCGCGCGGGCACGACCATCTCTCAGGCCGCGATGGAGCTCTTGCGGGGCTGGAGCTGGCCCGGCAACGTGCGCGAGCTCGAGAACACCATCGAGCGCGCCGTGATCCTCAGCGCCGGCGGCACGATCGAGCCGCGGGACCTGCCCGCCCGCATCTGCGGGCTCGGCGGCGAGCGTCGCGCGGGCGCGTCTCTCCAGGACGGGGGCACCGACCTTCGGGCGGCGGTCGAAGCCTTCGAGAACAACCTGATTCGGCAAGCGCTCGAAAAGACGAACTGGAACAAGAACCAGGCCGCGCGCCTGCTCGGCCTGAACCGCACCACGCTCGTCGAGATGCTCAAGCGCAAGCGCCTCGGTTCGCGCGCGGCGTGACCGCGTTGGCCCGACGCTTGCGAAGCACCTGTTCAAGGCGTCACCGCGCGCCGTCAACCCCGCGAGGGATTACGACGTGATTACACTCTCTCGACTCAACGGACAGGTCGTGGCGATCAACCCCGACCTGATCGCCTGGATCGAAGTGACGCCCGACACCACGGTATCGCTGGTCGGGGGCGAGAAGATCATCGTGCGCGAGGTCCTCGAGGACGTCATCGCGCGCGTCATCGACTTTCGTCGCGCCATCGGGGCGGCCGCCCCCGGCTATGAAGGGGTGCTCGAGCGGCTCACGCGACGCCCGTCCGATCGTCCGAGCTCGTATCCTCCGCGAAGTCAACCTCTGCACGCGGGGCGCAAGTAGCCATGGCAGACAAAGCGACCCTCATCGGCCTCGGCGTCGGCTTCGGCGGGATCATCGTCGGCAACATGATCGAGGGGGGGCGCATCGCGCAGATCCTCCAGCCGACCGCGGCGATGATCGTCGGCCTCGGCACCCTCGGCGCGACGATGATCCAGTTTCCGTTGGCCACGTTCATCCGCGCGATGAAGAGCGTGAAGACCGTGATGGCGGAGCCGCCGGGCAAATCCGGCGAGGTCATCGAGGAGCTCGTCAAGTACGCGGCCGTCG
>DATGJA010000103.1:0-4364 GCA_035295445.1 Polyangiaceae bacterium | reverse complement strand
CGTTGGCCGTCAGCCAGGCCGAGAGGGCCTTTGTATCGGTGGTCGACGTCGGGTGCAGCTGGACGGTGTCGTACGGCCCGACAACCTGCTGCGCGATGACCTGGACGCCGGGCGCCGACGCTCCGCTCGAGCCGCCTGCCGATGCGTTGCTGGCGAGGCCCCCGCCGTTGAAGGCACACCCGCACGGGGGACAGGCCGGCTGCGGCGGCGCCAGGATCGTCGTCGTCGTCGCCTGATCAATCGCCGTGAAGAGGACGTCCGAGCTAAGGCCAATAGTCACTGCGCCGTGGGTCGGCAGCACCCACGCAAAAGAGGCCGGCGACCCGCTGTACTTGATCTGGTCGTAGAGGGTCGTCGCCGAAGGGGACACCGCGAAGACCATCCGGTGGTCGGTCACGACGGTGCCATTCTGCTGAGTGGGCTCGTGAAAACACCCTCCGCAAGCGCGTGCGTCCCTCACGGCGGTCACCGACAGGGCGGCGCCCGCGCTCACCACGATCGCGTATGTCCCGAAGCGCATGGCCAAACCTCCCTCGATCCTCTCTACGAACCAGTGACCCTTACCTCGTCGAAACCGCGCTCACCTTGTCGCCCGGCGCCGGCGGGCCCGCGACCGGAAGACCGCCACCCCGGCGATCCCGGCGAACGCCGCGAAGAACCCCGCGCCCGGCGGATCGGACGACGTGGTGGCGCAGCTGAAGGACTGCTGCGCCGGGGGCGCGGTCCCGTGGCCGCTCGACCCGAGCGTCACCCCGCCCGAGCTCCCCGTGCCGAAGCCGGTCGCGCTCCCGCCGCCCGCCCCGAAGCCACTCGCCCCGCCCGTGCTCGACGAGGATCCACTCCCCCCGAAGACCGGGAGCCCGCTGCTGCCGGCCCCGCTCGTTGGGCCGCCGCCGCAGCTGCACGTCTGGCAGACCGCGTTGATCGACGACATGGCCTGGTACTGATTCGACATCGCAGTCTGGTCCGACGCTGCCTGCAGGACGAGGTCGTTGGCGAGCGCCGCCTGCGTGAGGTCCGCGCGCATGCGCGTGACACGGACCATGGTGCTGCCCATCGGGAAGAGCGTCGCCAGGTCTTGCTGGCGCGCCTCGATGGGTGTGTTACCCACGCCGCCGTCGGCTGGGCTCGACGCCATGTACGCCGAGGCGGTCGGGTCCTGGAGCACCTGGTTGTCGATCTGGTACGGCGATAGGTCGAGCGAGCTCTCCGTCTGCCAGGCCGCGCTGTTGAACGAGGCCTCCTTTTGCGCCCGGAGCGTCGTGTAGTTGCTGACGTTCTTCGACCAATCCCAGACGAGGTCGGACGGCGAGATCGTGAAGTTGGGGAAGTTCTGCGCCTCGTACCGTCCGGAGCCGACGACCCAGAGGCTGATCCCTACCGTTGCCCCTGTCCCAGCCGCGACCATGCGCAACGGGAGGGATAGGCCGGCCCCCGGCGTCGTCACGCTCACCGGGCGCATCGCCTTGACGCCCTGTCCCGGCCGGAGCCGGATGGCGAGGAAGTCGAAGCCCTCGCTCACGTATGCCGCGATGATCGGCTGAACGGAGGAGGGAATCGTGTAGCTGTTCGCGGTGAGCCAGGCGGTGAGAGCGGCCGTGTCCGTGGTCGAATTCGGGTGGAGCTGCACGGTGGCGTACGGCCCGACCACTTGCTGCGCGATGACCGTCACGCCGACCCCGGCGTCGCCCACGGCTGCGTCGCCGCCCCCCAACGCGACCCCCGCCGTCGGCGCCTGGAAGCAGTTGCAGGGCGCGCACGGAAAGGGCGGCGCGAGGATCGTCGTCTGCGTGGCGCTGTCGAACGCCGAAAAGACGAGATCCGAGCTCAGGCCGACGCTGACCTGGCCGTGGATCGGAAGCACCCAGGCGAAGTCCGACGGAGAACCCGAGTACTCGATCTCGTCGTAAAGCGTCGTCTGCGAGGGGGAGACCGAGAAGATCATCCGGTGGTCGGTCACGACCGTGCCGCTCTGGCTCGGTGGGTGGAAGCAGCCGCCGCACGCTTCGGCGTCTCTCGCCGTCGCTGCGACGAGCGTCACACCCGCCCCCAGAACACCGACCAACACCGTTCGCATGAAGGACCTCCCCTTGGGCCGGACGCAGCTACAGCAGGGGGCGTGCCAGCATGCAAATTCAACGCGATATGCGCACTCGCGTCCAGTTCGAGGGGCCGCCGGTGCCCTGGACGGCACGGAACGGCACACCCCTCGAGGGGTGCGTCCGCGGCGGAGGGGGCCCGCGCCGGGTGCGAGCCGCGCCGGATGCCACCGCTCCGCTTGAACATAAATTTCCTTGAGATTCCGATTGACTCTGCAAGGGCGATCCGAAAGAAGAGCTCGCTCGTTCGCAGGGCATCCACGCGGAGGACGTGGCCCCGGACTCGGGTCCTCCCGTGCGTCTCGCGTTCCCCATGCCGTGGCAGACCTTCCAAAACATGACGCTGTCGGACCTCGAGTCGATCTTCGTCTACATGAGAGAAGTCGCAACGCAGTACGGCAACGTCTCGCTCGTTGGCACAGCGGACAAGATGATCCCGATGCCTGCGATGTATTGCGACACGACCATGCCGTGCGGCGCCGGCATGACATGCTCGTCGACCACGACCACCGGCGGCGAGTGCCTCGCGAACACCTGCGCCCGCGACGGCGATTGCGCGGTCTGTCAAAAGTGCTCGGCCGTCGACGGCGGAACCGGCGTTTGCCAGGCGCTCACCGGAGCTGCCCTCGCGGGATGCGAGGCGAACGGCTACTGAGGCGCTACTGCGGCGAGCGGGACGATGCCCGCCGGGCCAGGGCGAACCGCCGCTGGCCCGGCCGGACGCCGTACAACACGTCGACCGCGCCCGGGTTGCCTAGGCGGTTCGCGAGGTCCGAGGCCGACTCGTCCCGCTCGAGGCGGAACCCGCGACGGTCGAGCCACGCGGGGAGGGCCGCTGGGTCGATCCCGAATCGGAATGGCTCGCCCAGGACTCGCAGCATCCGGCGCAGCCGGACCACGTCACGCGACTGGCCCTCTACCAGCGCGCGGTCGAAGTACGTGAACGCGATGGGCGATCCCGGCGCCGAGTAGCGCGCGACGCAGTCGAACGTCTCCGCGGCGATTTCTTCGGTCAGGTACATGAGCACGCCTTCGAGCACGGTCATCGTCAGCGCGCGGGGGTCGTGACCGTCCAGGCCGAGACGTGAGGGAAGACGGTCGAGCGGCTCGTCGTCGAAGTCCCACGGGACGAAGGTCACCTGCGCCGCCGTGGTCTGCTCGCCCGCCATGATCGCGCGCTTCTTTTCCTGCGTCGCGGGGTGGTCGACTTCGAAGACCGTCGCCGGGCCCAGAGCGTCGAGCCGCCATGCGCGGCAGTCGAAGCCCGCGCCCAAAAGGACCAGCTGCCGCCCTCCGGCGCGCGAGAAGTTCGACACGTCGTCGTCGATGACGCGCGTGCGAAGCTGCATGTAGACGACGAACCGTTGCAGCCCGCCGCGCAGCCACAAGCGTGACGACGCGCGCGCCAAACGCGGCCGCTCCCGGATGGCGCGCAGCGAGCCCGCGAACCGCAGGCCGAAGGGGTCATCTACGAGATGGGCCGACGCTGGCAAGAAGGCCCCGAGCCCTCGCATCGCCGCGACCCACGCAGCCGTCACACTCGGTCGATCACGCACGGGCCGAGTGTTTCACGACGCCGGCGTCTTGGCGAATGCGGCTCTCGGCGTTGGGTCGAGACCGGGTGCGAGCATCGCCACGAACCGTTCGGGCACGCGGATGTCCTGCGCCGCCATCCAAGCGAGCGCGGCCCCCTCGAGCGCTCGGCCTTCGTCGTCCGCGAGCAGCGCGCCGAGGCGCGCGCGCGCGGCGGCGGCGTGCAGGAACATTTCGGCGCCGTCGGCGGCCTTCACCGCGTTCCGGAGGCGGGTCGCGGCCTCGCCAGACCGGCCCTGCGCCTGCGCGACGCCGGCCCGGAGGAGCGACGCGAGCGGCGCCGTCCAACCCATGGCCTCTCGTTCGAGCTTGCGCGCCATCCGTCGCGCTTCGGCCACGAGCGCGCGGCGTCGGGTCGCCTCTGCCGGGCCGGAACCGCGCAGGATGTCGGCGGCGGCGAGCGCGCATCGCCCCCTCAAGAAGTGGGCGTCGGCCCGCAAGTACTGGACGTTCATCAGGAAGCTCCGTACGAGCTTGCGCCAAGATTGGGTGACGATCGCGTACGCCCGCTCGCCATCCCCCACGTAGAGCTCGATGACCGCGTTGGCGAGCATGGCCCGGTAGTGCTG
The DNA here is from genome assembly GCA_035295445.1 of Polyangiaceae bacterium. Lineage (GTDB taxonomy): Bacteria > Myxococcota_A > Polyangia > Polyangiales > Polyangiaceae > Palsa-1150. The sequence goes on along the minus strand of DATGJA010000103.1, from coordinate 103 downwards.
CATGAAGAAGGCGCTCTGGGACCAGGACTCCATCGCCTCGCGCACGTTTCGCCGCGCGGCTTCCACGTCGTCTGCGGCGAGCCAAACGGCGTTGCAGTGGCCG
>DATGJA010000102.1:0-8354 GCA_035295445.1 Polyangiaceae bacterium | reverse complement strand
CGCGCGATTCGAGCACGCCCTCGCGCCGTTCTTCGCGGAACACGCGGCGATCCGCCTCGACCCGTCGGCCCGTACGACGGACAAGCTGCAGGTCGAAAAGGCCGCGCCGAGCGGCGAGGGCAAGAGCTGGCGCGTACTGCAGACGGTGTGCGACGTCGACGGACACGACGATTGGTTCCTCACCTTGTCGGTTCCCCTCGCTAGGTCGGCCGTCGAAGCGAGACCGGTCTTGGTGATGGGGCGACTCGGGCGTTAAGATGGCTGATCCATCTCCATACGAGGACGCCATCCGAATGAACCAGAACGTGAAACGTGTGCTCAAGACTGCGGGCGTCGTGCTCGGCGTCGCGATCGGCGGAGGCGGCGCCTTCTTCGGCGTGCAGGTCTCCCGCTTCGACGCGAGCATGGATCGGGCATACGACGTGCCGGTCCCCACGGTCGAGCGGTCGACCGACGCGGCGGTCCTCGCGCGCGGCAAGCACCTGGTCGAGTCGGTGGCGCCCTGCGCGTCGAAGGCGTGCCACGGGGCCGACCTCGGGGGGGGCGAGCCGATCGACATCGGCCCGATCGGAACGCTCGTCGGTCCGAACATCACTCCGGCGGGCGTGGCGGTCGCCTACTCGGACGGCGAGATCGCACGCCTCGTCAAGCACGGGATCAAGAAGGACGGTCGCACGGTTCGCTTCATGCCGGTCCAGGACTTCACGTGGCTCCCGGACTCGGACGTGACCGCGATCGTCTCCCATCTTCGCACCGTCGCGCCGGTCGACCGCCCCAACGCGGCGACGGTCATCAAGCCTCTCGGCAAGATGCTCGACCGCCAGGACAAGTTCATCATCGACGTGGCGCGGCGCATCGATCACGCGAAGATCGAACCGGTTCCGACCAAGGGCCCGACGGCCGAATATGGCGCCTTCTTGGCGCGCCTGTGCCACGGATGCCACGGCGAGCACTTGAGCGGCGGGCCGATCCCCGGCGCGCCGAGCTCGATCCCGATCCCCCTCAACCTGACGCCCGACCCGAGCGGATTGAAGGACTGGTCGTTCGACGACTTCGACAGGCTCATGCGAACCGCCGTCCGCAAGAGCGGAAAGCCGCTCAACCCGTTCATGCCCGTGGAGTCCTGGAGAAACTTCGACGACACGGAGATGCACGCGCTCTGGGCGCACCTTCGTACCCTGCCCCCGACGGCGTTCGGCAATCGCTGACGAGTCCATCAAGGCTCTTGCGGCGCGTGCCCAACGCTGGTTAAAGCGCGCACTATGAGCGACTCTCCCCCGATCGCCGTCCGGCGGTCGCGAATCCAAGGCCGAGGGATCTTCTCGACCCGGGACATCGCCGCAGGCGAGCGCATCATCGAGTACACGGGCGCGCGCCTCTCGCACGAGGAGGCCGAGGAGCTCTGTCCCGACGACGAGGGGGCGTCGCGGCACCACACGTTCCTCTTCGCGGTCGACGACCGGCTGGTCATCGACGGCAGCCAGGGCGGCAACGACGCTCGCCTCATCAATCACTCGTGCGACCCGAACTGCGAGGTGATCGTCGCCCGCCGCCGCATCTACATCCATGCGCTCCGGGACATCCCGGGCGGAAACGAGCTGACGTACGACTACTGGTACTCGACGGACGAGAGCTACACGATCGAGGATCTTCGCCGCATCTACCCGTGCCGCTGCGGCGCCGGCAAGTGCCGCGGAACGCTCGCTCGGCCGCCGAGGCGACCGAGGAAGCGCGCGGCCGCGCCGTGAGCTCGGCTCCAGAGACGCCGGCGTGGCGCGCGGCGTTCCGCTCGCCGGACTTCCGGACCTTCCAGGGCGGACGCCTGCTCTCGATGCTCGGGATGCAGATGCAAAACGTCGCCATCGGCTGGCAGATCTACTCCGTTACCCGGCGCCCGATCGACCTCGCCTGGGTGGGCCTTGCGCAGTTCGTGCCCGCCGCCGGCCTTTCGCTCGTGACCGGCCACGCCGCCGACCGGTTCGATCGGCGCCGGATCCTCCTTGTCTGCAACGCGGCGCTGGCCACTCTGTCGGTCGCGCTGATGGTCATCGCACGCGTGGGGCCGGCCGACGTGGGCTGGGTCTACGCGGTTCTCGTCGGCGTGGGCGTTGGCCGCGCGTTCCTCGGACCCGCCAACCAGTCGCTGCTTCCGTCCCTCGTCCCCGTGGAGGACTTTCCGAACGCCGTCGCGTGGGGATCTTCGTTCATGCAGACGGCGATGGTGCTCGGACCGACCCTCGGCGGCCTCGCCTACGCGTCGCTCGGCGGGCCCGGCCCGGTCTATGCCATCGCGGCGGCGTGCTCGGCGGGGGCGTTTGTGCTCGCCGCGGCGATACGCGCCCGGCGCGAGGGGCCTGGGGCGGCGCGCCCCACGCGCGCTTCCCTGCTGGCGGGCGTGGCCTACGTCCGCGGAAATCCGATGGTACTCGGCGCCATTTCCCTCGACCTCTTCGCCGTCCTCCTCGGCGGCGCGACCGCGCTGCTCCCGGTGGTCGCGCGCGACATCCTGCACCTTGGACCCTGGGCCCTCGGCGCGCTCCGAAGCGCCCCGGCCGCGGGGGCGGCGCTGACGGGGGTGGCGCTCGCGCTGTGGCCCATCCAGCGCCGAGCCGGCGCCAAGATGCTCGCCTGCGTGGCCCTCTTCGGCGTCGCCACCGTGGCCTTTGGACTCTCGCGAAACCTCGCTCTTTCGCTCGTCTCGCTGGCCGTGGCCGGGGCCGCCGACATGGTCAGCGTGGTCGTCCGTTCCTCGCTCGTCCAGCTCGCCACGCCCGACGCGATGCGAGGCCGCGTGAGCGCCGTCAACATGGTGTTCATCGGCGCGAGCAACGAACTCGGCGAGTTCGAGTCGGGGTTGACGGCGCAGTGGCTCGGCACGATCCCCTCGATCATCGTCGGCGGGCTCGGGACCCTCCTGGTCGTCGCCGTGTGGACCCGGGCTTTTCCCGCCCTCGGGAGGGTCGACCGCCTGAGCGATGTGGCCGCCGAGCGCTGACCGGGCTTATCCTCCCCGTGCATGTCGTCCCGCGCGCGCGTGTGGATGGACGGAGCCCTCGTTCCTGCCGACCAGGCGAGGGTCGACGTGCGCTCGCACGCCGTGCAGCGCGGAAGCACGGTCTTCGACGTCGGGTCGGTGAACCCGACCGCGACGGGCGGGGTCGCGCTCTTTCGACCGAACGACCACATCGCCCGTCTTCTCCGGTCGGCCGCCATCGTCGGCCTGGACGTGCGCTGGGACAGCACGGCCCTCCTCGAAGCGACGGTGGAGACGGTGCGGGCCTGCGCGGCCTCGTCGGCGCTCGTGCGGTGGTCGGCGTTCGTGCCGAGCTTGGAGAGCGACCTCGTCCCGAACCCGCGCTCACGGACGAGCGTCGCCATCGCCGTGATCACCCCCGAGGATATTCCTGCGTCGGATGGGCCGCTCGGACCCGCGCGCGTCAAGGTCTCGCGTGAGGTCCGCAAGGCGGGCCCGGACGTCTTGCCCCCCCACGCCAAGGTCGCCGCCGCCTACCTCGGGCCCATGCTGGCGAAGCGACGCGCGCGCGCCGAAGGCTACGACGAGATCGTGCTCCTCGACGCGGAGTCCCGGCTCGCCGAGGCGCCCACCGCGAACGTCTTCCTGGTGAAGGACGGCGCGATCGTCACCCCGCCCGCCGAACGCATCTTGCCCGGCATCACGCGGGCGAGCGTCCTCGAGATTGCTCACGCGCTCGGTCTGCCGGTCCGCGAGGCGCACCTGGCGATCGAAGACCTGACCCGCGTGGATGAGGCGTTCTTCACCGCGACGTCCCTCCCGCTGCGTCCCATCGCGTCCTTCGACGGAGCGCCGGCGCGAGCCGCCCCGGGGCCCGTGACCGCGATCCTCGGAGAAGCCTTGCACGCCTGCAGGGCCGGCGCCGATCCACGCTTCGCGCACTGGTTGCACCCGGTTCGATGAGGCGTGCCCCCCGACCGTGGCATTTCTTCTTCCTCATCCTGCCCTACGGGGCGTCGTTCGGGTACGTGTCGGTCGCGCTGCCCTTTCTTGCGAAGGAGCGCGGCGTCCCGGTCGACGCCATCGCGGCCGTGATCGCCATGGCGTACGTGCCGCACGTGTACAAGCCGCTCTGGGCGCCCGTCGTCGACGCGACCTTCGGTCGCAAGACCTGGTACGCGATCGCCGCGCCCCTCGTGGCGATCGGGACATTCGTGTCCGCAGCGATGCCCGTCGGGACGGGCACCTTGCCCGCTCTGACGGCCGCCGTCGTGACGACACAGCTCGGACTGAGCTTGCTCGGCATGGCCTGCGAGGGACTGCTCGGCCGCGGCATCCCGGCGGCCCGAAAGGGGGCCGCCTCGGCGTGGTTTCAGGCGGGCGCGTTCTTCGGAAGCGGTGTAGGGGGCGGCGCGGCCCTCGAACTCGCGACGCGCGAGGGCGGTCCGAAGACCGGGCTGATGCTGGGCGCGGCCTTCCTGGCATGCGCGTTCCCGCTCGTGCTCTTCGACGAGCCGGAGGACGCGCAAAGGACGCGCGTCCGTGAGGCGCTGCGAACCCTCGCGCGAGACCTCTGGGGCCTGCTCCGATCGCGCAGCGGCTTGACGGCGCTCGTGCTCTGCCTGTCGCCCATCGGCTCCGGCGCCGCAGGGAACCTGTTCTCTGCGATCTCCGACGAATGGGGCGCGTCGCGCGCGACCGTCGCGTTGGTGACCGGGGTGCTCGGAGGCGCCGCGTCCGCCGCGGGGGCTGCCGCGGCCGCGCTCGTCGTCGACCGCCTCGACCGTCGCCTCGCGTACGGCCTGGCGGGAGCGCTGACGGCCGCCACGGGGCTCGCGATGGCGCTGGCGCCGCGCACGCCCGGGGCCTACGTGGCGTTCACGCTCGTTTACCAAGCGTTCAACGGCCTCGCCTTCTCGGCCTTCGCCGCGTTCGCCTTCGAGACCATCGGCGGCGGGGCCGTGGTCACGAAGTACAATGTCCTCGCGTCCTTGTTGAACGTCTCGATCTCGTACGCGACGCGCGTCGACGGACGAGCGCACGTCCGCTGGGGCGGCGGCGGCGTTCTGGTCACGGACGCGGCGATGACCGGCGCCGGGCTGGCGCTCCTCGCGGCGATCAGCGCGCCACGATTTCTGGAATGGGCTCGCCTTCGCCGCCGGTGATGCCGAGCAGCGCGCGCACCGTCGGCGCGACGTCCGAGAGCGTGTGCCGACGAGAGGCGACGGCGAGCCCGCCGCCGTGGGTGTCGCCGTTGCCCGCGATGAGCCACACCCGCCCCGACTCGGGGTGGAACGGACCGTGGTCGCGAAACCCGTACGCCCGGCCGTGGTCGGTCGTGACGACGACGGTCGTGTGGCGGCCGCGCGCGCCCATCGTCGCGAGCGCGTCGAGCAGCCCGCCGATGAACGCGTCGGACGCGCGGAGCGCGCCCAGGTACCCGCGGTAGTCGTTGCGGTGGGCGAGCTCGTCGGCGTCGCCCAAGCCCACGAAGAGAAACCTCGGGTGCGCCGCCACGAGGTAGCGTAGGGCGATCCGTCCGGTGAGGGCGTCGGGACGGTAGTCGTCCTCGCCCGGCCACGCCGACGCGCGCGCCCCTTGATCGAGCAACGCTGCCGTGGGTTCGTCCGCGCGCAGGAGATCGGCGCGATCGGTCACCCTCCTGCCCGCGGTGAGCACGACGCCGGACGGATCGGCGGCCGCGGCGCGAGCGATCGTGGGCCACGAGGTCACCACGCCGACCTCCGCCCCACCGCTCGACTCGCGCACGTCGTCGACGAGCGTCCGTCCGGGCGCCCGCCCGCAGAAGTTGCTCAGGCAGCGCGAGTCGGCGTGCCCGGAGAAGATCTCGAGGTATCCGGGCAGCGAGATGTACTGCGGTCCGGTCGCGGCGATCTCGGGGCCGTGCCCCGGCGCGCCGAGCGCGACGCCGTGGGCGTCGAGGAGGCGATAGAGGTTCGGCAGGAGCGCGCGGGGCCCCGACGGCGCGGCCGAGGGGCCGGCGCGCGGGCCGAGGAGCGCGCGGTCCGCGCCCTCGTACACGTCTTGCCAGCGCACACCGTCGAGGACGACGAGGACCACCGCGCTCTCGGCCCGATCCTCCACCGCCCGTTGGGACGGCAGCTCGGACAGCACGAGGTCGTGCGCAGGCCGTGGGCCCTCGGCCTGCAGCGGCGCGGCGCCCCAGGTCACGCCGGCGAACCCCGGCACCGATGCGGGAACGGCGACGAGGAGGAACGCCAAGAGGCGCCGGAGCGGAGCGTGCACGACGGTTCTGGCTCAGTGTCGCACGCCGCTGAGGCCGCAGGCAAAATTGTGGCGGAGGCGGCTTCCCTGGCTAAGCTCTGAACTCGAACCTGACCGGAATGCGCCGATCAGGGCCCCCAACGGCCGAGCTCCGGGCGACCCGTTTTCCGCCTCGTGCTCACAATCCCATCTCGGTCACACCATGTCCGCCGGCATCGAGACCTTCGAAGATTTCTGGCCGCACTACGTCCACGCCCACCGGCACCCGGTGAACCGGGCCCTCCACTACGTGGGTACCACGGCTGCCCTGGGGACCATCGTCACCGCGGCGGCGACGCTGAACCCGGCGTGGCTCCTATTGACGCCGATCGCCGGATACGGACCGGCGTGGATAGGGCACTTCGTCTTCGAGAAGAACAAGCCTGCCACGTTCGAGCACCCGCTCTGGTCGCTCCGAGGTGACTTCAAGATGTACCTTCTCGCGCTCCGGGGGCGCATGCAGGCGGAGGTGGACCGCCTTTGTGGGGGCAGCCTCCCGCCGGATCATTCGCACGCCGACCACCTCGCCCGGGGAGTGAACGGGACGGCAACGGCCGCCGCTTGAACCGCAACCAAGCCGCCGCGCTGCTCGTCCCCGCGGCGGCCGCCGTGGCTCTGGCGCTCGTCACGTTGCGCCTTCACTTCCAGCCGCCCACGGTGCCGCTCTACGCGTTCGACCGAAGCACCGACGGGGCTGTGCTCTCCCAAGCCGACACCTTCGACGTGAAGCTCCGCCCCGCGGCCCCCGTGCGCGGCGTCATCGGCGCGCGCGGGTTCCTGGTGCGCGACGAGGAGGTCCGCCCGTGGGACCCGCCGTTCCATGTGGACCCGGACGGATCGGTGCGCATCGAGGGGCAGGTCGCGGTGCTCTTCGCAGGGGTGCCGCCGGGTCCCTGGACGCTCGCGATCGCGGTCGGCCGCCCCGAAGTGCTCCCCACGGCCCCGCGGGACGTGCTCCGGGCGCGCACCGACGACGGCTCCCCGGCGAGCTGGCGTCTGCTCCGGGAACGCGTGCTGCTCGGCGGATCCGCCGGGGGCTGAGGGTCAGCGGGCGACGTGGAACCCGGCGCGAGCGGCACCGTGGTTGGGGTGTACGTGTACCCCGTCAAAGGTTGCCGAGGGATCGCCTTGCGGCAGGGATTCGTCGGTGCGCGCGGGCTGACACACGACCGGCGGTGGATGATCGTCGACGAGGAGGGCAAGTTCGTCACCCAGCGCACCGAGCCGAGCCTCGCGACGGTGGACGTCGCGATCGAAGGCGACGAGCTGGTCTTGCAGGGGCCGAACGACGCACCCCTGCGCTGGCGCGCCAACGCGCTCGGGTCGGCCCCCCGGCGGCGCGTAAAGATCTGGCGGGACGAGGTCGAGGCGACGGACTGCGGCGCCGACGCCGCGGCGTGGGCGACTCGGTTGCTCGGCAAGCCCGCGTCCTTGGTGTTCATGCCCGACGACGTGCTCCGTCCGGTGAACCCTCAGTACGCGAGGCCGGACGACGTCGTGGGGTTCGCCGACGCGTTCCCGCTGCTCGTGGCGTCCACTTCGTCGCTCGCGGCGCTCAACGCTCGCATGACGGAGGCGTTGCCGATGGACCGCTTTCGCCCCAACGTCGTCGTCGACGGGTTCGCGCCGTGGGCCGAGGACGTCTGGGCGCGCATCCTCGCCGGCAGCCTGCCCATACGCATCGCGAAGCCGTGCGCGAGGTGCGTCGTCACCACGACGGACCAGCGGACGGGCGAGCGCGGGGTCGAACCGCTCCGCGCGCTCGCGGCATTCAGACGGCGCGGCAACGACATCCTCTTCGCGCAGAACGCGGTGCCCGACGCGGTGGGGACGGTCGCGATCGGCGAGCGGGTGGTCGCCCTGGAGACGCGCGCGGTCGAACCTTTCGACGCGTGATGGGGACGAGGCGCGCGCCCGTGTTATTCCTTTGCCATGATCGGCACGAAGGTCGCCCTGCGGGTCCGCATGGGCAGCGGCGACGCACACTACGCGGGGGAGCTCGTCGACGGGGCGCGCATCCTCGCGCTGTTCGGTGATCTCGCGACCGAGCTCCTCATCCGCCTCGACGGGGACGAGGGCCTGTTCCGCGCCTACG
>DATGJA010000101.1:0-5448 GCA_035295445.1 Polyangiaceae bacterium | reverse complement strand
GTCTGGAACTCGATCTCGACCGGACCCACCAGCGGGGGCGTCGGCGTCTGGGGGAGCGGGCCAAACGACGTATGGATCACGGGCAGCGGCCACTGGAATGGCAGTAGCTGGTCGACGCAGAACGCGGCACCGTCCGGCGCGATTTGGGGTTCCGGTCCAAACGATGTCTGGGTCGCGGGGGGTAACGTCAGTCACTACACCGGGAGCGGTTGGTCGCAGGTTGCCTCGCTTCCGGCAGGGGCGAATCGCGTCTCGGGATCGGGACCCAACGATGTCTGGATCGGCGGAGGGGGCTATGTGTCGCACTGGGACGGGGCCACGTGGAGCACGTCGTGGACTGGGACATCGAACGTCACCTGGGTCACCGCCGTGGGACCGGGAGCGGCGTGGGCCGTCGGATTCTACGATCTGGTCATGAAGCACGTCCCGTAAGCTCTTCGTCGAGCCTTAGGACCCCCGCCGGCTGGTCAAGTCAAGGCCCACGACGCCGACATTGTTGAAAGAAAGCCGGGCCTGCAGATGGGGTCCAAAGGATAGCGCCCCCAAAGGCCCTGGAGCACTGAACGGCTGCATCCATTGCAATTCTAGGTAGTTATAACCGGCGCCTCTTGCAACGACTGCCGAGAGAGAGTTGTCGAACACCTGGTTCCATGGGTGCCTGGTTCCGCAGCGGACGTGAACGCATAATCTGATAACCGTACTTTGCCGGCGACTTTTATGCGTGCGGGCCAATGTGCGCGTTCTGACGGCAGCCAACCAAGCGTTCGCGGACGGTCCGAGCAACGATGGGAGAAGCAAGAGCGGTCTTGAATCGCGATGCAAGGCCCGCCTCGAAGGTACGGCTGTTCTCACGCGCGAACAGTGGAAGGTCGGGGCTAGCAGGCTCAACAGACAATGCGGCCCCTACCTGCCGTTTTGCGAAACGGAACACACTCGCTTTGGCCATTTCGAGCATTGCAGGATGTGACCCTGAAGGATCTGGGGGGATGGTGCGCAAGAAAGCACTCGTCGCAAGGAACGCGGGGCGCCTGAGCAACACTCGCGGCACCGCAGGGGCCGGAATGACAGAATCGGCACACAAGATGTTCGGGCAGGCCTCTTCGCAGCCCGCCCCCGGAAGCACTGCGGCCGACGTGCGCGCGGTTGCGGCCCACATCGCGGTGCGGATTGCCGATGCCGCCGTCGATGACCTACGCGCGCTACGACCTCGGGCAGCTCGTCCACTACCTTCGCTACGGCCGCTCCCAGCCACCAGCACTGGATGCACTCGCGCGATCGTTGGGCATGCATCCAAGCGCGCTGCGTAGATATGGGCGAGTCACGGAACGGATCCGCGTCCAAGAGTTCGCAAGCCTCCTTCAGCGGCGAGACGTCTATGGGCGTCCGCTCACATGGTCCCATCTGGAGAAGCTCGCCGAGGCTCGCGCCGCGACTGTCCGTCGCCAGCTTGCCGACGAGGCTGTGTCGGGCTTGCTTTCGGTGCGGGCCATCGCGCGACGCGTACGCGTCCTGGCGCCCTCACCAAATCCGCCCTCAATCTGGTCCAAGGCGACATGAGTCCTCTGCGCGTTCTCCCGGTTCCCGAAGAAACGGTTTCTCAATCGCCGGGTTCGCACGAAATGCGGGTTGACTCGTAGCTACTCGACAGACACTTTGCCTCTGGCAAGCGCGCGCTGCATGCGCTCCACATCGAGTTCTTGCATCTCTCGACCGCCGGCGAATTGCGGGGGGAAGCACCCTCCGTCTCGCGCAAACTCTCCATCACCACGGCCCCATCCGTGTTCACTACAAGTGATCGCATTTAGAAGGAGCAACCATGCGTCGCATCGTTAGGTTGGCAATCAGTCTCGCCGGCGTCGCCGTACCTGTTGCGGCATATGCCTCGAGCGTCCAAGTCAACGCCGAAGGCGTCAATGTTTATCCCAATGGAGACCAACGACACGGCGCGGATGAAGTAAATTCGTTCATGTTCTATTTCATCGGCCCGGGTCCGTGGACGGTCGGAAACTACTGGAACGACGGCAACGTTTTCGACCTCGATTTCGTGGACTCCGACCTAAACGCCAACGGAGACGACCTGGTCAGCTTCGATCCACAGGGCCTGGGGTCGGTCATTTCGTATTACGCGGGTTCACGGCACCTGCGACGACGGTTTTCCCGACGGCTGCGCCTTCAATCGACCGTTCCAGGGCTGCTCGAGCTCATCGCAATGCACCGCATCCATCAATCCATTCGGTACGGGCGCCGGCACCTGTCGTCATATCCCGGGGTGGACCTCGCCGCCCGGACACTGCGCTTATCCCAGTGACCGGTTCATCATAGTGAACGGCAATAGCAGTCTGTTCAACCAAGCGGTCGATTTTTCGGCACGCAACCTGTCGGCGTTTGGTGAGAGCTCGTACTCCGGAACGTGGAGAGGCGCCGGGATCAACGGCGGAGCCAATGTGGTCATTCTTTCGGAAAGCAACGGCGTAGAGCCCAATTTCTTTGTGCAGAATACCGCGAATGCGTTCGCCGGAGTCCACATGATTGCGACGGAGATGCCTACCGGCATGACGGCGCCGCTCGCGAGGTCCGGCTCGCGGATGAAACACAGAGTGCGGGGCCGAAGCAAAGGAGATAGTCCATGAGCAAACTGGCGCTTTGGGCCTTTGGTGTCTCGTGCGTTGCCTGCACTTCGAAGACGAACGAGGCGGTTGGCGAAACGCAAGAGGCGTTGGGCGGCGAGTATCGACAGACCTTGAGCGCGTCCCGATTCGACCTCGGAAGGGTGATAGGGACGTCGGCGACCGACGGCGTTGTGCGAACAATCGGGACCAAAGGAACGTTTTCGGTCGTAAGTAGCACGGGATATGTCGCCGCAAGTTGGAACGCCGACTACCCGGATTGTGCTTTGGCGCCACGGGACAATGAGTCGCAAACCGTCTCGTACTTTCGTGATGCGGGTCTGCCGAGTGAGCAAGAGGGCACGATCGCAACCCACTCCGGCGACGCTTCAAACACCACAGTCATTGGTCGACAGGTCGCGGGAGTCCCGGTCTTGGATTCCTTCGCGTACGCGTCGATGGAGTGCTCTGGTGCCAGTAGCAATGAGGGGGTCTACTGGCCTTACATACCCGACTCCGTAGTAGCCGATGCGGTTTCATTGTCGCGTCTGTCCGAGACCAGCCAATATCTCGTAAAACTACCGGTGGGCGTTGGGCCTGGTCGGGTCGTCATTCGGCACGCCGCCGGTCCCTCGCAGTCGTTTTGGGTGTATGCCGCGTACGAGGTCGCGGACGCGGCCGGGCCGCGTGATTTTGGGCAAGACGGAGCCGAAATAGTTTCGCCGTGATTACTTCGTTTTTGCAAAGGGCGCGCCTTCTGGCCAGCGCGGCTGGCCTGTTCGTAGGATGTTCGTCGACAGATGGCGCGCCAAACCGAGCCGACGCGAGCGGTGCGGAAGGCGCCGCAAACGACGGTGAGCAAGGGACAGGAGATGGTGCCGGCACGACGTGTGGGGTGTCGACAACTGCCGGAGAGATGAACATCTTCGGGGCCACTTGCTATCCCCTCACGGCGATGCCGCAGGGTGCTTGCACGGGTGACGAAGGAGGACAGTGCGCATTCTGTGCCTATCGCCCGTGCGCCCCGGGTGGAACCGGCCCACGGACGTTCTATGAGTGTGCGTGCACGGGCGGGACGTGGAGCTGCGGTGTGGTCAGCGAGGACGGGAGTTCGTGTCCCCCATGTCCGGCTGCCGAGCCCGCCGTCGGAGGAGCCTGCGCGACGTTCGAATTGACGTGCGGCTACGGTGCAACATCTTTTCAGTGCATCGATGGCGGTTGGGCGGCGCGCTGATCGTCGACGGGCGGCGCGGCATCCTTCGTGACCGTCGCCCTCTTGGTGGTTCCAGTGCTGCGTCGGCGCCGGCGGCCGAGCCCGTGGTAGTCTCCGCGCCGTGTCCGACTTCGACTACGACGTCGCCATCGTCGGTTCGGGATTCGGCGGGAGCGTCTCCGCGCTCCGCCTGTCCGAGAAAGGGTACTCCGTCGCCGTCCTCGAGATGGGGATGCGCTGGAAGACGGAGGGCTTTCCGGAGACGAACTGGGACCTGAAGAGTCGATGTGGCGCCCGCGGCAGGGGCTCTACGGCATCTTGCAGCTCACGGTTCTGCGCGACGTCTTCATCTTGCACGGCTGCGGCGTCGGGGGCGGAAGCCTGGTCTACGCCAATACTCTGCTCGTCCCGCCGGACTAAAGCGAAGTTGAGCGCATCTTTTGCCGGAATGGCCCCAATCGAGCCGTCCTTTCCACGCTCGGGGCCACCATCATCGGCTCGGCCGTTAGGAGGTGGTCCGTTGGCGTGCTTGAGCCCGAGGTCGCGGGGCAGCCAGGCCTCTGGGCGCGCGTGAGGGGTCGATCGGGACCCATGACGCGGGCAAGAGGAGCGTAGCCTCCGAAAACGGCCCCGTAGGAACTTCAGGGCGGCCCGAACGTTGGCGCGCTCGCTCTCCGTGAGCTCGTTGCGTCGGCGGGCGCCCTGGGGCTCCGTGCGCCGCCATGACACCGGTTCGCGCAGGACTGGCATGCCCGGACCATGGCCATGCTTGACCGGTCACGCAAACTCAAACTGACCCAGTACCCGAGGTCGAGGTCGATGGTCGATGGTCGATGGTCGATGGTCGATGGTCGAAGTCGAAGTCGAAGTGGGACGACGCTCCCGAGCGTTTCTCCTGGCGCCCTGCGTCACGGCCCGCAGAACTTCCGATTGTTGCTCCCGCCGCCCGTCGAGCGGCACGTGAAGCTCGCGTTCGCCCACCGCTGGCAGTACGTCGCGGGATCGGTGGTCCCGCCGTCCGACGCCGCCGCGATCGCCGCCGCATCGCAGCTCAGGAAGCAATACATCTTCCCGGTCGACTCGAACGACGCGCACACCTCGGCGCGGCCGTCCGGGCATTCGCCCGGGGTCGCGCAGCAGTCCGCGTCGGACCGGCACTCGTGGGTGCAGTACCCGCCCGCGAGCTGCGTGAGGCAAGTGACCTGCCCGTGCACGGACGCGTCGGGGAGGCCGGCGTAGCACTGGCTCGCCTGCGAGCAGGTCTGCCCCGTCGCCGGCGCGCCGCCGGCGGGAGGGCCGACGCTCCCGCTGCTCCCCGAGCACGCGACGACGAGCGCCGTGGCGAAAGGGAGCGAGCGGGCAAGCGATCGCGAGGTCATGGGTTCGTGTTCCTTTCGGGTGTCTCGTCCGAACTCTCGCTTCGCTCGAGCCTGCGGACTCGGTTCGGGAGTCTCGTCCGAACTCTCGCTTCGCTCGAGCCTGCGGACTCGTTCAAAAGATGGGCGGGAGGCACCGGCCGTTCGTGCACGGGACGCCATTGCAACAGTCGGCGGTCGTCATGCACAGCTGCCCGTAGAGGGCGCAGGCGGGGGCGCCGGAGGTGGACCCCGACCCGGACCCCGACCCCGA
>DATGJA010000100.1:0-18682 GCA_035295445.1 Polyangiaceae bacterium | reverse complement strand
TCCCGTCGACAAAAACTAGGGACGGCCCCTAGTCCGCACGCTCGAGCGATAGCGAGGATCGGACTAAGTACACCCCCTAGACCACGACGCTCGCTCGAGCCGTGGTGAGGACCATGCCGTCCCAGCGACGCCATCGAACGTCGATGGCGAACGGCCCCTCTCCCGGCCGGAGGCGCGAGGTCACCCGCGCGCTTCCGTCCGGCCGAGGATCGACGCTGACTTCCTGGAACCCGACGAAGCGCCGGACGAAGGGGTCGATCGCCTTGTAGATGGCCTCTTTGGCCGAGAAGCGCAGGAGGACCTCCCGATCGCGCGCCGGCGGGTCGAGCGACGCGAGCTCGTCCAGCTCCTCGGGGGTCAGCACGCGCGACGACACGTCGGTCATCGGAGCCATGTCCACCTCGACGTCGACCCCCAGACGGGCCGCGCCGTCGAGGGCGACGAGCGCCACGGCGAGGTCCTCCTTGTGCGAGACGGACCCGGCGATCCCCGCGGGCAAGCCGGGCGCACCGCGGTCGTCGGCGAAGATCGGGGGGGCCGTGAGCCCGCTACGCGCCAGGACCTCTCGCAAAGCCGCCCTGCCTCCCACCCAGGTGCGCCGGCGGCGGGGCGCCAGCGTCCGAGCGAACGCCCGCTCCTCGGCGAGGAGCTCCGCGGCCAGTCGATCCAACCCCTCTTCCTCGTTCGGGATGCGGACCCCCACGCATCGACCGTGCGCCAGGTCGAGATCGAAGAGGGCGTCCTGGGGCACCCAGGCATCCTGCCACGCGCAGGCGACCCGTGGTAACGAGGCGGCGATGCCCAACGCTCACGCCGTGATCCTCGCGGGGGGCTCCGGAACGCGCTTCTGGCCCGCGTCCCGGCGCCACCTCCCGAAGCAGCTCTTGCCTCTGGCCGGCGCGACGGACGAACCTCTCATCGCGGCGACGGTGCGCCGGATTGGCCCGCTCGTCCCCCCCGAGCGCGTCTGGATCGCGACGAGCGCCAGCCTGGTGGACGCGACGTCCGCAGCGCTGCCTCACGTGCCGAGGCAGCAGTTCCTCGCCGAGCCCGTCGGGCGCAACACGGCGCCCTGCATCGGATGGGCGAGCGCGACGATCGCGCGGAAGGACCCGGACGCGCTGGTCGCCGTCATGCCCGCGGATCATTACATCCCCGACGAGAAAGGGTTCCTGGAGGTCGTCGCGCGGGCCCTCGACGCGGCCCAAGACGGCTGGCTGACGACGGTGGGGATCGTCCCGACCCGCCCGGAGACGGGCTACGGGTACATCGAGGTCGGCGAGGACCTCGGCCGAGGCGCGCGCAAGGCGCTGCGGTTCGTCGAGAAGCCCGACCGGGCGCGCGCGGAGGCCTTCGTCGCGGGCGGGCGCCACCTGTGGAACGCGGGCATGTTCTTCTTTCGCACCGGCGTCATGCGCGACGCCATCGCCGCACACCTGCCCGCACTCGCGTCCGGCCTCGAGCGCCTCGACGAGGCCGCTTCCCGGGGCGACGAGGCTCACACCCTGGCCGAGTCGTTCCCCACGTTCCCCTCCGTCTCGATCGACCACGGCGTCATGGAGAAGGCCGCTCGAATCGCCGTCGTGCCGGGTGACTTCGGCTGGAATGACGTGGGAAGCTGGCAGGTCACCTGGGAGATGGCGCCGCGCGACGCGCTGGGGAACTCCGTGCCGGCGGGCTCGATCATCCTCGACGCGCACGACAACCTGGTGCGCGACATGACGGCCGCGGGCACGACGAAGCGGTGGGCCCTGCTCGGAGTGAAGGACCTCGTCATCGTCGAGACCGACGACGCCGTCCTCGTCGTCCCACGCGCCCGCGCGCAGGAGGTGCGTGACGTCGTCGAGGCGCTGAAGGCCCGCGGGGAGATCGAGAGAATCTGATCACGCCGGGGGCAGCTACATCCCGCCGAACGTCGACGTACAGTACGAGAGGCCGGCCGGGTCGATCGTGGCCGGGGGGATCTGCGGCGGCGTCGCGAACGCCGGCGCGGCGAAATCGAACATGTCGGTCGGCGGCTCCGCGTTCGCGTCGCGGCCCGTGAGCGCGGGCAGCCCGAACTTGGCCTCGATGAACCGGGTGATGCTCGCGTGGTCGTACTGGTGATGCCCTGCGTAAGCCGCCTTCGCGTAAGGGCTCACCACGATCATCCCGACGCGTACCCCCTCTATGTCGAAGCCGCCTGCGGTGGTGTCGCCCGACGAGAGCGCCGGTGCGATCGCGTCCGGCTTGCACGCCGCCGGAGGCGCGACGTGATCGTAGAAGCCGCCGTGCTCGTCCCACGTCAGGAAGAGCGCCGAGTGAGCCCACTGCGGGCTGCCCATCAGCGCCCTCACGACCCCGTCCACGAACTGTTCGCCCGACTGGACGTCGCCCGGCGGGTGCTCGTCCGTTCCCGCGCCGTTCGAGAACTCCGAGGCGAGGTCCGGATCGACGAAAGAGACCGCCGGGAGCTGGCCGCTCTGGGCCGCCGTCGTGAAGTCCTGGATCTTGCCGGTCACCGTGCGGCCGAAGCGAGCCTTGAGATCCATCGCGCCGTAGAGGATGTTGAGGCTCGTGAGCGAGCTGTCCGAATACATCATCCACGACACGTGGTTGGTCTCGAGCTCCTCGAGGACCGAGGCCGGATTGTTCCCCGGGAACGGATACGCGGAGAGATCCGGAAGGACGACGTTCGCCGTCAGCCCGAAGCTCGTCGCGGCGTAGAGATAGAGACGGTTCGGCCACGTCGGTCCGGGAACGCCGCAGTGGTAGTGGTCGGCGATCGCGAAGGTGCTCGCAAGCTTGTAGTAGTAGGGGATGTCCGTCTGGTCGTACCAGTAGAGGGAGCGAGCCCCGCTCCACAATGCCGGGTCGGTGGACGTCGCCGGCAGGGAGCTCTGCATGAAGCCATCGTTCGCGACGAAGAAGCCGTCCATCTTGCCTTTGTCGATCTCGTTGTGGGTCGCGGCCCACGAGTGATCGGTGTCGAGCGTGCAAAGGTGCGGCGCGTGGGTGGCCGGCTGAGGCTGACCCATCGAGTTCGGGTTGGAAGCGCCCGCCGGCTCGCTCTCGATGTCGGTGCGATTCGCGAACTCGTTGAGGTGGGAGAAGTAGTTGTCGAACGAGTGATTCTCCATCATGACGACGACGATGTTCTCGATGGGGATCGCGTCGCCGATGGGGGTCCCGGGACCGAGCGTCTCTCCCGGCATCGCGCCGCGCTCGTAGGTGCACTTGGATCGGTCCGCGGACGCCGTCGTGTCGTCGGGTCGCGTGGCGGCGTCGCCCCCGGCCTCGGCGCCGGCCTCGACACCGCCCTCCATCGAGGCCGTCCCGGCGTCCGGCGTCGGCTTGGCGCCGCCGTGACTGCTGCTCGAGCACGCGGGAAGCGCCGCGAGACACGCGAAGCAGGCCGACCACCTGACGAGCTGCGAACGACCCATGATCGAGTTTGCCTCCGACTTCGTCCGGCCCCGCGAGAGCCGGACCTCGCGCGTCCCGACGTCGCGACGCGCCTCACTCTGAGCTATATCGGCCGCCGTGACAACTCCGCGCGAGGCCGGCTTTCGCATGCCGGGCGAGTGGTCGCAGCATGCGGCGACCTGGCTCGCGTGGCCGAGTCACGCCGACCTCTGGCGCGACGAGCTGGCGGGCGCGCGCAAGTCCTTCGTCCGCCTGGTCGAGGCCATCGCGCAGGGAGAGCGTGCCGAGGTGCTCGTCCCGGACGAGTCGCAAGAACGCCTCGCGTCCGCCGCGCTCCCGAAACGCGACGTGCGGCTGCATCGCGTCCCCTTCGGCGACATCTGGTTGCGCGATACGGCGCCGCTCTTCGTCGTCGGTCCCGGCGGAGAGACCGCCGCGGTCCGGTTCGCATTCAACGGCTGGGGCGGCAAGTACGTGCTCGAGAACGACGACGACGTCGCGGCCCGCGTCTCCGAACGATCCGCGTGCGGGCGAAGCTTCACGATCCCGTTCGTGCTCGAAGGGGGCGCGGTCGACGTCGACGGTGACGGCAGCGTGCTCACGACGCGACAGTGCCTGCTCAACCCGAACCGCAACCCCGGCGCGACGCAGGCCGACGTGGAGCGCGCGCTGGTGGACGCCCTCGGCGTAGAAAAGGTCCTATGGCTCGGCGACGGATTGATCAACGATCACACCGACGGCCACGTCGACACGGTCGCGCGGTTCGTGCGCCCCGGCGTCCTCGTAGCGATGGAGCCACGCTCGGGAGACGACCCCAACCGCGACGCGCTCCGCGCGCTCTTGCGAGAAGCCTCCGCGATGGTCGACGCGCGGGGTCGCCGCCTCGAGGTGCTGACCGTACCCTCCCCCGGGCGCGTGGTCGACTGCGATGGGCGCGTCCTGCCCGCGAGCTACGTCAACTTCTACGTGGCGAACCGGAGCGTGATCGTGCCCACGTACGGGTCGCCCTTCGACGACGAGGCGGTCGAACGCATCGGCGGGCTCTTTCCGGGGCGCCGGACGTCGGGCGTCGACGCGCGCGCGGTCCTCACCGGCGGGGGGGCATTTCACTGCATCACGCAGCAGCAACCGAACGGGGTCGGCGAGACATGACAGCGAGGGAGATCACGGTCGCCGCGATCCAGTGCCCGCTCGGCGGCGGCCGGGCGGACAACCTCGCGCGGGTCGAGCGGCACGTCCGCGCCGCGGCCGCGCGCGGCGCAAACGTCGTCCTGCCTCCGGAGCTCTTCGAGGGGCCTTACTTCTGTCGCGAAGAGAAGCCCGAATGGTTCGCGGATGCACGGGCGACGGGCGACGACGAGGCGGTGCGGCGGATGCGAGACGTCGCGCGCGAGCTGGGCGTGGTCGTTCCCGTGTCCTTCTTCGAGCGCGCCGGGCACGCGTACTACAACAGCGTCGCGGTGATCGACGCCGACGGCGCCGTCCTCGGCGTCTACCGCAAGAGCCACATCCCGGACGGGCCGGGCTACGAGGAGAAGTTCTACTTCCGGCCCGGCGACACGGGCTTTCGCGTCTGGCGCACGCGCTGGGGCACGATCGGTGTGGGCATCTGCTGGGACCAGTGGTTCCCCGAGTCCGCGCGGGCGATGACACTGCTCGGCGCCGAGGTTCTCTTTTACCCGACCGCGATCGGCAGCGAGCCTCACGACCCCGACCTCGACACCCGGGACCCGTGGCAGCGGGCGATGGTTGGGCACGCCGTCTCGAACGTCGTCCCCGTCGTCGCCGCCAACCGCATCGGAGACGAGCAGGGCCAGCGATTTTACGGCTCGTCGTTCGTGGTCGACACGCGCGGGGACATGCGCGCGGAGCTCGGGCGGGACGAGGAGGGCGTCGTCGCGGCCACGTTCGACCTGGACGCTCTGGCGCGCACGCGCGCGTCGTGGGGCTTCTTCCGGGATCGCCGGCCGGAGCTTTACGACGTGCTGTGCACGGCGGACGGCGTGACCCGGGACCCGCTGCGAAGTCCATTGCGCACCGGCCGCGGAGGAATGACCGAAAAGTGATGCCCGAGGGCGTCCGTCGATCTAGCCTCCGGGCGAAATCGAGGTCTTCCGATGATCCGCCACAAGTCCGATTGGCGAACGCTGCTGTGGGCCTTCGGCTTCTTCCCCGCGGTCGGCTTCGCGCCGTACGTCGAGCCGCGACTGATCCCATGGCTCTTGCCCGTGAGCCTCTACTTCGGCTTCTGCGCGGGGGTCTTCAGCCACAACCAGAACCACTGTCCGACGTTCAAGAGCCGTCGGATGAATTCCTTCTACGCGGCGTGGCTGAGCGTCTTTTACCTCTTTCCCACGTACGTCTGGATCCCGTCGCACAACCTCAACCACCACAAGTTCGTCAACAAGGCGGGGGACGCCACCATCACCTGGCGCTACTCGCGCAAGAACACGTGGCTCATCGCGAGCACCTACTATTTCGTCTCCGCGTACTGGCAAAAGCCGGTCCTCGACGAGTACGTCGCCAAGGCCAAGTCCCAGAACCGCGCCCTCTACCGGCAGATCATCGCGCAGCAGCTCACGGTCGGCCTCACGCACGTCAGCCTCCTGGCGCTCGGGATCGCGCTCCGCGGCGTGCGCCTCGGGGCGATGGTCTACGTCTTCGGGTTCTTGATCCCGGCGTTCTTCGCGAACTGGTCGATGATCTTCATCAACTACATCCAGCACGTGCACACCGACCCGTGGTCGGAGCACAACCACTCGCGAAACTTCGTCTCCAAGCTCGGAAACTTTCTCGTCTTCAACAACGGCTACCACACGGCGCATCACGAGAGCGCGGGCCTCCACTGGAGCAAGCTCGCCGACGCGCACGCCAAGATCGCGCACCTCATTCACCCCGACCTGAACCAGGCGAGCATCTTCGGCTACTGCCTGAAGGCGTACCTGCTCGGGATCTTCGACGGGCGTTTCCGCACGAAGCAAGTCGGCCGTGCTCCGTACGACCCACCGGAGGGCGGCGAGGTGAGTCTCAAGACCGCGGCGGTCTCGGCCGTAGAGGCCGGCGTCAACGCATCGATGGCGTAGCAGGGGGTCGACTCCCTGCTGCGCGACGCGCACTGCTAGGCTGAAAGTCCGCACCTTAAGGTCTTGCCGGGGTGGACCGTTCCTCCCGGGTGGCGAGGAGGGGTCGGTGGCGCAAAAGGATCGTCCGCTGTTCGTGGTGGGCCCGTTCCGCGAGGATACGGGACGCAGGATCCACGACGCAGCGGGCTCGATGGGCGTTCCCGTAGCCACGGTCGGGCGTTGTGAGGAGCTGGCCGACGCCCTTTCGGACGTCACCCCCCTAGCGATCGTCCTGCGCATGGATGCCCACGGAGCGGAGCAAGCGTGTGCACACGTGCGCTCCCAGGCGCGATTCGCGCAGATTGCCGTGTTCGGCGTTGCGCCGGAGCTGAACGACCTGGCCTTCACGGAGCTCTTCGTGTGGGGCGGCGACGACCTCGTGGGCGTCTCCACGCCCGATCCCATCACGCGCCGCTTGCGCGTCCTGCGGCCGCCGCCGACGACGACGCGGCCCGTGATGCAAGCCATCTCCGCGGCGCAGATCGCTGCCGCTGCCGCCGCGGTGGCGGCGCCCAAGCACGCCATCGTCGCCGGGCCGGTCGCCACCTGGCGATCCGTCATGGGCCGGGCGCTCTACAACGGGGGCTTCACGGTCCGCTTCGCGGCGTCGCCCGAGGGGCTCGCCGAGGAGTGCCTGGCCGAGGGCGTACGAGTGGTCGTCACTTCGGACGACTGGGAGGGGGGCGGGGCCAACGCCCTCGCCAACGCGCGCGCGCGTGGGTCGAAGGCGGCCTGGGTGATCGTGGCGCCGCCCAAGCGCCTGGGGGAGGCGCACGGCGCCGTCGGCAAGCTCGGACCCGCGGCGGCGATGGACGGCTTCGCCCCGCCCGAGAACATCCTTTTCGTGGTCAACGAGCTCCTGGCGTCGCGCGGTGTCGACAAGCGCGCCAACCCGCGCCTGCTCTACGGAACGAGCATCGCGTTCCGCCTCGCGGGCCGCGGCGAAGACGAGATCGGATTCTCGTACAACGTCAGCGCCGGCGGCGCGTTCGTCCGGACGCTCGCCCCGCCCGACCCGGGCCAAGAGGTCTGGCTGGAGATGTGGCCGCCGCGGTCGGAGCGGCGCGTGCGTCTCGCCGGCCGCGTGGCGTGGCGGCGTGCTTTCGGTCCGGTGGGCGGCGCGACGGTTCCTCCGGGCTTCGGCGTCGAGATCCTGGACGGGCTCGCGGGCGACTTGGATCGCTGGCGGACCGGCTGCAACGCGTTCGCCGAGAGCATGCTCAAGCTGCGCGCGGCGAAACCAGCGGATTAGGCGATACGAAGACGATCGGACGGCACCACGCAGCGGGCACCTATGAACCCCGAACGGCGCCCATTGACCGGCGAGCGCCCCGCGTTCATGCAAGCGAAGTGACGGCGCAAAGCGCCGGCGCGAGCTTGACGGAGAGGAGCGCCGTGGTAGCCCGTAGTCTCGAGTTCGACCGCGACGTTCGACTGGTGCGGCATGGCCCCGAGCCTGTCCAGGTGCGGCGCCTCCGGCTAGCGTAGCTCATCGACGCACGGCACTCGGCGAACACCAGGCGAGACGCGCGCGATGGGCATCGAGCGCAGCGGACGGCTCAGGAAGACGACCGGGATCGCACTAGCGACAGAAAATGAGTGACGTAAAGACATGCTAGGGCCAGCAGGAAAGCCAACGCAGCGGATTGTGAGGGCCGCCTACGATCGGGCGGCAAGGGTTTACGACCA
The DNA here is from genome assembly GCA_035295445.1 of Polyangiaceae bacterium. Lineage (GTDB taxonomy): Bacteria > Myxococcota_A > Polyangia > Polyangiales > Polyangiaceae > Palsa-1150. The sequence continues at coordinate 10,466 of DATGJA010000100.1, read as the reverse complement.
CTGGGAGTGGCAGACGTTCTGGACGCGAAACGAGATGGAGCTCGTACGCGAGCTCCTTTTGGGTGCTGAGCCTCAGCCGCGCCGAGCAATCGACATCGGCACCGGGACCGGGCGGTACCTTTCGCTGCTCGCCGAGCTCGGGATCGAGGCCACGGGGATCGACACGAGCTTGCGCATGCTCGACGTCGCCCGCAAACGTCTTGGGCCCCAGGTCCGCCTCATGCAGGCCGATCTCTTGGAGCTAGACGTGGGGGAGTTCTTCGATTGCATCCTCGCATGCCGCGTTCTTAGCCACATTGCGGAGCTTGCCGAAGCGCTGGCAAGCTTGACGAAACTTGCTTCTCCAGGCGCCATCCTTGTGCTGACTGATATCCATCCACAGCACGCGTACGAGCGCACACGTATCGCACTTGGCAAGCGCGACCTCGAGATTCCTACCTTCAAGCACGACCCATCTGCCATCGCCGTAGGGCTCGAGACACGCGGCTGGCGAGTCATGAGCCATCGGGACGTGGGGTACGGCGACCTTCTTTGGCGCCCGGTTCGAGGGTTTCGTTCGATCGATCGAAGCGGAGTCCGCCCCGTGTTCTACGTCTTGACTGCGATCCGGTGATCGCAACCCGCCGCTAGCCCCCCAACCTCAGGGAGCGAGCCGCTCGAGGGCCAGCCTGGCCGCCGCGAAGCGATCGGCGCGGAAGTCGTCGCGGCCAATTTGTGCGCGCATCCGCTGCGCATCGACCATGAGGGCGGACGCGCATCCCGCGCGGAGCATGGCGTGCATCGGGGACAGTTCGTCGAGGAGCGCGTCGATAAAGCCCGCCGTGAACGCGTCACCCGCTCCCACCACATCGTCGAGCGACCGCGAGAAGGCTGGGACTTGCCAGGATCGCCCGTCCAGGAGGAGCCGAGCGCCCGAGCCAGCGAGGGTGGTGACGACGAGAGGCGGTCGGCGGGGGATACCCCCCTTTCGCGCCGCTCGCTTGACGCCGAGGACTTCTTCCAGCTTCGGGAAAAGCGAAGACAGGTAGAGCTGCTCCAACTCGTTGACGATGAGGACATCGCACCAACCAAGCGCTTCTGCCACGTCCTCCACGGAATAGTCCATCAATGGGTAGGAGGGCGAAAAGACGACGCGTTCGAAGCGGCCTCCGCGCGCGAGCTTGGTCGACAAGGAACGCACGCTATGTCTGCGAGACCCAAGGACGGCGAGAACCTTGCCGGAGTGATTCTTGTGAGCGTGAACGAGTCGGTCGTACTCGGCGGACGGCAGCTCCTCGCGGAGGTAGATCCCTTTGAAGGGTTCGCCACGGGCGCAAACAATGAGGTAGTCGAGCAAGGTTCCGAAAAAGTAAAGGTGATCGGCGCTCAGTCCGGAAGCAGCAAGCTGGGTCTTACACCACGGCGCGTACGCAGCCGGAACCACGGCAACGGCTCGCACGGAGCGACCGAGTGCGGCCAAGTAGTGCCCAACGTTGCGCACGGATCCGCCGAGTTCGGCCTGCCCGTAGTCGAGCAAGGAGACGAACTTCTTCGACGGAGACTCCACGCTCACGAAGAGCTCGAGCATGAGATCGCCCACGCAAAGCACGTCGACCTCGTCGCGAATGTGGGGGGCGACTGTCGCGGCGGACGTCAAGACGTCACTTTGGGGGGGGCGCTGGTTTCCCGGAGCTCGCTGGCGCGCCGGACGCAGACGGGGCGCCCGTGACGCTGGAAACCCCCGCAGGAATTCTTGCCGACAGATCCCGCAGCTCCTTTCGCAGGGCGTCGAAATCGGCAAGACCGATGGCGGCGAGGTCCGCCCTCTTGCCGAGGGACTCGTTCACGGCCTTGTCGACCTCCGCTTTGAGATCCGTGGGCTGGAAGAACGTCGCGACCCATGCGCCGAGGCCGGACTCCTTGAGGGCGAGGACGAGAGCCGCCACCGTCGCGAAGAAGACCAATCCTCGGTTGATCGGTTTGGTCACCTTCGAGCTCACTTCGTCCATCGCTTTTGCCACCGTGCTGTCTATTTTCTCAGCCGCCTTCGCTGCCTTTTCTTCGACGTCGATCTGCAGCCTGGCTCTCAGCTTGTCGATGACCTCGTCGTGAAGCGACCCCAGATTGAGGAAGGTCGACGGAGCATCCTCGAGTGTCTGCAGGAGCTCGGCATCATAAACGGCGCGCTCCCGGTTCAAATTCAGCCGCGCACCGACGCATTGGTCGAGCGTGACGTACATGATTCGCGCGAACGGTTGACTCGAAGTGATCACTCGCGCCGTCCGCCCGAAGTTCACGAGCGCACCCGTGAGCGGTCCTCGATACCCCGGTTCCACGATTGACGCGTTGATGAGCATAAGCCCCCGCTGAGCGTAGTAGTTCGTCGGGCACCAGATGCCACACAGGTCATCCGGTACCTTGACGATCTCTTTCGTGCGGACCCACACGAGCGCGCCCGGTTCGATGCGATAGGGCACTTGGCCGAGCGCCGCGGAGGCCGAATTCGTCGCTGTAGCCGCGGCAAATACGCGATCCGCCGATAGCTTGTACGCGCACCGTTGGATCTGATCAGGAGAGCCGTCCTCGATGAGCTCCAGGAACCGTTTGACCAACGTCTTGTCGCTCAATAGCGCCATGGATGAGGCAAGGTACCGCGTCAGGTGCGGCGGCTTCAAGCCACCGACTACGCTGTTCGTCCCGTAGCCTCCCGCGGCCCAAGGAGCCGCGGACGTCGTCGCGACGACCTCGACCTCGACCCCAGCTCCCCCGCTACGCCCGCTCGATCAACCCCGCCGCGCCCTGCCCACCCCCGATGCACATCGTGACGATCGCGTAGCGGCCCTTGCGCCGCTTGAGCTCGTGGAGCGCGGTCGCCGTGAGCTTCGCCCCCGTGCACCCCAGCGGGTGACCGAGGGCGATGGCGCCGCCGTGGATGTTGAGCTTCTCTTCGGGGATCTCGAGCGTCCGCTGGACGTAGACTGCCTGGCTCGCGAAAGCCTCGTTGAGCTCGATCACGTCGATGTCGCGGAGCGAGAGGCCCGTCTTGGCCAGCAGCTTGCGCACCGCCGGGATCGGGCCGATGCCCATGACGGCCGGGTCGACCCCCGCCGTCGCGAAGGCGCGGAAAAAACCGAGGGCCTTGACGCCCAGCGCGCTCGCCTTGGCCTTGCTCATGACGAGCGTCGCCGCCGCGCCGTCCGACAGGGGCGACGCGTTTCCGGCCGTGACGCTGCCGTCCTTCGCGAACGCGGGCTTGAGCTGCCCGAGACCCTCGAGCGTCGTGTCGCCTCGCACGAGCTCGTCGCGCTTGAACTCGACCTCGACGTGCTGGCCGTCCTTGTAGCGCGTCGCTCGCACGGGGACGATCTCGTCGTCGAACGCGCCCGCCTTCTGCGCGGCGGCGGCTTTCTGCTGGCTGCGGAGCGCGAACGCGTCCTGGTCCGCGCGGGCGATGCCGTAGCGCTTGGCGACGTTCTCCGCCGTGATGCCCATCGGGGTATAGACCTCGGCGCATCGCCGCATCGCCTCGGGCGACGCGCTCAGCTTGTTGCCCGTCATCGGTACCATCGTCATCGACTCGACGCCGACCGCCACGACGATGTCCTGGACGCCCGTCGCCACGGCGCCCGCGGCGATGGCGATGGCCTGGAGGCCGCTCGAGCAGAAGCGATTGATCGTCATCGCGCTCGACTCGACGGCGAGGCCCCCGAGCAGCCCGGCCGGTCGCGCCACGTTGAGCCCCTGCTCGCCCTCGGGCATCGCGCACCCGAGGACCAGCTCCTCGACCTCCGAAGCCTTCACGGCGGGCACCCGCGCCAGCAGGGCCGCGATCACCTGCCCCGCGAGCTCGTCCGGCCGCGTGAGCGCAAGCGTCCCCTTGTGCGCACGACCCACGGCCGACCGCACCGCGTCCACGATCACGACGTTTTCGATCATGGCTAGTTCCTCAGAGGCTTGTTGTTCATCAGCATGTACTGCATCCGCTCGAGGCTCTTCGCCTCGCCGCACAGGCTCAAGAAGGCCTCGCGCTCGAGCTCGAGCATCTCGTCTTCGGTGACCTCGTGCGAGGCGCCCGCGACGCCGCCGCACAAGACCTGACCGAGCTTGAGCGCGATCTTCGCGTCATGCTCGCTCGCCTGGCCGGCCTCGACGAGCGTGCGGACCATCATCTCGATCGTCGCGATCCCGCTCTCGCCCGGGAGGACGTAGGCGCGCGGCGCCGGTGGGATCCACCCCGCGCTCGCCAGGCCGATGGCGCGGGCCTTGGCCTCCGTCAGCAGGCGAGCCTTGTCGAAGCTCGTTCCGTCCTGCCGCCGGAAGTAGCCGTAGGCCCGCGCTTCCTCGGCGCTCGTCGCGACTCGCACCATGACGATGTTCTTGAAGATCTGCGTGACGAGGGCGTACGAGTCGACCGTCGCCCCGTCGGGAACCCCTTCGAACGCCCGCCACAGCAGGTTCATCGTCCCCCCTCCCCCTGGGACGAGGCCCACCCCCACCTCGACGAGACCGGCGTACGTCTCGGCGGCCGCCTGCACGTTCCCCGCGCCCAGGCAGATCTCGAGCCCGCCGCCGAGCGTCATTCCATACGGGGCCGCGACGACCGGCACGCGGGCGTACTTGAGCCGCTGGCACGCCCCCTGGAAGGCTTTGACCATCGATCGGACGTCGTCCCACTGCTTGGCCGTCGCCGACATGACGACGAGCATCAGGTTCGCTCCGACGCAGAAATTCTCTCCCTGGTTGGCCACGACGAGGGCTCGGAAATCCGACTCGGCCTTGGCCGCCGCCTGATCGATCATCCCGATGACGTCCGGATCGATGCTGTTCGCCTTGGTCTTGAAGGTGAGCCCGAGGACGCCGTCTCCGAGGTCCCACGCCTCCGCGCCGGTGTTCTTGAGCACGGGGGACGGGCCCTTGCGCACGACGGCGAGCGGCGCCGTCCGCGGATCCACCGCTCGCTTGCGGTACTCGCCGCGCCCCAGATCGAAGACGCGGCCGTCTTCGGTGTAAAAGCCCTTGGCGCCGGCCGCCCGCATGCGATCGATCGACGGAGGCAGTGCGACGCCGTCCTTCTTCATCCGGTCGACGACCGCCTCGAACCCGAGCGCGTCCCACGTCTCGAACGGGCCGAGGTCGAAGTTGTAGCCCCAGCGCATCGCGTCGTCGATCGAGGCGACGTCGTCCGCGATCTCTCCGACACGCCGCGCGGCGTACGCGAGCCCGCCCGCGACGAGCTTCCACGCGAAGCGTCCCGCCTTGCCGCCGTCGGCCACGAGCTTGCGCACGCGCTCACGCGGGTCTTCGATCTTCGAGATCTCCTTGCAGACGTCCTTGATCCCTTTGTCGCCGCCGCGCGGGCGGTACGAGAGCGTCTTGGGATCGAACGTCTCGAGGCTCCCGTCCTTGGCCTTGCGGTAGAAGCCGCCCTTGGTCTTGTCTCCGAGGAGCTTCTTTTCCACCATCGTCCGGATGAAGGCGGGGGTCTGGAATACCTTGCGGTCCTCGTCCTCGGTGAGCGCGGCGTAGCAGTTGTCCGCGACGTGCACGAAGGTGTCGATGCCCACGAGGTCGGCCGTCCGGAAGAGCGCGCTCTTCGGGTGCGCCGAGGGCTCACCCGCGATCGCGTCGACGTCCTCGGGCGCGAGCCCCTCTTCGAGCATGAGGTGAATCGCCGCGAGCATGCCGTGCGCGCCGATGCGGTTGCCGACGAAGTTCGGCGTGTCCTTCCCGAAGACGACGCCTTTGCCGAGCATGTCCTCCCCGAACCGTCGTACGCGATCGGTGGTCTCCGGCGACGTGTCCGGCCCGGCGACGAGCTCGAGGAGCTTCATGTACCGCACCGGGTTGAAGAAGTGCATCACGAGGAACCGCCTGCGAAACGACTCCGAGCGACCGCGCATCATCTCGGCGATTCGGAGGCCGCTCGTGTTCGAGGCCACGATGCAGTCGGCCGGAACGACCTTCTCGATCCTCTCGAACAGCGCGCGCTTCGGCTCGATCTGCTCGATGATCGCCTCCACCACGAGGTCCGCGTCGGAGAGCTTCGCGAGGTCGTCCTCGACGTTGCCCACCGAGACCAGGCGCGCCCGGTCCTTGTGGAAGAAGGCCGCCGGGCGTGACTTGAGCGCCTTCTCCAGGCCCGACGACGCGAAGCGGTTTCGCGCCGATCGCTCCCCCTTCTCGGCCTCGCTGAGGCCGGGGGGGACGATGTCCATCAAGAGGACCTCGACCCCCGCGTTCGCGAGGTGTGCGGCGATGCCGCTGCCCATGACGCCCGCACCTACGACGGCGGCGCGGCGGATCGGTTTGGTCATGACGGAAACTCCTCGGCGTGTCTCGGGGCGAGAAGAATCACCGAACGTGGCCACATGGCAAGGCCCTTCAGCGCGAGAAGCGGACGAGGCCTCCGACCGGGCGAGCGAAGAGCGCGCCGAGGTGGGCGAGCGCGACCGTCGCGATGACGGGGTAGCCGCCGATCGTCGGATGGTCCGGCCCGAGGACGATCGGCTCCCCCGAGACGGGCACTTGAATCGCGCCGCGCACCATGGGCGAAGAGACGCCGGAGTCGTCGCCGACCCTCCCGAGCGCCTGCCCCCGCAGCCGAACGCCGACCCGGTCGCTGCGCTCCGACACGAAGAAGGGCGTGCCGAGGAGCGTTTCGACCGCCGGCGGCGCGAAGCGTTCGGTGTCGGGGCCGGGCAGGACGCGGATCGGCGCGACGACGTCCGGCGGGGGCGGGGCGGTCGCCTCACGCTCCTCGGAAGATCCGACCCGCAGGCGATCCCCCTTGCGAAGAGGCCGCCCCTCGTGACCGCCCAGTCCCGCGACGAGCAAGGTGCCACGCCCTCCGAGGACGCGCGGCGCGTCGACCCCGCCGCGGACGGCGAGGTAGCGGACCCGGGCGCGTGCGCACGTCACCGACCACGTCTCGCCGTCCGCCAGGACGCACGCTTGACCGTCGTCGTTTGCGACGAGACAGGGCGCTCCCCGCGCAGCGACGGTCAGCGACCCGAACACCTCGAGCGCCGCTTCCCCCAGGGCGTTGCGAGCCGCAGCGTTCGCCGCGCCGAGCAGCTCCACGACGAGCGCGCCGCCCTCGGGAACTCCCTGGTGCATGAGCCCGGGGCGGCCTGCGTCCTGAACCGTGGCGACGCCCGCCAGCGCGACCACTTCGATCAACGGCCTGCCTCCAGGAAACGCACGCGATCACCCAGCTTCCACACGGCGCCCTCGTCGGCGCGGAAGGGGGCGAAACCGACGGCGGTTCCGATGAGGTGCCACCCTCCCGGCGACGCGCACGGGTAGACGCCCGTGTACCCGCCGGCGATGGCCACCGAGAGCGCCGCGATGCGCGCCCGGGGGCTCGCCCGCCTCGGTAGAGTCAGCCGAGGGTTGAGGCCTCGCAGGTACGCGAAGCCGGGAAGGAAGCCGATCGCCGCGACGACGTACTCGCCGCGGGCGTGCAGCGCGATGACCTGCTCCCTGGTCAGGCCGGTGTCCCGTGCGACGGACTGGAGATCGTCTCCGCCGTAGTCGACCTGAACCTCGTGCGAGCGCGCGGGCGACTGCGGGGTCGGCGCGTCCAGCGCGGAGGCGATCGCCGCGCGAAGGGCCTCGCGCGCCGCCGCTTGCGCGCGGGGATCGAGGACGCGACCGAACGTGACGAGGGCGTGCCGCTCGGCCACCACGGCGTCCACGACGTGGGGGAGCGCGCGCAGGGCCTCGAGGAGCGATGCCCCCGAGGCGTGGTCGGGAAGGCGCGCCCGCAGCCCGGCGTCGCCGAAGGGCTCCACGACGACGTTCATCGGGTGTGCCGTCCGATCTCTCCCTTCGGTCGAGCGTGCGGACTTGGCGACCCGTAGAGCGCGCGCGCGTCGAGCTCCACGCGGACGGCCCGGGCGATCGCGATACCGCCGGGCGTGTCGCCGTGGACGCAGAGGGTGGACACCCCGCCCGCGGCGAGGAGCTCTCGACACCGAAGTACCGCCTCGGCCGGATCCGTGATGAGCGCGCCGGGCTCTGCGCGCGGGACGAGGACTCCGTCAGGACCGACCGCGCGGTCCGCGAAACCCTCGGGCGCGAAGCCCAGGCCTGCGCGCTCGGCGGCCCGGGCGAGAGCGCCCGCCGGCGGTCCGATGAGGACCACGTCCGCGCCGAGCGATCGGAGGACGGCGTCTACCATGGCCCCCGCGACGCGCTCGTCTTCGCCCGCGTCGTGATAGAGCGCGCCGTGCGCCTTGACGTACTGAACCGTCTGACCGAGCGCGCGCGCGACGGCCGCGAGCCGGTCGTGCTGCTCGACGATGGTCGCTCGAAGGGCGTCCGGCTCCATGGCGATGCGCCGCCGTCCGAACCCGGCGCGATCCGGGTACGAGGGGTGCGCCCCGAGTCGGGTCCCATAGGCTGAGCACCGCTCGACGGCGCGCCGCATCGAGGCGTCGTCCCCGGCGTGCCCGCCGCACGCCACGTTCGCGACGTGCGCGCATGCGTAGAAATCTTCGGTCTCGCCGGGGAGTTCTCCGAGATCGACGTTGAGAAACAACGATCTACTCACCGGACCGCCGCGATGCGGTCGCCATGTCGCGCACGATCGCCTCGACCACCCCGAGGCTGAACGGCTTCTCGAGGCGCAGGTTGTCGACCGAGGCGAGGAACTCGGCAGCGCGCGGCGTGAACGCTCCTCCGGTCATGAACACGATGCGCCGCTCGATCCCCGGGTATTCGCGCCGCAACTGCTCGTAAAACTCCATGCCGCTCATCTCCGGCATCATCAGGTCGCAGAAGACGACGTCGAACTCCGGCTCGGAGCGCAACGTCGCGAGGGCCTCGCGGGCGCTGGTCGCGGCGACCACCTGGTGCTCCACTCCGAGGAGGTCGCGCATCGTGTTGGCGATGGGAAGCTCGTCGTCCACCACGAGGACGCGCGCGCGAACACCGCTCGGGGGGGGCTGCGCGTTCGCAACGACGCCCGCCTCAACCTCGTCCGATTCGGTGGTCGTCGGCAAGACGACGCGGAAGGTCGCGCCGGCGCCCGGCTCGCTGTGGACCGTGATTTGGCCGCCGAGGGAGGCCACGATGCCGTGACAGATCGACAGGCCCAGGCCGGTCCCACCGCCGTTCGGCCTGGTGGTGAAGAACGGGTCGAAGATGCGAGGCAAGACCTCTGGAGCGATGCCAGGTCCGTTGTCGAGCACCTCCAGTACGGCGCGCTCGCCGCCGTCGTCGCGCACCTCCACCCGGATCACGTTGGTCTCGGCCTTCGCCTCCTCCATTGCCTGGGCGGCGTTCAAGAGCAGGTTGAGCACGACCTGCTCGAGGCGCGCCTCGTTGGCCCACACGGGGAGCACGGGCTCGAAGGAGGTCACGATGCGCGCGCGGTACCGAATCTCGTGCGCCGCCATCTTGATCGCGGAGCGAACGACCGTCTCGACGTCGACGCAGCGTCGTGTGTCGCCGTCCGCGCGCGAAAAGCTCCGGAGCTCGCGAACGATGGCCGCCACGCGCTCCGCACCGCTGCGCGCCTCGCGCAGCATCTCGACGAGGGCCTCGACGCTCTGGTCGTCGCGCGGCCCCTCCTTGAGCTTGCGGGCGATCCAGTCGAGGTTGAGGATAAGGTACGCGAGGGGGTTGTTGATCTCGTGCGCGACGCCCGCCGCCATCGTCCCGAGGGCCGCGAGCCGATCGGCCTGGACCAGCTGCGCCTCCAGCGTCTTGCGCGCCGTGACGTCGCGCCCCATCGACAGGATCGAAGGCTTGCCCTCGTAATCGAACGGAACACTGCTCATCTCGAGCAGGACGAACGACCCGTCGTGGCGGACGGCTCGATAGGTCTGCGGCGCGAGGCGATCGTCGTCGTGGATGATCCGCCGGGCACGCGAAAGGAGCAGCGGCGCCTCGTCCGGGTGCACCAGCTTGACGAGCGGCGTCGTGTAGAGCTCGTGCGCGCTCGGGTAGCCGAGGACGCGGATGAAGGCTCGGTTCACGTAGGCGAAGTGGTCTTCGCGGATGATGCCGATCGGCTCGGGCGCGCTCTCGATGAGCTCCCGGAACCTGGCCTCCGAGCGGAGCCGGGCGTCCTCCGCTGCCTTTCGCGCGCTGACGTCCACGATGAACGCGAACACGGCGCGCCGGCCGCCGATGAGCGCGTCGCTCGCGGTCACCTCGAGCGAGACGCGACGGCCGTCCTTGCGTAAGACGGTGACCTCGTACGACTTCTGCCCTTTCTCGCCGAGCGCGCGCTTGGCGAGGCGGTCGTTCAGGCGGGGCAGATCCTCGGCGACGATGAAGCTCATCGGATCTCGCCGGACGAGCTCCTCGACGCTCCACCCCATAATCTCGGAGGCCGCCTCGCTCACGTAGATGTTGTGCAGCCCGGCGGGGTCGACCACAGTGACCGTGACGCCGATGCGCGCGGCTTCGGCCGCTTGCAGCATCGTCTTGCCGAGGGCCCCGAGGTCGACGTTCGCGGGCAGCTGGCTTGCGCGCTC
>DATGJA010000099.1:0-2651 GCA_035295445.1 Polyangiaceae bacterium | reverse complement strand
CGTATCGTACTCCGTTACGCAGCGCCAAGATGAGCGGTCGGAACGCTCTACGCGTTCACCAGCAAATGATCGGAGCTCGGCCGCCGAACGTCCTCAACCCCCGTCCGGCCGATTGCGCAAGAAGAGGGTGAGATCCTCCAGGCGCCGTTCGATGAATACGCGAACGTCCCCATCGATGTGCGATGCATCCAGGGCAGCCGTCATGCACCTCATCCACGCGGCGGCCATGGCCGAATCGATGGGCACACGCGCGTGGCGCATGCGAAGACGTGGATGACCATGGCGAGCCGTGTAGTCCTGCGGCCCACCCAGCCAGCCGACGAAGAAGAGCGCGAACCTTTCGCGCGTGTCGCGCGCGACGCGGCCGTCGGGATCTCGGGGGTGCAGGGCCGCGAGCGCCGGCTCGAGGTCGGTCATCGCGTCGTAGAAGCGCTCGACGATGGCGCGGACTGCGGGCTCCCCGCCAAGACGTTCGAACGGGGTGTCCACCGCGGACGGGGCGTACGGCATCGCAGCGCAGAGTCTACAATCTCAACGACCGCCGTCGACCTCGAGGACGTCGAGCAGCTCGCGCGCCTCGGCCGCGCGATAGCCCCCGGCTCGTCCGTCCGCGAACGGCGCCAGCGCGCTCTTCGCCTCGGTCAGGCGTCCCAACCGAACCAAGCTCAGGGCCCGGTTGTAGCGAGCCTCGAGGGCGAAGCGACCATCGGGGTACGCGGCGAGATACGCCTCCCAGGCGCGGAGCGCCGCGCCCGGATCGTGCGCGACGAAGTGAGCACGATGGGCGACGTAGTAGAGCGCCTCTTCGTCCGGGACGGATGGCGGGGACGGAGCGATCGCCGCGTCCGCCGATGGCGCCGTGACGCGAGCGAGCGGAGGCACCGGCCGAGTCGAGGCGACGGTGGCCGATGGTTGCGGCGGACCTCCCGCCTCGACGTCCGCATCCGGGCCTTCCCGGGCCGGTGGAGGCGGCGGCTCGACGATGGTTCGCGCGGGAGGATCACTCCCTCGCGGCGCGGCCGGCGGCGCGGGGACGGACGTCGGACGCAGCGCGTCGATCCACTGCCCGAGTCGACCCGTCACCGCCGCCCACGCGCTCGAGACGACGAGGACGGCCGCGACCGGCGCGAGCACCAAGAGCAACCGGTTTCGGCGACGTCGGCGAGAGACGGCGCGGGCCACGATCCGACGCCTCGAAGCGGCCGCGCGGGCCGACGACCCGTCCGCCGTCTCGCGGAGCGCGCGCGCCGCCCGGGCGATCGGATCGTCCTTCATCGCACCCCCTCGCGCTCGAGCGCCTCCGCGAGCTTGCGCCGCGCGTGAAAGAGGCGCGTGCGCACCGTGGCCTCGGGGACACCGACGATCAGGGCCGCCTCTGCGCTCGTGCGCTCCTCTACTTCGCAGAGGACGATGGCCACCCGTTGATCGATCGGCAAGCGGTCGAGCGCATGGACGAGCGCGGCGGCCAGCTCGGCGCGCTGCGCGTCGTCCGCGGGCGAAGAAGCGCAAGGCACCGGCTGTCGCGCGAAGCGGGCGGTCACCGCGCGTTGGCGCGCCGCAGCCCGAACGTGGTGGCGGACATGGTTGACGGCGATCGACAGGACGAACGTGCGCAGCGACGCCTCGCCGCGGAAACTTCGCGCCGCCCTGGGCAAGGCCATGAACGTGTCTTGGACGAGATCCTCCGCGGCACCCGAGTCGCCCACCAGCCGCTGCGCGAACGCTCGCACGGAGACGTGATGCGCGTCGTACACCTCGCCGAGCGCCGCCGCGTCTCCCGCGCGCAAGCGTTCGAGCAGTCGTCGCTCGGCGGGAACGCCGTCCCCAGACACGCGTCGGAACGGTAGCCCAAGCGACCGGGCCGCGTGGACCATCGTTCAGAATCTCCCTGCGACGCCGAGAAACCCGCCGCCCGGCAACAGGCCCGCGCGTGGAGCCACGCTCGGCGCGAGCCGCCGAATGGCGTTACCGGCCGCCGGACCGGTCCTGTCGCTCCCCACGTAATCATGGAGCGCCGACTCGAGCGGCCCGAGGGTCAGGAGCTCCGAGAGGCCGAGCGCCGTGGATGCGACGCCGAGAACCGCGAATCCGCCGAACGACGCGACGTCGTCCCACCAGCGGAACGGCGCGTGAGCGGTGCTCGCGAGGAACCCGATCGAGGCCGCTGCTGCGAAGCCGCCGGCGACGGTCAGGACCCAGCCGGAGACTCGACGCCGCGACCGCTCTGCGTCGACTCGCCGGCGCCACTCTTCGACGACGTCGTGAACCACGACGTCCGCGGGGAAGTCCGACGCTCGCTCGGAACGATACACTTGCAGCATCGGATCGAAGTCACCCGGCAAGAACGCCGCCGTCGCCTCGAACATCCCGAGCGCGATTTGGTCCGTGACCACGGCCGCCACGTCGTCCTTCGCGACGAGCAAGCCCACGCTCACCCCCAGTACCGCCAGGCCCCCCAGGCCGGCCGTCCATCCGATGACTTTGGCTCGTCGCGCATCGTGCCCGTGCGGTTCGAGCGCGCTCCCCAGCGCGTCCAGTTCGCGCCTCTCCGCCGCGTCCTCGGGCGCGAAATCGAGCTGTGACCGCACCGCCGTGACGACGGGCCCAGGTCCGCAAGCTCGAGCGAGGCGAGAGTTCGGACGACACACCCG
>DATGJA010000098.1:0-12385 GCA_035295445.1 Polyangiaceae bacterium | reverse complement strand
GCAACTCCAACGCGGATTGCGGCGTCGGCGTTACCTGCATGGAGGGGGCGGTCGGCTCCTGCATCCCTCAGCTCTGCGGTAGCGACGGCGATTGCGGCGAGGGCAACTACACCTGCATCGGTGGCCAGGATGGCACATGTGCGGGCGGAACCGGAACGCAGAGCTGCATCGCCGGGTGGCAGTGCCCCTCGGGGATCTGCCAGGGCAGCATCGCGGGCGCCTGCGTCAAGCAGTGCACGACGGACTCCGACTGCCCGACGGAGCTCTGCCTCAACGGCACGTGCTCCGGCTGCCACGACGACTCCTATTGTCCGGCAGGCAACTGCATCGGGGCCACGCCCGGGACCTGCGCGGCGACCGGCGACACCTTCCCGCTGTCGTGCCGGAACATTCCGCTGAATCCGCAGGAAAAAGCCCTCGAGTTCATGCTCTTCGACCTCACCTCATGCATCTCGCCCGACGCGGTGGCGCCTCCGCTGCCCGCGCCGGTGCCGCCCGTGTACGACCAGTCCGCGACGTTCACCGAGGTCTTCGAGCGCGACTGCCCGACCGCCGCCGGCGACGCGGGTGACGAGAGGGCGGTCCCCACGCGCATCGTCTGGCGATACCTCGACGGGCAAGCCACGGTGCCCAACTCGGCGTCCATCGACGTGATCGCGCAAACCTCGGACGATTCGCTGGAGGGCGGCGCGCCGGATTTCTCGAGCGCCCAGGTCGTCACCCTGCCGTCGATCACAGCTTCGGGTCGGTACAGCGACCCGCTCGACACGGGGACTGTCGGCACGAGATCCGTCCCTCCCCCCGCGCCCGCCGAGTCGGCCGGCTTCTTCAATATGGCCAATCCGCCGGTCGTTTCGGGCAAGTACTTGCAACTCACCTTCACGCTGAACCCGACGATGGACCACTCGGGCGCGCCGACGCTCGATCAGTGGCAAGTTCGGTCCGATTGCGTCCCGATCGAATGATGGGCGGCGGCGGCGTCGCTCTTCTCTTCGCTGCAGCCGCTGCGTCGTCGGCCGCTTGCTCGGCCGCCGGTCGGCCGACCGACGCAGTGGACGAGCCGGGCACGGGCCTTCACCTAACTGACGCTGGCTCCTCCGGCTCGCCCGCGGGGAGCGGCTCGCCCTCCGCGGACGCAAGGCCGGCCGACGTGTACACCGCCGACGGCAACGCCTCGGACGCCTCCCTCGACGGCATGGCGGACGGACCTGCCGCGGCGCCGCGGTGCGACTCGACGCATGCATGGATCACGACGGGGACCCCCGTTCTACCGCCCGAGACGACGACGTTCGGCCGATTCGGGGGCGTGAGCCGGGACGAGCTCACGGTCGCATGGACCGCCTCGGACGGTACGATCTACGTTGCGGATCGCGCCACGCAGACGGCCACGTTCCCCCCCGGAAGCGTCGTGTCCACCGGATCGCTGACGCTCGCGCCGGGGCGGGTCGCGCTCAGCCCTACGGGCTCGGTGCTCCTCGGCGTCGCGAGCGACCGCAAGTCGCTCGTGGCGTTGGAGCGGGGCGGCAGGTCCTCGTCGTGGGCCCCGTCGCTCCCCTCCGCCTATGCGACCCTGAACGGCATGGGCGGCGATCCGGGCAACGGCTCATTCTTCGAGCCTGCCTTCGGCCTCGACGGACTCTCGCTCTTCTATCTTGTCATGCCGCCCAACGCCGCACCCGCTCTCTTCGAGTCGCGGTGGGACCCGTCGAAGCGTGCGTGGCAGAGCGGCACGGGGCTCTCGAACCCCGAGCTCGCGAGCGCCGACGCGATGCACCGCCGCCGCCCGACGGGGGCCTCCTCGGACGGTCTCACCTTGTTCTTCTTCGATGAGACCTCGCAGACCGAACGAGCCGCGTGGCGGCCCTCGGTCGCGTCGCCCTTCGCGAATTTCGTCGACCTATCGTTCGCCGAGGCGGCGCCGAACTACCTGTGCGATTCGCTCTACTACCAGGATGACGAATCGGCCCCGACGGGGATCGACTTCACGCGCTGAGGCGGCGCACGCGCGTCTCAGTACGCGCACGTACAGCGATGGATCGCGCAATACGCGTAGGCGTCGCGTTCCGGCAGGCGCGCCGTCTTCCACAGGTCGCGAGGCGTGTCGTCGATGGTCCCGTGCATGTACGTCATCGGGGTGTCTTCGATGTGACCGATGCCCAGGTGGTGCCCGAGCTCGTGGACGACCAGGGCCCGGTATTCTCCTCTGTCGTCGATCCGCGGAGCCACGATCCAGATGCGTCCGCCCTTGGTCAACGCCACGTGCCGGGGCCAATCCGGATCCCAGGGCTGCAGCTGGTCCGGGCGCTCCAGCTTTTCGATGACGAGATCGCGGCCTCCGGGCGCGAAGCAGACGCGCCCTCCGGTCCCGTGCTCCCACACGCGCATGGCATCGGCGATGACCGTGCGCTCGTCGGTGTCGAATCGAGGGTCGAGCGAGAACGCGATCGGCGACGCGCACGCTCCAGCGCACGCGTCGGGGTCCTGCACGGTGTCGCTCTTGCCGGCTCCGATCGCGCCGACGAGGCAGAGTGCAGCAACTGCGCGCCGGACCACTTACTACAAGTGTGACTAGCGCGGAGGCTTGTGGCCAGGCATCGCCCCGCCCATCGCCCCCAGGACGACCACGACGTGTCCGTTGGGGCACCGCACCCGCCCTTGCTGGGCCTGCGCCACCGTCGTCTCGACGCGTGCGCCGCACTCCGGACACTCCAGCTCGACCGTGTCGTCCTCGCCCTTTCGAAGCATGTCGCCCTCCCGAGATGTCCGCCCATGACCTTAGCTAAGGTGTGGGGATGCGCTACGTACTGCTGGACGGGCCGATGGGCACCGAGCTCGCCCGACGTGGCGCGTCTTTGGAGTCGCCGGGCTGGAGCGCCCACGCTCTCGAGAGCGCGCCCGGGGTGGTCGCCGCGATTCACCGGGACTACGTCGCCGCGGGCGCCACGGTGCACACGGCGAACACGTTTCGCACGACGCCGCGCGCCGTCGGCACCCGCTGGACGGCGCTGCTGCGGCGCGCCGTCGACATTGCGCGCTCCAGCGTGCCGGCGGGTCACCGGGTGGCGGGCAGCATCGCGCCGGTCGAGGATTGCTATCGCCCCGACCTCAGCCCCGGCGCCGGGGCACGGTCCGCGCATCGAGAGCTCGCCCGAGCGCTCGCGGGGGAAGGCGTGGACCTGATCCTCTGCGAGACATTTCCGAGCGGTGCCGAGGCGGCCGTCGCGGTCGAGGCGGCTGCCAGGACGGGCCTGCCGACATGGGTCGCGCTCACCGCCGGTCCTTGCGCCTCGCTCATGACCCCCGCCGAGATGGCGCGGGCCGCGAGAGACTGCCACGAGGCCGGCGCCGCCGCGGTGTTGGTCGGGTGCACCGCGGCGGATAGGACGCTGGCCTTCCTCCTCGAGATCGCGCCCCTTGGGACGACCCTCGGCGCGTACGCCAACGCGGGCGACCCCGCGGCCGGCCTGGGTTGGGGCGCGGCGGCGCTCCCCAGCGCGGACGAAGGCGCGGCACGCTACGCGCGACTCGCGGAGTCCTGGGCCGGCGCGGGCGCGACGATCCTCGGGGGGTGCTGCGGCACGGGCCCGGATCACATCGCGCGGCTGCGCGCCGCGCTTCAGTGATAGTCGCCCAGGTCGAGGCGCCCGTAAGAGAACCCGACCTCGCGGTACGTGGGCCCCCGGGCCCCGGTGCACCGCACGACCAGCCGGTGCGCCAGTCCGTGCGCCAGGCTCACCTCGGGCGAACCGCGACCCGTATCGATCTGCAGGAGCGTCCTCGGCTCCCCGTTCATCTCTTCCCACACCGCGAGCGCGCACCGAGCGCTCGGATCGCGGCCGACGCACCCACCCGACAGGAAGAGCTCGACGTTGGACGCCGGCCGCCACGTCCAGGCGCGCGCGAGCGAGCAGGGCTGCGGCGCGGACGGCGGCCCGCACGACGCTCCGCCGAGGGCGTCGAGGGACGGGCTCGGGACCGCGTGCGCGGTGCGCTCGAGCGGGGGACCGCGCTTGACGTCGATCTCGACCTCGGCCTCGTTCCTCGCGCCGGCGCAGCAGCGGAATCCCGTGGCGGGGGAGCGCTCCTCCGGCGGCGCGGCGCGCGCGTACGAACACCGAGCCGCCAGCTCGCCCGTCGCGTCGGCCCCCCCGCGCAGCACGCCGAGGTCCCGCGACCCGGAACCGCGGCCCCAGCTCGAGTCCGTCCATTCCCAGGCGCCGCCGTGCATTTCGCGCGCCCCGAAGCCGCTTCGGCACGCGAGGCGCTCGCCGCTCGGCCGCTGCAGCCCGCCCTCGGGCGATACGCCGGCGCCGCAGACCCGAGCGTCGTAGCTCGCGCCGTATTCGTAGCGCGCGTTGTCGGGTCCCTTGCAGGCCCGCTCCCACTCGAGCTCGGAGCACAGCCGCTTGCCCTTGCCGTCGCAAAGGCGTCGCGCCTCGTCGCGCGCCACGTTGGTCGTCGGAATCGCGCCCGACTCGTCGGGCCACGGCAAGACGTCGATGTAGAAGCCGGCGAGGGGCACGTCGACTCCAGGCAGCTCGACGTCCGCGGCGCGAGGAACCTCATCGAGCGGGCTTCCTGCGCGGAGCAGTCCGGGGGGTACCCAGACCATCCCTTTGCGTGGCGCGCCGGGAGCCACCGTGCTGGGGGTGCTGACGAGCCCCCCGGCGTCCGTCGGATCGTCCGCCGCCGAGGACGAACGACCGCAGGCGGCCGCCGACATCGCGATGGCGATCTCGACGACCGACGACCGCATTCTAATCCGCCTTCTCGCCGGCACCTTCGCGGAGCCCCAGTTCCTTCATCTTGAGCTGGAGTCCCTTGCGGGAGATCTTGAGCAGCCGGGCCGCGTGAGTCACGTTGCCGCCCGTCTGCTGCAACGCCCGGCTCACGAGCTCCTTCTCGAGACGGCTCATCGCCACCTTCACGTGCTCCTTGAGGCCGCCCTCGCTCGCCAGCGCGGCCTGAAGATCCGCCTCCGGCAGCGGAACGTTTGCCATCGCCGCGATCCCGCGGACCTCGGGCGGCAGATCTCCGACATGGAGCTTCTGTGTGTCGCAGAAAAGAACGGCGCGCTCGATCACGTTCTCGAGCTCGCGAATGTTTCCGGGCCACGGGTACTGCACGAGGAGATCCGTCGCGTCCGGCTCGACGCCGTCGACGTGCTTCTTGAGACGGCCGTTGAACTTGGCCAGAAAATGTTCGACGAGGACCGGGATGTCGTCCGTCCGCTCGCGCAGGGCCGGAAGACGAATCGGCACGACGTTGAGGCGATAGAACAAGTCCTCGCGGAACGTGCCGCCGGCGATGAGGCGCTTGAGGTCCCGGTTGGTGGCGGCGACGAGCCGGACGTCGACGCGGATCGTCTTGATGCCGCCGACTCGTTCGAACTCGCTCTCCTGGAGGGCGCGCAAGAGCTTGACCTGCATCTCGGTCGGGATTTCACCGATCTCGTCGAGAAAGAGCGTCCCCCCGTTGGCGAGCTCGAACCGTCCCGGCTTGCTCGCCACGGCGCCGGTGAAGGCGCCACGCTCGTATCCAAAGAGCTCACTCTCGATGAGCTCTTTTGGGATCGCGGCGCAGTTCACCTTGATGAACGGCTTGTCCTTGCGGCTCGAGTGCTCGTGAACGGCGCGCGCGACGAGCTCCTTTCCCGTCCCGCTCTCGCCCGTGATGAGCACCGTGGTCGGCGTGTCAGCCACGCGCTCCAGGATGGCGTAGAGCTCGGCGATCCCCGGCGAGCTGCCGATGATTCCGAACCGCGCGGCGAGGGCGGCGGGCGTCGGCGTCGCGTCCGCTCCGCGCAGCTCGCGCGTCTTGAGGGCCTTGGCGACGATCTGACGCACCTCGTCCTTGTCGAAGGGCTTGGTGACGAAATCGAAGGCGCCGCGCTTGAGCGCCTCGACCGCGGTGTCGATGGTACCGTGCGCCGTAACCAGGACGACGGGCAGCTCGGGCTCCTCCTCGAGGGCGCGCTTGAGCAACGTCATCCCGTCGACCTTCGGCATCTTCAGGTCGGTGATGACGAGGTCGATGTGGTGATCGCGCAGCGACTGCAACCCCTGCTCGCCGTCCTCGGCGGTGAGCACGTCGTACCCGTCGCGCGTGAGCTGCGCGGAAAGAATTTTTCGCAGGTTCGGCTCGTCGTCGACGATGAGTACCTGCTTGCGCTCGGGGAGCATGGGCGCGCCCAGCTTAGCAACGTTCGCGCCGGGTGCCCTGCTAGATCCGGCTGCGCGCGAGAACGCGTCAGGCCGTCCGCGCGACGCCGCCGGCCGCGAGGGCGTCCAGCCGCTGGCCGAGCGCCTTTTCGAGGGCCACGAGGGACTTGGTGAAGCCCTCGACCCCCTCGGCGAGCTTGTCTTTGGCCATCGCGTCCGCCTCGTGCAGCTTTCGGAAGATGGTCTCGTTCATCTCGATGCGCTCGATGGGCGCCGCCTTCGCGCGCTGCGGGTCGAGCTTGCGCACGAGGGTGTCGTGGCTCTTCGACAGCTCGTCGAGATAGTTCGGCGCGATGGTCAGGAGATCGCACCCCGCGAGCTCGAGGATCTCGCCGAGGTTGCGGAAGCTCGCTCCCATCACCTGCGTCTTGTACCCGAAGTGCTTGAAGTAGTCGTAGATGCGCGTGACCGACTGGACCCCCGGATCCTCGACGGGCTCGTACGTGGCTTTGCCCGTGGCCTTCTTGTACCAGTCGAGGATGCGCCCGACGAAAGGCGAGATCAGCGTCACGCCCGCCTCGGCCGAGGCCACCGCCTGGTGCATGCCGAAGAGGAGCGTCATGTTGCAGTGGATGCCCTCGCGCTCGAGGATCTCTGCGGCGCGGACGCCCTCCCAGCTCGACGCGAGCTTGATGAGGATCCGCTCGCGCGAAACGCCGGCCGTCTCGTACTGGGCGATGAGGCTACGCGCCTTGTCGACGGAGCCCTGAATGTCGTACGAGAGGCGGGCGTCGACCTCCGTCGAGACGCGGCCCGAGATGATCTTCAGGATCTGGAGGCCGAACTCAACGCTCAGCCGATCGATGGCGCGCCGAACGACGACGTCTTTGCCCGCCGCCCCAGCCTCCTTCGTCGCCCACGCGAGCGAGTCGTCGACGAGCCCTGAATACTCCTTCATCTGCGCGGCCGCCATGATGAGCGACGGATTGGTCGTCGCGTCCTGCGGCTTGAATTTGCGGATGGCGTTGATGTCTCCCGTATCGGAGACGATGACGGTCATCGAGGCGAGCTGTTCGAGGAGCGATGCTTGCATCGTTCCTAAGCATAGGGAGCCGTGCGCAGAACGCGCAAGGGTGCCTGCTGCTGAATGCCGCGAGCCCGGCGGTAGGCCGCCGGCGTGCTGCCCGTCCATCGGTGGAACGCTCGAACGAAGTTCGACGGCGTCGAATAGCCGAGGCGCTCCGCGATCTGCTCGAGCGAAACGCGCGGCGAACTCAAGAGCAAGAGGGCCCGCTCGCGGCGCTCCTGGTCGAGAAGAGTCGAGAAGGACACGCCCTGCGCGGCCAGCTTCCTCTTGAGCGTGCGCGCCGAGACGCCCACGCGGGGCGCGACCTCGTCCAAAGAGCGGAAGACCTCACCGTCCGAGATGGCCTTTCGAACGCGCTCGACGAAGTCCCCTTGGTAGCCGAGCTCGTCGAGCGCTCGCTCGCATTGTTCGCGAACCAGCCGCAGGGCGGCGGGGTCGGCCTGCACGAGCGGCATATCAAGGTATCCGGCGTCGAAGACCACCCGGCTGACCGCGTGACCGAACGTCATTTGGGGAGCAAGGTGGCGGAATCTGCCGAAGTAGGCTGGCTCCGGGATGGCCAGCTCGGCGTTATCCCCTTCGAGATCCTGTCCCGTCAACACGCGACCGATCTGGCGGATGCCGACGATGAGGCTGAGGAGCGCGACGTCGCGGCTGCGGCCGAGGTCCGCGTGCTCTTCGATGATCAACGACGCGACGCGCCCCTCGACGTGCAGGCGCAAGCCGATGGACGTCGTGAGCGTCGGCGTGAATCGGATGAAGAGCTCGAGCGCCTCGCGCAACGAAGAGGCGCTCATCGCCGCGAACCCGAGGTACCCGTAGACCGACACCCGCTTCTGCAGCCCGAGGTAGAAGCCCAGCGCCGGTTCGCCGGTGAGCTCGCGCGCGTGCTCGATGAGCGTGCCGAACGCCTCGAGCCCGAGCCGGCGCTGCGGTTGCTCGAGGTCCTTCTCGCGCATCCCTATGCGCGACAGAAGGTCGTCGGGCGAGACGTCCCAACGCCGCACGAGCTGCACGAGCTGCTCGGCGTACGCGATCGGAACGCTGTGCTGTTCCGGGCGGACGGGCGACATCATGGAAAGCCTGCCAGAGCCTCCATCATTAATTCGCACGCACTACGGGACCGGCGCAAGGCCCGGCCGGGAAAAGAGCGCCAGGCGGACAAATTCCGCTGCGGAAGCAATAACCATCATCCATCAGCTCTCGCTCGCGGAACCCCGATCGAGGCGCTTTTCGTGCTGGGCGAGGGCGACCTCGACCACGCGGGCCACGCGCCTCGCGCGGGTCTCCTCGTGCACGGCTGCGTCGAGCCATTGCAGGATGTGCATCTTTCTCCCCGGGGCGAGCGACTCGAACGCTTCGAGGACGCCCTCCGCGCGCAGGGCGTCGGCGACGTCCTCCGGCGTCGGGCCGCCGCGGGGCTCGGTGTCGACCCGCAGCTCCACCGACACGAGGCGACCGGGCACGATCTTGCCGGCGGCGCGCACGGCCGCGTTCAGGGCGATGCTGTGGCGCCCGCCCCCCCGCGGAAGAAGCGACGCGCGGAACGCAGCGCCGTTGGCCGTCCCGGCGACCGGCACGAAGCCGCGCACCCCGACCGCCTTGCTCAATGCGGCGGGCGCGTCGACGATGTACCAAGCGCCCATCCGGACGAGCTTCGCGCGGAAGACAAAGGGGGGCTTCGCGCGGGCGCGCCTCACGAACCGAGCGCCGTTTCGATGGCGTGGATTACCTCGGGGCTCGTCGGGGCGACCGGCGGCTCGAACCGCGCGAGGACCTTTCCGTCCCGCCCAAGGAGGAACTTGTTGAAGTTCCATTTGATCTCTCCCGAAAAAGACGGGTTCGTCTCGGGGCGGGTGAGGTAATCGAAGAGGGGATCGATCCCCGCACCCTTGACCTTGACCTTCGCGAACATGTCGAACTTGACGCCGTAGTTCGTCGTACAGAACTCTTTCACCTGGTCGTTCGAGCCCGGCTCTTGGGCCCCGAACTCGTTCGCGGGAAAGCCGAGCACCGAGAGGCCGCGCGCGCCGTACGTCTCGTGGAGCTTCTCGAGGCCCGTGTACTGCGGCGTGAGGCCGCACTGGGATGCGACGTTGACGACGAAAAGGACGCGGCCCTTGTAGTCGGCCAGGCTCTTCTCGGCGCCGTCGATGGTCTTCGGTGAGAAGTCGTAGATGCTCTTCGTCATGGTGGGTCGAGGACTAGCACCGGCCCCTCCAGCGCGCGATTCGGGTCGACGGTTCGAAGCAAAGGAGGGAACATGAGACGATGAGGCAAGGTTCTTGGGTGGGCATTCTTTTCACTTTTTTGTCGGTCAGCTGTTCGAACGGGACGACCGACCATGACGCGGGGGCGCCCACGAGCGGGGGCGGGAGCAGCCTCGTCGGCACGTGGGATCTGACGACGACGCCTTCGGGGAACGGCACCGTCATGACCACGCTGACCATCGGCCGGAACTCGCTCACGGTCGCCTCGCCGGACTTCACCCTGACGGCCACGCGGACGGGCAACGCGCTCGCCTTCACGGACGAGCAGTCGCCAGGACACCCGGACAACGACGTCACGCTCACCGCCACGCAGACCGCCGCGGCCTTCGACCCGGGCATCGTTCCGTTCGACTTGGGCGGCTCCTGGACCATGCAGGTCGTACCGGCAGGACAGAGCGTCGTCATGACCTGCACGCTCACGGTCAGCACTTCGGAGATCGACGGCTCCTGCCAGCAGCCCGGGCCGAACCCGTTCGACTTCAGCTTCACGACCACGAAGATGGCGCCGGCGACGTCGATCTTCGGCGACTTCGGCGGCACGTGGATGAACGCCTGGACCTGGCCGGAGCAGGGCGGGGGCACGTTTCCTTGTCAGCTATCGTTCACCGGAAACAGCATCCAGACGTGCGCCGGAGGGGGGACGAACGACCTCGTCACCGCGTCACCGCTGGCGGGCATCACGTTCACATACGACGGGGCCAACATGGCCAGCGGCGCGGCGCACGGTTGGGCCGAGTTCTCCGCCACGCGACGCTGAGCCAGCGGGATGAGGAGCAGCGCCCAAACCCTTGCGGTGGGCTTCGTCGTTCTGCTTGGAGCGGCGGCCTGTTCGACCCGACCGAAGACGATCGAGGGGCGAGGCCCCGTGCTCTCGATCGTTGCCGCGGGAGGCGCGAGGGAGAGCCGAGGCGTCCGCCCCGCGTCGATTTCGCTGGCGCTCGGCGGATTGCCGCCCGAGGAGCTCTCGAGGTTGCGCGAGCGCATCGAAGAGTCGGCCGACGCCGCGCTGAGGCGCGCGGCGCCCGACCTGCTCGACATGGGGAGTGCGGCGGACGACGCCGCGGCGGCGGACGCAGCGAGCCAGGTCGGACCGGACCTCCCTGCGCTGACCGCGGCCGTGAACCTGGGGGGCGCCCCGTGGAGCGCTCCCGGGATCTCGGTGCGACTCGGGCCGGGCTGCGACCCAGCGGCGTCCCGCTGCGTTCCGCTCTTCGCCGCGGCGTCGAGCGAGCCCGAAGACCCGCTCGCGCGGCGGGCGCGCTCGCTCGCATGGGCTCTCAGCAACGCGGCGCGGGTCCGCGCGCCCCCGAGCTCGCGCACGGCGCTCGTTCGCTCTCTGCGCACGGCGCAGCGCCGTCCTTCGAGCGCGGTGGCGATCGTCTTCGACGCGGCGCGCGGAACCCTGGACGGGACCGAGCTCGATTTGCTCCGTCGAGAGGCGCGTCGGGCGATGGAGCCCCTCGGCCCGGACGCGCCGCAGCGCCCTTGGCTCGAGGCCGTCGCGGGGGCGCAGGCCACGTGGGAGCTGCCCATCGACCTTGAACCCGGTGAGCTTCTCGTCGTCCCGCGACTGAGCGCGCTCGCGCGGCTGGCCGACTTCACGTCGGAGGTCGAGTCCTCGGGGACGTTCACGTGGGTCACTCGGCCCGGCGCCATGCGGGCCAGGTGAGGCGGGTAGGCGCTGACCCGGATGCGCTACCGCGTCGCCCCGTGGGTTCCGGCGTAGGGATTCGAACCCCAATAAGCGGAACCAAAATCCGCTGTCCTGCCATTAGACGACGCCGGAGAAGCCGCCGCGATGGACCGACGCCCACGCGCGCGGCCCGGCAGCCTACGAAATCGCGTCGCAAAGGCAACCCGAACGACGGACCGAAACTTTCTCGCGGGTAAGACGTCCACCTCTCAGTGGTGCGGCGCTGCCCGGACGACTCGCTGGGAGAAGGCTTTGCCACCCTCGACGCCGATGGGGCACCATGGGGCGGCGTGGCCCTCACGCCCGACACGGAAGCGCAGCTCGTCGCGCGCCTTCTCGAACGCGACGAGCGGGCGTTCAACACCCTTGTCCGGGAATACGAGCGCCGCATCTTCGCCCTCGTACTGCGGATGATCGGCAACCGGGCCGAGGCCGAAGACCTCGCGCAGGAGGTCTTCGTTCAGGTGTTCAAGGCGATCGGGTCGTTTCGGGGGGAGTCGAAACTCTCTACCTGGATCTACCGGATCGCCATCAATCTATGCAAAAATCGCAGCAAATACCTGCGGGTGCGTCACTCCGACGATCAACAGGAACTGGCTGCGGTGGAGGAGCGCATTGGCCCACGCGACGCCAAGGGCGCAAGCGTCTCGCAGGTGGCGGGGCCGGACGAGGTCGTGGCGGGCAAGCAAGTTGAGCTCATCGTGCAGCAGGCCATCCTCGAGCTTGAGCCGAGCTTTCGCGAGTGCCTCGTGCTGCGAGACGTGGAAGACCTGAGCTACGAGGAAATCGGCGCGATCACCGGCCTTCCCGAGGGCACCGTGAAGAGCCGCATCCACCGGGCGCGCGGACAACTGCGCGAGATCGTCGAGCGGGCGCTGGGAGAAAAGATCGCATGACCGACGCGCCGGACAAGACCGAGGAGCAGGAGGACCGGGCGTCGAGCGCCGTGCGCGATCTCGTTCGCCGATCCCTCTCGACGGATACCCTCGGCCGAGACACGCCGGACCTGCTCTCGGGCGTCCAGCGGCGCATACGGAAGCGCTCGCGAGGGAAGTTCTTCGCCGACGGGTGGAGCACGTCGCAGGCACGCACGAGCTACGTCCTCGTCGGCGTCATGACGCTCCTGCTCGTTGCGCTCGCGTACTACACGCTCGGCCCGATGGACCTTCCTTAG
>DATGJA010000097.1:0-7448 GCA_035295445.1 Polyangiaceae bacterium | reverse complement strand
CGCGCGATGGCCGCCTACGACGCCACCCGGCGCCCCTCGATGGAGACGCTCGCGGCGGACACGCGCGCGGCGCTCGAGCGCTTCTTCGCGGCGCTGACGGCGCGCGACACGGCGGCCGCCGAGGCGTGTTTGGCCGATGGGGCCCGGCTCGTCAGCGACGGCGGCGGCGAGTTCCGCGCGGCGCTGCGACCGGTGGTCGGGGCCGGCCACGTGACGCGGTTCTTCCTGGGACTCGCACGCAAGCTCGGGCTGCCTTCGCGCTTCGACGTCCGGTCGATGAACGGGCTGCCGGCGCTCGTCGTGGAGTACGAGGATCACCCCCGTCCCGCGAACGGTCCCGCGCGCGCGTGGGCCCGGAGATTCGTCGTGCGGTGCGACGTCGACGCGCGCGGACTCATTGAAGAGGTTCACGTCCTGCTCGCATCGCCGAAGCTCGCGCGCGTCAGGTGACGGGCGGGGCGCCGGTCCTCACGGCGCCCATTCGTAGGCGCCCACGTCGAACGCGGCGCCCTGCGGCCGCGGCGTGCCGTCGTAGTCGGTCGCCGCGGGCGTCGCGATGCCGTGGTCGATCGCCGGGCTCCCCGGCTGCAAGTGGAAGTCGAACGTCGCCGGCGACACGAGCATCGGGGAGATCGGGATGGTCCCAGTGAGCGCGGCCGGGAGGGCGTCCGAGCTACCGAAGAACAGGTTGCTCTTGCCGGTGACCGCCGAGCCGTCGCCGGAGAAGAAGCTCTCGCCCGAAACGGCGAGCACGAGGTTGTCGTCCGCTTGGATCCCGACCGGCCCCGCGGCCCGCGCGATCGCGCCCGCGGCGCTCGTGCCGCGCGACCCGCAGTCGTAGAGCGTGTTGTTGTAGAGGTGCACGTTGCCCGAGCCGGGCGACCCCGCGTTGGTGATGTTCGCGACGTAGATGCCCGCGTAGTCGCTCGACCCGTCTGCCGGGTCGGGCCCGCGCCCCACCTGATAGATGACGTTGTTGTAGGCCTCGACCGTGCCTTGCGACGGGTCGACCGTGGCGAAGTTGATCCCGTCGCACACGGTGCCGAAGATGAGATTGTCGTGCACGTGCAAGCCGAAGAGGTTCGGTCCCGTCGAGTCGTGGAACTGTATGGCGCGGCAGGTCTTTCCGTCGCGAACGACGTTCCACCCGAGGTCGAGGTCGTCGGCGGCGAGGTAGACGCCGTGGTAGTACTTGGTGACCGAAGTCACGTTCGCCGCCGCGTCGTGCACGACGTTGCCGTAGAACTTGAGGCCCGAGGGCGTCGTACCGTCGCCGCCGACGACGCAGCCCGACTTGCCCGTCCCGTTGGGGCACGAGATGTCGTTGCCAACGACGCGCCAGCCGTTGGCGGTCCCTTCGAAGTCGAGCGCCTCGACGGCCCCACGCAGGTTCAACCCGGCGATGACCCAGTAATCGAAAGTGCCGGTGATGGCCGGAACCAGCAGGCCTCGCTCGACGTTGCTCACGTCGCCGATCGTCACGCGGGCGCCTGGGTACGCGACGAGCGCCTTGGGCATCGCCGCGGTGCCCTCGTTGGTGCCGTCGTTGAGGTCGACGCTGAGCGACGCGTTGTAGTTGGCGTTCCCCGTCTGCGAGAGCATGTCGCCCGCGCTCGTGCCGAGGTAGGCGACGTCGCCCGCCGCGAGGCTGTCCTTGGCGTGGGCGATGGTCTTCCAGGGGCTCGCGAAGCCGCCGGCGCTGGCGTCGTTGCCCGCGGACGTCACGAAGTAGAGGTTGCCGGCGCGCACGGTGAACGGCAGCCCGTTCGAATCGGCCTTGCCGGGGACGTGGACGACGATGTTGCCCGTGGCCGCGCCGGAGCCGAGCTGGAACGTGATCGTCGTCGCGGTCCAGACCGGGTAGCCCGCAACGGCGCCGCCGCCGACCGTGATCGTGGAGGCGCCCTGCGTCGCGCCGAAGCCGTTGCCCCAGACGGTGACGAATGCGCCCATGCCGCCCTGTCCGCCCGACTTCGGCCCGCTCTCGAGGTCGGAGAAGAAGAGGCGAGGAGAGCCGGTGGAGCGGAGGACCGCCGCCGACGCGTCGCTACCGCCGCCGCCGTCGCCCGCGCCGCCTTCGGGGCTGGGGTTGCCAGGCGCGTCGGAGGACCGTGCCGCGTCGGAGGGGCCGGAGCCGCCCGAACCGTCCGCGTCGGAGGCGATCGCATCGGCCGCCGCGTCGGCCGGAGCGCCGTGGGCGCTGCTCGAGCCTCCGCACGAGGTCGTCGCGAGGCACGGGCCGATGGCGAGAACGATCGCGACAAGAAGCGCGCTCGAGCGCGACATGGCTATCCAATCTAGCCGGGCGTGCCCCCTTGCGACAAAGGCCCACGCGCGCTAAAGACCACGTACTCACCGGTCTCGCGTGCCTGCCTCGACTCGTCGGGTCCTCCTCGTGCGGCTGTGACGACGCGGCCGCCAAGCGCCCCGTCGCGGCCCTGCCCGAGCGTGGCAGCCATTCGCGACCCGCGCCATCGCTCGCGAGCACGAGGAACGACCGACCGTGACTTGTGAGGTCCCATTCAACACGACAGGCTCCCTTCAGGCATTCGCAGGGTCGCCGTTCTCGGCAACCACATGCCGCGGCAGTGCGGGATCGCGACGTTCACGAGCGACCTGACCGACGCCGTCATCGCCGCGTTTCCCGGCCTGGATTCGTTCGTGGTCGCCATGAACGACCCCGGGCGTCAATACACGTATCCCGCGCGGGTTCGCTTCGAAATCGCGGAGAGCGACCCCGCGTCGTACCGGCGCGCGAGTGATTTTCTCAACGTCAACGCCGTCGACGCGGTCGGTCTTCAACACGAGTACGGCATCTTCGGGGGCAAGAGCGGCAGTTACCTTTTGGCGCTGCTTCGCGAGCTTCGCATGCCGATCGTGTCGACGTTGCACACCATCGTGCGCGAGCCGACCTCGATGCAGCGCCAAGTCATGGACGAGCTCACCCGGCTGTCGGAGCGCATCGTGGTGATGAGCGAGTACGGCGCTTCGCTTCTGCGCGAGGTGCATGGCGTCGATCCCCGAAAGATCGACGTCATTCCTCACGGGATCCCCGCCGGACCGCACCCGAGCGACTGCAAGGACCGCCTCGGCGTCGAGGCCCGGCCCATGATCCTCACGTTCGGCCTTCTCTCGCCCGACAAGGGGGTCGAGTACGTGATCGACGCCCTCCCCGAGATCCTTCGGCACCATGCCCAGGCGGTCTACGTCGTTCTCGGCGCGACCCACCCTCGCGTCAAGGAGCAGCGCGGCGAGATCTACCGCCTTTCCCTCGAAGCCCGCGCGCTGAAGCTCGGCGTCGACTCGAGCCTCATCTTCCACGACCGGTTCGTCACGGCGCACGAGCTGGCGGAGTTCATGTCGGCCGCGGACGTGTACGTCACGCCGTACCTCAACGCCGAGCAGATCGCGTCGGGCACGCTCGCGTACGCGGTGGGCTCGGGCAAGGCGGTCGTATCGACGCCCTACCACTACGCCCGGGAGCTGCTCGCCGAAGGGCGTGGCCTGCTCGTGCCTTTGCGTGATCCCGAGGCCATCGGCCGCGCGGTCGTCGAGCTGCTGAGCGACGGCGCCAAGCGGGCGGCGATGCAGGATCGTGCCGCCGCCTACGGTCGCGCCATGGCCTGGCCGGCGGTGGCGCGGCGGTACGTCGAGACGTTCGAGCGTGCGTGCCGCGAGCACGCGAGTCGGCGCTCGGTATTCAGGGCCAAGACGCTCGACAAGCGCCCCGCGGTGTTGCCCGAAGCGAACCTCGAACACGTCTCGCGTCTGAGCGACGCGACCGGAATCCTCCAGCATGCCTGGTTCAGCGTCCCCCGCTACGAGGACGGCTACTGCCTCGACGACAACGCGCGCGCGCTATTCGTCGCTACGGTCGTCGAGGACGCCGGGGTCGAGGACGCGAAGGCCGTCCGCGCACTCGCGACGCGCTACCTGGCCTTCGTCGGTCACGCCTACAACCGTCCGCTCGGCCGGTTCCGGAACATGATGTCGTATTCGCGCCGCTGGCTCGAGGAGTGCGGCTCGGAGGACAGCCACGGGCGGGCGCTTTGGGCGCTCGGCGCGGTCGTCGGACGCGCCGTGGATCCGGGGACGCAGAGCCTCGGCGGGTCGCTGTTCGAGAGCGCGCTGCCGGCCGTCGACGCGTTCACGAGTCCACGTGCCTGGGCGTACGCCCTGCTCGGCATCGACGAATACTTGCGCGCCTTTCAGGGCGACAGCGGCGTGCAGGGCGTGCGCTGGCGCCTGGCCGAGCGACTCCTCGCCCTCTACCGTCGTCAGCGCGACGCCGAATGGCCCTGGTTCGAAGACCGCCTCACGTACTGCAACGCGCGCCTGCCGCAAGCCCTCCTCGTCTCCGGGAGACGGATACATCACGAGGAGATGTTCTCGGCGGGTTTGCAGTCGCTCGATTGGCTCGCGTCGCTCCAGACCACCGCCGACGGGTCCTTTGCGCCCATCGGCTCGAACGGATTCTACGTTCGGGGCGGCCCCAAGGCCGACTACGACCAACAGCCGGTCGAGGCCTGCGCGATGGTGTCGGCCTGCCTCGCTGCCCACCGCGCGACCGGGCAGGCGCAGTGGACGCGACGGGCGCGCACGGCCTTCGACTGGTTTCTCGGCGGCAACGCGCTCAAGCAGCCTCTCTACGACCCCTCGACGGGAGGTTGCCGCGACGGCCTGCATCGCGACCGCGTGAACCAGAACCAGGGCGCCGAGTCGACCCTGTCCTTCTTGATGGCGCTGCTCGAGATGCGCGCGGCCGATCGTACTGGCCTTGCTTCGACGAAGCCACCGGAGCTCCCCGCATGAGTGTGAAATCGCACCGAGGACACGAGGCTCTCTTTCACCGCCACGAAGGCAACCCGATCCTCGCCGCCGCCGACTGGCCCTACCCGGTCCACAGCGTCTTCAACCCCGGCGCGACGCTCCTGCGTGACGGTACGACGTTGCTGCTCTGCCGGGTCGAAGAGCGGACCGGGCTCTCGCACCTCTGCGCCGCGCGCTCGGCGAACGGCGTCGACGGCTGGCAGATCGATCCGGAGCCGACGCTGAGAGCCGACCCCGAGGGCCATCCCGAGGAGCTCTGGGGTATCGAGGACCCGCGCATCACGTTCGTGCCGGAGCTCGGCCGCTACGCCATCGCGTACACGGCGTTCGGCCACGCCGGCCCGGGTGTTGCGATGGCGCTCACCGAGGACTTTCGCACGTTCGAACGTTGCGGCCTGGTCATGCAGCCGGAAGACAAAGACGCGGCGCTCTTGCCCCGGCGCATCGACGGCAGCTTCGCGCTCATCCATCGACCCATGCACGAGTCGGGCTCGCACGTCTGGATGTCCCTCTCTCCGGATCTTCGCAACTGGGGGAGCCACAAGCTCGTGCTCCAGGCGCGCCGCGGGGGCTGGTGGGACGCGAACAAGGTGGGCCTCTCCCCACCGCTCGTCGAGACCTCGGCCGGCTGGCTCATGCTCTACCACGGCGTCCGCCAGACCGCGTCGGGCAGCCTGTATCGGCTCGGAGCGGCGCTGCTGGCGCTCGACCGGCCCGAGGAGTGTCTCGCTCGCGGCGACTCGTGGATCTTCGGCCCCGAGACGGAGTACGAGCGACAGGGCGACGTGGACGACGTCACCTTCCCCTGCGGGTACACGTTGGGGGCGGACGGCGATACCCTTCGCCTGTACTACGGCGCAGCGGACACCTGCGTCGCGCTGGCCACGGGGAGCGTCCGGCAGATCCTCGCCTGGCTCGAGCATCACGCGAGCAAGTAGCCGCCTGCGCCCTAAGACCTCTTGCACGGCGATTGTGGCCATCGGTGGGCGTACAATGACGTCGTGCCTTCTCCTGCTTCGGTCCTCGTCGCGGTCGTGGTCGCGGCGACCATGGCATTTCTCTCCTGTGGCACGTCCGGGAGCCGGCCGGGCGGCGCCGACGGGGGCGGATCCGGGTCGGGTTCGGGTCCCGCTTCGGGTGGCACGGGCGCGAGCGGTGGCTCGACGTCGGGGACCCTTTCGAGCACCGGGTCGGGGGCAAGCTCCGGAGCCGGCTCGACGGGCAGCGCGAGCACGGGCTCTTCGTCGAGCTCGGGCGCGGGCTCCACGGGAGAGCTTTGGGGCGGCATCCTCGATCCGTCGCGGGCCATCGACTGGACGCACGCCGGGGTGGTCGGCGGCATCCCCACCCGTACGACGGTCTGCGCGACGCTCAACCCCGGCGCGACGGGCGCGCAGATAAGCTCCGCCATTCAGGGTTGCCCGGCCGGCCAGGTGGTCACCCTCGGCGCCGGCACGTTCAACATCGGCGACACGGGCGTCACGATGAAAGGCGGCGTGACGCTGCGCGGCGCGGGCGCCGACAAGACGCTCATGGTGTTTCAGGCGACCACGTACTGCAATAACCAGAACGCCGCCGTCTGCTTTGCAGGCAGCACCGAATGGGGGGGCGACGCGCGCGCGCAGCCCGGCGGCACCAACTACGCCGATTGGACGGCGGGCTACGCGCAAGGCAGCCGTCAGATCACCCTCGCGAACGTCGGCAGCGCCGGCATCCCCGTCGGCCAGTACGTTCATCTCGATCAAGCGAACGACCAAGCCGTCGGAAGCGACTTCTTCGTCTGCGACAACACCACCGCCCCGTGCTCGCTCGAAGGCGGCAACGGCGGCCGCACGATAGGCAAGATCTTGCGGAGCCAGGTGCAGATCGTGAAAGTCACGGGGGTCAGCGGCAGCGTGTACACGATCGACCCGCCGCTCTATTCGCCCAACTGGCGGGCCAGCCAGTCGCCGGCGGTGTGGTGGGCGTCGACCATGCTGGAGAACGCAGGCATCGAGGACCTCTCGGTCGACGCGACGAGCTCCGGCGGAATGACGAACGTCACCTTCATCAACGCGGCGAACGACTGGGTCAAGGGCGTCCGACTGCTACGCACTTGCAAGTGCCAGCGCGATTTGATCCAGATGACGGACGCCGCGCACATCACGGTGGAGAACAGCTACCTCTTCGGCACGCAAGGCCAGTCCGTCAACTACGGCATCGAGGCGTACGTCGCCTCGGACACCCTGGTCGCCAACAACATCCTGCAGCACGTGGTGGCGCCGATGATGGTGCAGCCCGCGCTCGGGGCCGTCTACGGGTACAACTTCGCGATCAACGACACCTACGACGACGGCAATACCACCAACCCACTCCACTGGATGATCGGCGTCGCCGACCAGCACAACGCCGGCGTCGAATACAACCTCTACGAGGGCAACATCGGCCCCGAGGTGAGCGGCGACTGCATTCACGGGAATCAGCTCGCCAACACGCTCTTTCGCAACTACCTGCTCGGCTCCGACCCCGGTCGCACCGACGCGACGATCGCCGTCACGCTCTCTTCGTACGATCGGTACCACAACGTCATCGGCAACGTGCTCGGCACGCCGGGGTACACGAAGACGTACGAAGTCGAC
>DATGJA010000096.1:0-7330 GCA_035295445.1 Polyangiaceae bacterium | reverse complement strand
CCGCCCGATCCACGAGGTCCCCCTCGGCGCGATCCTCCTCCGTGCCGATCGGCCAGGCGCTTGCGCTCGGTCCGGCCAGGCCCACGAGCCATCGCGCCCGCCGGACCGCTCCGAGCGGCTCGACGGTGCTCGACTCGGAGGGGGGGCCGAGCTTGCCGGCCCACGCGATGGCGTCGGCGAGCCAGTCCCGGGCGGCGCCGCGAATCGCTTCCGATACCTTGGCGCCCGCCCGCACGTCCCGCGATCGCTCGGCCATGTACGCACGGCGGACGCGGTCGATCCGGGACTGCTGCTCCTCGTCCTCGTCCGCGCGCAGCCGAAGCCAACGGGCCGCGCGCGACGCGACCCATGCGGCGTTCGGTCGGCCCCCCGGCGCGGCCGCCACGAGCGCCTCGACCCAGCGCGCCGGCTCGCTTTCCGCCGCTCGCCCCCACGTCGCGACCACGGACCGGGGTTCGGCGGCGCCGGCCGCGCGCGGGTCGAGCAGCTCGGCGAGGAGTAGGCCGAGAGCCCAAAGGTCGGCGGCCGTCCCCGTCTCCCCGCCTTCCCGGAGCTCGGGCGCGGCGTACCGGGGCGTACCACCGAGGGCCTCGGCGCCGAGGTCGACCGCCAGCCCCAGATCGATCAACGTCGCCCCCCGGGCCTGCGCGACGTCACGCGTCGGGACGGCGGGGG
The DNA here is from genome assembly GCA_035295445.1 of Polyangiaceae bacterium. GTDB lineage: Bacteria > Myxococcota_A > Polyangia > Polyangiales > Polyangiaceae > Palsa-1150. The sequence continues at coordinate 6,655 of DATGJA010000096.1, read as the reverse complement.
CGAGCAAGACGTTGGCCGGCTTGACGTCTCCGTGACGGACGCCCGCGTCGTGCAGCTCGGCGAGCGCGCGGCCGACGGCGTGCGCCACCACGGCGGCGAGCGACTCCCGGTTTCCCGAAACGCGCGCGGGATCGATCGCGGCCCCCTCGACCCACTGGGTCGCCAGGAAGCCGGGACCCGCATCGACCAGCGCGGGCCCCCAGCGGCGCGCCACGCGCGCGAGGATGGCCGCCTCTCGCGCGATGAGCTCCGACGCGCCATCCCCCGGGCGCGCTGCCTTGAGCGCTGCGAGCGAGCGCGTTTGCCGATGCTCGGCCCGCCAGACGACGCACGTTGCGCCCTCGCCGATCCGCTCGACAAGACGCCAAGCGGATCCCTCCGGATGGCCGTCCGGGGTGGGAATCGACGACCCGCTTGCCAACTGATATGACACCGCCGCACCCGGCTTCACTGCCGATAAAACAACCCCGTCGAACATGATTCGTCAACTCCGGTGACCCAATGGCCGCGCCGCTCGGCGCCTGTCGGAACAGGGCTCGCGGTACAGGTCCTTGGAGCCCTCCCCTCGAGTTAGGTCGGGGCACCGGGGCTCATGTGGCATGTCCGAGCAGCGAGCAGACGTCTTTGGGGCGAGCGCCGGTTGCTGCGCAAGCGGACCCGGCTTACGATCAGCCTTGATCGGAGGGATAGCTTAAGTGCACGGTAGTGGGCCTCCCGACGCGAGCGACGAGCTTCAAGTAATCGCCCAGCGGCCCCCTGCGCCGTCGGGACCGTCGATCAAGTCCTATGGAGTGGACCTCGCCGCGGCCCGGGCCGCCGGCGCGGGAGAGACGACGACGCGCGCCATCCTCAAGGCGCGCCGCCGTAAGCTCTCGAAGATCGTGGTCGCGGCGGTAGGGGCATGCGGCGGCATTCTGATCGCGGCCGGGGTCGCCCGAATGGCGCGCGGCAACGAGGAGAAGGCCGGGCCCGCGGCCTCCGCCTCGGTCTCGCCACCCGCCGTGGTCGCCTCTCCGGCGGCGGTCCCGGCGCCCGCCCCGAGCGCGCCCCCCGCCGACCCGACGTCTTCCTCGGGCACGCTGCGCCTTCAGAAGCCGGCCATGCCCGGACACGTTTGGCTCGACGGCAACAAGATCACGACGACGACGTTCGTCGCCCCGTGCGGCCAGCATCAAATCAAAGTCGGCGCGCACGGCAAGGCGCACGCGATCGACTTGCCGTGCGGCTCCGAGATGCGCGTCTCGCGATAGAATAGAGTCGTCCGCACGCTCGAGCGAAGCGAGAGTTCGGACGACATACCCGACGCGTCCGCACGCTCGAGCGAAGCGAGAGTTCGGACGACATACCCGACGCGTCCGCACGCTCGAGCGAAGCGAGAGCTCGGACGACGCACCCTTAGAACTTGATTCCGTTCTCGGCGCGGTGCTTCCACCAGCGCCATCCGAGCACGGCCGTGGGAACCGCCGCCACGACCGCGACCGGCAATCCAATGGTCGCGCCGAGCGCCACCGTGGCCGCGGCCGAGACGCCGGCCACGACGCCCTTGCGTCGGGACTCTTCCAGGACCTGGCGGCGGGACTTCGTCATGCCCCCATCGTGCGACCGCCCCGCGCGCTCCGCAACCTCGAGCGCTTGCGCGGGAGACCCCTACCGGACCGGGATTCCTCTCGCCGTCGCTCGAGTCCAGCGCGCGACGAGATCGATGTCCGCGGCGGAGAGGTCACCGTCGAAGCGGGGCATGTGCTTCTTGAGCGCCGCGTCGAGCGCCTTGGAGCGATAGGTCGTCGGCGACGCCGGGTTGGCGATCTGGGAGCGCGTCCAAGCCAGCGAAGCGTACTTCGAGAGCTCCGGCGCCTTGTCGGACCCCTCGTCGTCGCCCTCGCCTTTGTAGAGATGGCAGGTCGTGCACCGCTCGCTGACGATCTTCTGCCCGAGCGCGCGTTGGCTCGCGTCCCCCTGGGGCGGAGGATCGCCCGGCTCGCTCCCCTCGGACGCGAGGAACGCCGCCACCGCGTGCTTCTCGGCGTCGCTCTTCGTCATCGGCGACCACGGCTCGTCCGGTGGCTGGTCCTTCGGCCGGACGTCGACGCTCGGCATTTGGCCCTTGAACGGCCCCCGCCCGAAGAACTCGGGCGCGTCGGGATCGTGAATCATTTTTTGAATCCACTCCGCGGTGCTCCAGCCATCGAGCTTGGTCGCCGTGGCCTTCTCGGGGTCGCCCAAATCCGCCAGGACGTGGCAGCTCGCGCAATGCGCGTCGAACACGGCGCGTCCCCGGAGCTCGGGCGCCTCGCGCAGCATGGCGAGGCCGCCCGCGGGCGGGATGCCCTGGCCGGCGACGCGGATGGCCAGCGCGTCTTGCGCGTCCGCCTTCGCGCGCATCTTCTGGTACTGCTTGTCGTGCGCGTCGTGGCGGAGGGTCACGACCGTCAGCCCGACCGCGCCGCCGAAGATGGCGACCACGGGGGTCAGGGCCAAGGCGCGCGGCCTCGACGGTCGATCGATCCACGGCAAGAGGACGAGGTAGGCGGCGGCCGCGCCGGGCACCATCGTGGTCCCCCAGAACTCGCCCGCGCCATGGAAGAACTTGCGAAGCTCGTAGAGAAAAAGGAGAAACCACTCCGGGCGCGCGGGGTAGTCGCTCATCGGATCCGCCGGGCCTTCGAGCCGAGCGCCGTGCGCCTTGCCCGTCAGCGCGAAGAGGACCGCGACCACCGCCGCGAAGACGAGGAGCGCCTGAGCGGCCTGACGGGAGCTCGCCGCCGCGCCGCCCGTGGCGCCGCGACCGGCGAGCAAGCGGCGCCCGACGACGGCGACCGCGAAGAGGATCGGCAGCAACGCGACGTGCAGCGTGTAGATACGCGACAGACCGAGGGCGCCGAGCTCGGGCCCCCCGGACATCATCTCTTGCAGGAAGCCGCCCACGACGGGCGCGAGACCGACGATGTTGCCCTCCACGACGCGCGCCCACCAGCCGCGCTGATCCCACGGCAGAAGGCCGCCCGTGATGCCGGCGCCGAGCGACAACGCGAGCACGAGCAGGGTCAGCCACCACTGGATCTCGCGTTTGTGCCCGTAGCTCGCCACGAACGCCCCGTGCAGAACGTGGATGGCGGCGAGCATGATGAGGGCTTGGGCGGCCCAATAGTGCAGGCCGCGGATGATCCAGCCCCGGTCCTGCACGAACTCGACGTAATGCACGCTTGCCCACGCGGACTGCGGCGAGGGCGCATACGCCGTCATGAGGACGACGCCCGTGAGAGCGAGCACGCCGAGGACGGACGCGACCGCCGTGCCGATGGCCAGCGCCCACGGTCCACCCCCGACCGCCGGGTGGTCCACCCACGAGCGCGCGATCGCCCGCCATCCCGTGCGCTCGTCGAGCCAATCGGCCACCCTCGGGCCCAGGGACATCAGCCGACCGGCTCCTTCTCGGGGACGCCCTGCCGGAAGCGGCGGAAGTCGACCAGCACGACACCGCCCTCTACGCGCGTGTCGAGCTCGTCGAGGTCGCGGGGCGATGGGCCGTTGAGCCGCTTCCCGTTCGCGTCGAAGCTCGAGTCGTGGCACGGGCAGTTGAAGCCGGCGCCGGTGGCCGATCTGTCGACCGCGCACCCCAGGTGGGGACACGTCGTGCTCCATGCGACGACGCCCGAGCCCCGCCGGACGAGCCAGGCGGCGCCGAGCTCGACGTCGCGCTCGAGGGTCCACGCGTCTCGACGGTCCGCGATCAGCGCGATTCGCTTCGGCTCGCCCTCGCGCAGCGCATCGAGCCGCAGCGTCTTGATCCACCGCCCTGCGCCCGCTGAGCCCCGGGCCGGTTCGATCACGAAACGCGCCGTCGGAACGGCCAGCGCGCCGCATCCGAGCGCGCCCCCCAGGACTGCGAGGGACTTGACGGCTCTGCGGCGGCCCGTCTTCGAGCTCTCGGTCACGCGGCGAGCTTACCTTCGGGGCGCCCGGCGGGGAAAGGCCGATCGGGCAAGGCCCTTGTCACGATCCGACTCGTCTAGCAGCGAGCGTGGGGACTCGGGGGGTGTCCCTCGTCCGATCTCTCGCTTCGCTCGAGCGTGCGGACTAAGAGCGAAGGGCTGCTAGAACCGTTGGCGCCATGCGCGTTCTCGTCGGCACGAGCGGGTACTCGTACAAGGAGTGGAAGGGGCCGTTTTATCCCGAGGACGTTCCCGCGCGCCGGTTCCTCTCTTTCTATGCGGCGCACCTTCCGACGGTCGAGATCAACAACACGTTCTATCGGATGCCGACGACCAAGCTCGTCGAGGGGTGGGCGTCGGAGGTGCCCGAGGGGTTCACCTTCGCTCTCAAGGCGCCCCAGCGCATCACGCACATCGCCAAGCTCAAGGACGCGGGCGAGCTCCTGGGGGCCTTCGGGCGGGTCGCGGGCACTCTCGGCCTTCGACTGGGGCCGCTGCTCTTCCAGCTCCCGCCGTTCATGCGCAAGGACGTCGAGCGGCTGTCGTCATTTCTCGATCAGATCGGAGCGCTGCCCCAGCGACCGCGCGTCGCGTTCGAGTTTCGCCACGCCTCATGGTTCGACGACGAGGTGTGGGCCGCCTTGCGCGCGCACGGGGCCGCCCTCTGCGTGGCCGAGGGCGAGGCCCTTCAGTCTCCCCTCGTGGCGACGGCCGACTGGGGTTACCTGCGGCTGCGCCGCGACGCGTATCCGGACGCCCTGGTCAGCGAGTGGGCCCAGAAGATTCTCGCGCAGCCCTGGAGCGAAGCCTACGTCTACATCAAACACGACGACGGGGATGCGCCCAGCGTGGCGAAGCGGCTGACCGAGGCCCTCGGCAGTACGGCGCGGTGAGGTTCCCCGTTCGGCGTGCCATACTCCTTTGGCCAGCGCATGAACCTCGCCCTTCTGGCCGAAGAGAACCTCTCGTCGTTCGGCGAATACGATCGCCTCTCCTTCGAAGGAAAGACGTACACGAACCGCGCGCTGCACGTGGCAAGCTCGCGATTCGCGTCCGCCCTGAGGGTCCTGGGCCTCTCCCCCGGCGATCGGGTCGTCGTGATGATGCCCAATTGCCCCGAGGTGCTCATCGCGTATCCGGCGATCTGGCGCGCGGGGATGACGATCGTCCCGGTCCTCTTCGCCCTCGAGTCGAGGGAGCTCGAGCACATCGTCGTGGACTCCGGCGCCAAAGCGGTCGTGACGTCCCCCGAGGTCTATCCCAAGGTCGTCGAGGCGATTCGAAACGCCGGGCTCGCGCTGCGCGTCATCGTGGCGTGTCGAGGCGGGGCGGTGCCCTCGGGGGCGCTGTCGTTCGACCGGCTCGTCGCCGACTCGCCGGCGTCGGAGATTGTCGACCGGAGGCCCACCGATCTGGGCACGATCCTCTATACCAGCGGGACGACCGGGCGGCCCAAGGGGGTCATGCAGACGCACGGGAACCTCCACGCCAACGTGACGAACGCGTGGAACACGGCGAGGCACCGCGAGCCGGGCGAGGTGGGCCTGCTCGTTCTCCCGCTCGCCCACACCTTCGGGTTGAGCGTCCTGCTCGGCGGATACGTGTTCGGCTCGCGCGCGGTCCTGATGCGTCGCTTCGATGCGGAGCGGGCGCTCGAGCTCATCCAGACGTACAAGATCAAGGCGATGTCGGGCGTACCGACGATGTTCGTGTACATGCTCATGCACCCGAACGCGCACCGTTACGACACGTCCTCGGTGACGCGGTGGATGGTCGGCGCCGCCCCGATGCCGACCGAACAGCTCAAACGGTTCGAGGAGAAGTTCGGCGGCACGATGTACGTCGGCTACGGGTTGAGCGAGGCCTCGCCGTCGCTGGCGTCGGAGCGCGAGGGGATGCCGCGCAAGCTGGGGTCGACGGGGTTGCCGGTCGAGGGCGTGACGCTCAAGATCGTGGACGACGAGGGACGCGATCTGCCGCGAGGTCAGGTGGGCGAGATCATCGCCCGTGGCGCCAACGTCAGCCCCGGCTACTACAACAACCCGGAGGCGACGGCGGAGACTTTCCGGGACGGCTGGCTCTTCACCGGGGACCTCGGCTACCAGGACGAGGACGGCTACCTCTTCGTGGTCGAGCGCAAGAAGGACCTCATCATCCGGGGGGGGCTCAACATCTACCCCAAGGACGTCGAGGAGGTGATCCATCGCCACCCCGCGGTCAAGGAGGCCGCGGTCGTGGGCGTCCCCGACTCGATGATGGGGGAAGAGGTTTGCGCGTACCTGGTCGCCCGGTCGGGCGTCGAGGTCTCCGCCGAGGAGATCATCGCGTACTGCCAGTCGAGCCTCGCGAAGTACAAGACGCCCCGGTACGTCGAAGTCGTCGACGACTTGCCGCGGACGACGATCGGCAAGATCCAGAAGAAGGAGCTCCGCAAGCTCGCGGCGAGCCGCTACGCGAGGTGAACGTGCTTGCTGATCTTACGGCGTCGGGTTCACCGCGCCCCACGCGTACCCGGTGATCGTTCCGCAGCTCGCCCCCGCGGACGAGCCGCCCTTGGGATAGCCCGCCACTGTCGTCGTCACTAGGGTCGGAAAGCTCGTCTCGCTGCTGATGCTGTCCGCGTGAAAAGGATACCCGCTGCTGTCGTTCTGAAAGTACCCGAGCATGGCATATTCCACGCCGACGTTGGTCGCGTTGCTCGTGTTGCAGTAGCCGACGGCATA
>DATGJA010000095.1:0-14049 GCA_035295445.1 Polyangiaceae bacterium | reverse complement strand
ATACACGTTCGACAGCGCCGACTGGTTCGCCGCCGCCTGAAGGACCAGATCCGTCGCGAGCGCCGCTTGAGACAGGTCCGCCCGCATGCGCGTGACCCGGACGTTGCTCCCGCCCGAAGGAAAGAGCGTGTTCAGGTCCCGCGATCGGGCCTCGATCGGCGAGAGCCCGGCGCCGCCGTCCTGCGCGGGCGCCGCGATGTACGACGACGCCATCGGATCTTGAAGGACCGGACTCTCGATCGAATACGGGCTTAGATCGAGGGAGCTCTCGATTTGCCAGGCCTGGTTGTTGAGCGCTTGCTCCTTTTGCGCGCGCAGCGTCGCGTAGTTGCTGCCGCCCGCCGACCAGTCCCAGACGAGGCTCGCCGGGTCGATCGTGAACGACGCGAAGTTCTGCGGCTCGTACCGGCCGTCGGAGACCACCCACAGCGTGATCCCCACCGAGGCGCCCGTGCCGGCGGCGACCATGCGGAGGGGAAGCGAGAGCGCGCCGCCTGCGGTCGTCACGCTGATCGGGCGCATCGACTGCACCCCCTGCCCGGGCACCAGCCGGATCGCGAGGAAGTCGAACCCTTCGTTGACGTACGCGGCGATGACGGGGTCGATCGAAGCGGGGATCGAGTAGCTGTTGGCCTGCAGCCACGCCGTCAGGGCGGCCGTGTCCGAGGTCGAGCTCGGGTGAAGCTGCACTGTCTCGTAGGGTCCGACGACCTGCTGGGAGATGACGATCACCGCGGCGCCCGCGTCGGCGCCGTCCGCCGAGGGTCCCGCCGTCCCCCCCCCGCCCGGGAAACCGCCCCCACGCGCGGCGCAGTTGCACGTCGGGCACGGGTAGGGCGGCGCGAGAATGTTCGCTTGCGTGGCCTGATCGAGGACCGTAAAGAGCTGGTTCGAGCTGACGCCCAGCGTCACCGGCCCCTGGATCGGAAGGACCCAGGCGAACTCCGCGGGATCGCCCGAGTACTCGATCTGATCGTAGAGCGTGGTCTGGGCCGCCGAGACGGCGAAGATCATCCGGTGGTCGGTGACCACGGTCCCGACCTGGGACGTGGGCCGCGGACGAACGAAGCACCCTCCGCACGCCCGGGCGTCGTTCGCCCCCGAAGCCGCGAGCGCCAGCGCGCCCGCGATCGCCGCCGTCACGATCTTACCCCGCATGACGTACCTCCACGGCGCGCGCACGAGCATCTCGCATGCCACCCTGCAAATCCGCGGGGTTCGACCGCCGCCGGGCGCGCTTGCGCGACCCGGAGGGCTCCTCGGCTGTCAGGCCAGGCACGAAGCGGCACAACGGGACCGGTCGAATCTCCACGCTCTTGTCGAGGACGGCGGGGCACGACCGGTGCTAGTCCGCACGCTCGAGCGAAGCGAGAGATCGGACTAGGGACACCCCCTAGGCCGGAGCCGTCGATTCGGGTGGAGGGTCCATGACAGCCAGGGGAGTTTTGTGCGCCGCGTACTTTGTCGTCCTCGGCGCCGTGACGGGGGGTTGTTCGAATAGCTCGAACTCCAGCCCGACAGTGCTGAGCGGTGCGGGCGAATCGTGCACGAAGACGGCCGACTGCGGGAGCGGGCTGCGCTGCGTGGCCAACGTCTGCGGGGGGGCCGCCGAGAGCCCCGACGCGAGCGCCTCGGAGGACACCGGCACGGTCGTCGGCCAGGGCAGCGACGGCGGGGGACCGACGCCCGTGCCCGAAGCGGGAACGCGGCCCGGCCAAATCGGCGAGGCGTGTCGAAGCAACACCGACTGCGCCGCCGGTCTCGACTGCGTCCCGGCGGGCAACGGCTCCGTCTGCGACGTCGTCTCGTACGGGGTCAACGCGAGCGGCAAAACGTGCTCGGGCGAATGCTCGACCGCGACCGATTGCTGCGATTTGCCGACGGGCCTGGGGTTGAGCGGACAGACGGACGCGGGCTTCTTCGTCAGCGTCCTCAACTGCCAGGACATCCTGTCGATCATGCTCGGCGGCAGCACGGCGGTCTGCAACGGGAGGCCCGCGTCGGGGTCGCCGGCGGACACGGGGTGCTTCTATTACAACGCTTACTGCAACTGCGCCGCGAACACGTGGGCGTGCAACGCGGGCAAGTGCCTCTACACGGCGCCTTGTCAGGTCAACCCGCAGGGCGCCTACGGAAGCTGTCCGCCCTTCACGCGAACGCGGACGGTCCTCAATACGACGTGCAACGCGTCGAGCGGGAAATGTCTCTCGGCGTCGAGCGGCTGCGTGGCGGACGCCGATTGCGACGGAAAGCCGGTGAGCGACGAGGTCGGGGTGACCTGTCGCGGCAGCGACTGCGCGTGCAACGCCGGCGCGTGTTTCCTCAAGTGCGCCAAGGACCTCGACTGCCAGAACGGGTTCTCGTGCGACGCTACCAAGAAGCTCTGCGTCGCGACCCCCTGCGCCAACGACGCGGACTGCTTCTCGCAGCTCGGCAAGGCGCGCGCGCAGTGCAAAAATGGCGTGTGCGGCATTCCCTGCAAGGTCGACCTCGACTGCAGTCCGTCGGGGGACCTGTCGGGGCAGCCGTTCAACGGGACCGTGTGCGGACCGAGCGGCGTATGCACGCCCGTCGGCTGTTCGTCGGACGTCGACTGCTCGAGCACGGGCGGGTCTCGCCTCTTCTGCGTCACGCCTCCCGGGCCCGGCGTGCACTCGGCCGTCACGAACTGAGAGCTGCGCCGCAGGCCGTCGTGGTACGAGGGGGTCGTGTCCGCCCCCGAGGTGCCCGAGCCCCCTGCGTCGAGGTTCCGCCTCCTGCGGTCGCGGCTCGGCTCGGGGCGCCCCGCGTTCGACGCGCCGGAGGTCTACGGCGCCGGCGCGATCCGCAACATCGTGCGGGCGCTACCGCCGATCGAGCGCGCCTACTCGCTCGTCCGGTTCTCGATCTTGCGGCCCAAGCTGCTGAGCGTCATGGACCTTCTGCTCCCGGACGACGGGCTCGTTCTCGACGTCGGGTGCGGCTTCGGGTTGTTCGCGGCGTACTTCGGCCAGACCCAACCCCGTCGGCGCATCGTCGGCGTCGACCCCGACGCGAGGCGCGTCGGTCTCGCGCGGCGGGTGGCGGACCGGCTCGCGCTGAGGGAGCACCAGTTCGTCGTCGGCGACGTCCGCGACGCGCCCCTCGAGGGGCCGTTCGACGCGGTCTATGTCCTCGACGTCATGCACCACCTGCCGCGGGAGGGCCAGCGGCCGGTGCTCGAGCGCCTCCGATCGCTCCTTTTGCCGGGCGGAGTCTTGATCATCAAGGACATCACGACCGAGCCGCGGTTCGGTCTCCTCTTCACCGAGGCGCTCGATCGCCTCATGGTGGGGTGGCGCGAGCCGCTCGCGTACAGGCACCATCGCGAGTGGGGCGAGATGCTCGCCGAGCTCGGCTTCCGGGTGCGAATCGTCCGCGTGCCGGACGTCCTCCCGTACCCGCACGTCGTCATCGCTGCGACGAAGGTCGAGCTGTGACGCCCCACCACTCGTCGGCGAGCGTCTTCAAAAGGTCGTCGGTCTGCCCCTCGTGCGCTTCGCCGGTCACCGGACGAGCTTCGCGGTGAGCGTGATGGGCGTGGCCGCGAGCGCCTTGGAGACGGGGCAGCCCTTCTTTGCGGCCTCCGCGACCGCCTGGAACTTGGCGTCGTCGATCCCGGGGACCCGCGCTTCGAGATCGAGCGCGATCGATCCGATGGCGAAGCCGCCCTCGACCTTGCCGAGGTCGACCGCCGCCGTGACGCGGAGATCGGCCGGGGGATGTCCGGCGTCGGTGAGCGCGAACGACAAGGCCATCGCGTAGCAGCCGGCGTGCGCGGCGCCGAGAAGCTCTTCGGGATTGGTGCCCGCCTTGCCGTCCTCGCTCTGGAATCGCGTCTTGAACGAATAGGGCTGGCCTTGCATCACCCCGCTTTGTGTCGTGAGGCCGCCGTTTCCGTGAAGCCCGTCGCCTTGCCAGACTGCCGTACTCTTCCGAATCATGTGGATCTCCTCGCTGGCGTGGGTCGCCTGAGGCGAAGTAGCGCGACGAGGGCGTCGGCGCCATCGCGCGGACGCAAGCAGGCGCGACGCGCTCAACGACGGCGCTGCGAGGCGACGGGTCGATCGGTCGGGGCGGACGCGCCCGAACCGCCGGCGGGGCGGCGGGTGATGGATCGAGCGACGCGCGCGGCGGCGGCGACGGCCGCCGCGCCGACGCCGGTCGTCGTGGTCACGGTCACCGCGAGGGACGTCAGACACAGAGGGCACATGGGTTTCTCTCCGGGGTGTGCGCGCTCGGCTCCGGACCGGCGCGACGACGTGGACTATGGCGCCCGCGGCGGACGGGCGGGGAGTGACATCGGTGACGCGAACGAACCGGTGCCTCGAGATCGTGATCTTGCTAACGATCTGGCCCATGGAGCGCACTCCCGAGCCTGTCGCCGTGGCGCTGGCGTTCGCCGCGCGGTCCCTCGCGGGCGGCAACCCGCTCGAGGCTCTCTCGCTCGTCGGACGCGCCTCGAGCGCGCTCGGCCTCGCGCTGCGCGGGATCGCCTACGCCCAGCTCGGCGACCTCGGCCTCGCGCGCGACGCGCTCGATCGGGCTGCCGCCGCCACCGACGACCCGCGGCTGCTCGCGCGCGTCCGCGCGGCGCTCGTCGAGGTGACGCTCGGGGAGGGGGACGCGGCACGCGCGGCCGAGGCGGCGAGGCAATCCGCCGACGAGCTCGAGCGCCTCGGCGACGCGGGCAACGCGGCCAGGCAGCGACTCGTGCTCGCGCGGGCAGAGGTGCTCATGGGAAGGCTCGGCCAGGCGCGACGCGTGGTCGCCTCCGTGCTCGGGTCCCAGCTCGCCCCGGACGTGCGCGCCGTCGCCTGCCTCGCCGAGGCCGAGATCGCGGCACGCGCGCTCAACGCCACGGCCGCCCGCGACGCCCTGGACCGCGCGCGGCACGCGCTGAAAAGAGACAACCACCGCCTCCTCGCGCGCGAGATCGCGGCGCTCGAGGCCGAGCTCGTCCTGCCCATCGCGCGGATCGAGCGCGCCGGTGCCACGCGCGACGCGAACCTCTTCGCCATCGAGGAGGCCGCTCGCGGGGACCTCTTGCTCGTCGACGCCTGCCGTCGGGCGGTGATCACCGGGCGTGCTCGCGTTCCGCTGGCCAAGCGGCCCGTTCTCTTCTCCCTGCTCGTGGCCCTCGCGCGGGCCGCCCCGGGATCGGTGCCGCGCGACGACCTGGCCGCGCGCGCGTTCGACGCGCGACGGATCAACGACTCGCACCGCGGCCGTCTCCGGGTCGAAGTCGGACGCCTGCGCAAGCTCCTCGACGGGCTGGGCGCCGAACCGCGCGCGACCTCGGACGGCTACGCGCTCGTCTCCCGGCGCGACGTGGCGCTCCTCGTTCCCGCCGCCGAGGACGACGCGACCCGCGTGGCCATTCTCCTCGGGGACGGGGCCTCCTGGTCCGCCCAGCGGGTGGCCGAGAGCGCTGGGATCTCGAAGCGCACGGCGCAACGGGCGCTTGGCGAGCTTGTCTCGGGCGGGCGGGCCGAGCGCACGGGCAGCGGACGCAACGTCCGCTATCACCGGCCGGGGACGCCGATCGCGTCACGGATGTTACTCCTCGGCCTCGCGCCGGACGTGCGAGAAGACGAATCAGGAGGCCCGCCATGACGACGAGCACCCGCAACGCGACGGTGGAACGCGACGCCGAGGTCGTGCGCGAGTACGTCCCCTTCGATGACCGCCGGGCCATCCACGGCGTCACGTTCGACGGAGCCCTCGTCTGGTTCGCGCGAAACGACGAAGTCGTCGCGTTCGACCCCGAGTCGGGACAGGTCGTGCGGCGCGTTCCGGTGCCGGCCGCGGACGCGGGCACCGCGTTCGACGGCGAGCGGATCTATCAGCTCGCGAAGGGCGACATCCTCGTCGTCGATCCCGCCGACGGACGCGTGCTTCGGCGATTCCGCGCGCCCGGCGAGGGACGCCCGAGCGGCCTGGCGTGGGCGGACGGCTACCTCTTCGTCGGGGACGAGTCGCGCATCCACAAGATCGACGCCGAGACGGGCGAGTTGATCAAGACGCTGACCTCCGACCGATGCGTCACGGGGGTGTCGTGCGTCGACGGCGCGCTCTGGCACGGCGCCAGCTACGACGGCAAACCGAGCGAGCTGCGACGCCTCGCGGCCGACGGCACGGTCGAGGAGAAGCTCCGGGTGCCGGTCGCGGGGATCTCGGGCGTCGAGGGGACGCGCGACGGGGGGTTCTGGTGCGGCGGCGAACGCGGCTCGCTGCGCCTCGTTCGGCGCAAGCGCCCGGTGTGACTCGCGCCCCTACAACGCGCCTCGGAGCGCGTCGAAGCGAAGCTTCCACACCATCCCGACCGCCTCCAGGAAGATGCGCCGGCTCATCTTCGACCGACCGAGCGTCCGGTCGACGAACACGATGGGCACCTCCTTCACGCGCATCCCCCGCCGGATCGCGCGGTACGTCATCTCGATCTGAAACGAGTAGCCGTTCGAGTGCACGTCGGCGAGGCCGATGGCCTCGAGCGCCCGAGCCGTGAACGCCTTGTAGCCGCTCGTCAAATCCCGGATGGGCAAGCCGAGGATGGTCCGCGAGTAGAAGCTCCCCCCCTTGGAAATGAAATGCCGGCCCATCCCCCACCCCTCGACGCCGCCGCCGGGGATGTTCCTCGACCCGATCACGACGTCGTACCCTTCGTCCAAGGCGCGAACGAAGTCGGGCAAGTAGCGCACGTCGTGCGACAGATCGGCATCCATCTCGAAGAACCGCGCGTACCCTCGTGCCAAGCCGTCCAGGAACGCCTGGACGTAGGCGGTGCCGAGCCCCAACTTGCCGGACCGATGGATGACGCGAACGTGACCGTCCTTCGCCGCCAAACTGTCCGCGAGGGCGCCGGTCCCGTCCGGTGAGTTGTCGTCGACGACCAGAAGGTCGGCGTCCGGCAGGGCATGCCGGACCGCGTCGACGAGGCGCGGCAAGTTCTCCTTTTCGTTGTAAGTTGGCGAGACGACGAGCGTGCGCGGCATGCGGCGCGCGAACCTAGCCCGGGCGTTTTCGTGCGGCAAACGTGTCACAAGGGCTTGCCGTTTCGTCTCGGTCCAGATCGCTGCGAGGCGCGCGTTCGATGGAGGACCCAGCGAGGGGTGCGCTGGTAGGATGGCGAGGTGACGCCGAAGTCGGACCCCGTTCGCTCGATCGACGCCCGCTTGGCGGACGTCGAGAGCGCGCTGGCGCGCGAAATGCGCGTCAGCAAGGCGCTCCGCGAGGTGGGCGTCGCTCTCGGGACGACCCTCGACCTCGACCGATTGCTGGAGCTCATCCTCGACAAGGTGACCGACGCTCTCGACGCCGACCGCGCGACCCTCTACCTGCTCGACGAGGCGAACGACGAGCTCGTGTCGCAGGTGGCGCACGGCCGCGAGGTACGGTCGATTCGCCTGAAGATCGGCCACGGGATCGCCGGTCACGTGGCGCGCACGGGCAAGCCGCTCCACGTCCGCGACGCCTACAAGGACCCGCGGTTCAACGCGGAATGGGACATGGTGTCGGGCTACAGGACGCGCTCGATCCTCGCCGCCCCGATGAAGAATCACCTCGGGAAGACGATGGGCGTCGTCCAGGTGCTCAACAAGCGCCGCGGCGAGTTCACCGACGACGACTCCGACATCCTCGCCGCGCTGGCCACGCAAGCCGCGGTCAGCATCGACAACTCGCGCCTCTTTATGTCCGTCACGCAAAAGAACATCCAGCTTCTCGATACCAAAGAGCAGCTCGAGCATCGCGTGCGGGACCTGAAGCTTCTCTTCGACCTCGAGCACGCGATGGGCCGGGCCACCTCGCTCGAAGAGCTCTTCATGGCGGTCTTGGGGGAAGCCATCCGCGCTTGCGAGGCGAAGGTCGGCGCGGTCGCGCTGCGCGATCCGGAGGACGGCGCGGGGGTCCTCTACGTCATCGACGAGCGAACGAAGAAGCTTCGCCGCGTACCTTATCCCGAGGACGTCGGTCTCATCGGGTGGGCCATGCGCCACGGCGAGGTCCTCGTCTCGAGCGACGCGGAGAACGACCCTCGGCGCGACCCTGTTCTCGACGAGCGCGCGGGCAGCGGCGCCGCCCGCACGGCGCTCATCGTGCCGCTCGAGGGAGAGCACAAGGCCGCGATCGGGGCGATCGCCATCTACAACAAACGGGCGGGCCGCCCCTTCAACGACGAGGACCGCGAGCTGCTCGAGCTCATCAGCGCGAACGCATCGACCGCCATTCGCCTGCAGCTCGCGCGCGAGGGACGCGAGCGAGAAGAGCGCCTGTCGACGATCGGAAGGCTCTTGTCCAGCGTCATCCACGACCTCAAGACGCCGCTCACGGTCATCAGCGGATACGTGCAGCTCATGCAATCGTCCAAGGACGCCTCGCAGCGGGAGAAATACGCGGACCTCGTCCTCAAGCAGTTCGACCATATCGGGGCCATGCAGCGCGAGGTCCTCGAGTTCGCACGCGGCGAGAAGAGCGTCCTTCTGCGCAGGGTGTACCTGCAGAAGTTCTTCGACGACGTCGGCCAGCAGCTCGAGCCGGAGCTCGCTCGCCGCGGGGTCGAGCTCGTCGTCGACGTGCAAGAGCGGGGCACCGCGCGCTTCGACGAGGGCAAGATGTTGCGCGTCGTCCACAACCTCGCGCGCAACGCCGCCGACGCGATGGGGACGAAGGGGGGCAAGTTCGTCATCAAGGTGACGCGCGACAAGGAGACGGGCGAGCTCGTCGTCTCGTTTTCGGACACTGGCCCCGGCATCCCCAAGGAGATCGAGCACCGCCTCTTCCAATCGTTCGTGACGAGCGGCAAGAAGGGCGGCACGGGGCTGGGACTGGCGATCGTCAAGAAGATCGCGGAAGAGCACGGAGGGACCATCGCGGTGCAGTCGTCCGCGCGGGGGGCCACGTTCAAGCTGCGAATCCCCCAGTCGCGGTCGTGAGTCGGCCGCCGTCTCTGCGCGCGATCGGGGTCGCGACCCTCGGAGTGCTCGCGGCCTCGACGGGGGCCGCGGGGGCGCCGGTTCCCCCGTGGATCGCCGAGGGTGAAGTGCCGCCCGCCCCGTGGGCCCGCTCGGTCGCGCCCAAGGCGGCGGACGACGGCGGGCCCGGGGACATGGTGCTCTTCGGCGGGCCGACGCGCGCGGGCGGCCGGCGAGGCGTGACGCGCGCGGGGGCGACGCTGCCGTTCTTCGGTGCGAAGCGCGGCTCGGGGTGCTCCGGGGTCTGGTGGCTCGTCGGTCCGCTCGCATGGGTCTGCTCCGACGAGGCATGGCTCTCGGGCGCCCCGCCGGAACCCCGCGCGCCGACCCCCGGCGAGGACGGCCTGCGGGCGCGCTACTTCTTCGTGCGGGGAGACGGGGCCAGCGCGTACGCGAGCCTGGACTCGGCGCAAGAAGGGACCGCCGATCGCGAGCTCGAGGGGGGTTGGGCGGTGGCCGCCGTCCAGCAGCGCACGGCCCCCGGTCCGTCCGGGACGACCCAGGGTTTCGTCCTCACCACCAAGGGAGTTTGGATCGCGCTGAGCGATCTCTCCGCGGCGCGCCCTTCGACGTTCCGCGGAGAGGCGCTGGCGGACGGTGCGCTCGACGTGGCGTGGGTGCTCGCCGACAAGGCGAGCGTGTGGACGGAGGCGTCGACGAAGCACAAGCCCTCGGGCGCGCGGGTGCGGTTCGAGCTCGTCCGCGTCCACGAGATCAGCGGAGCCATGGTGCGAGTCGACGAGGCGGCGTGGATGCAGACGCGGGACCTGGCGCGTCCGACGCTGTCGACGCCCCCGGCCGAGGTCACGCGCCCCGATGAACGCTGGGTCGACGTCGAGCTCGCGTCCCAGACGCTCGTGGCGTACGAGGGCGCGCGTCCCGTCTACGCGACGCTCGTTTCCACCGGCCGGCCCGACAGCCCGACGCCGACCGGGGCGCATCGCGTCTGGGTCAAGCTCGAGGCGACCGACATGGACAACGTCGAGCGGGGCGATCTCGACGCCCACTATTCGATGGAGGACGTCCCGTACACGCAGTTCTTCGAACACGGGGTGGCCCTGCACGGGACGTACTGGCACCGCGACTTCGGCCACACCAAGAGCCACGGATGCGTGAACCTCGCGCCGCTCGACGCGAAGTGGCTCTTCGCCTTCACGGGACCGCACCTGGCGGCCGGATGGGTCGCCGCGCTCCCGGTGCCGGTCGATCCGGGGAGCGTCGTTCGGGTCCGCTGAGACAGGCGATCCAGTCCATAATGGGCGCCGCCCAGACCATGCCCCACCCCTACCGCTTCGGCTCCCAGCGACTTTTCGCCGGGCCCGTGCTCCTCGGCCTCGCCGTCTTCACCGCGTGCGACTCCAGCTCCCCCGGCGCCCCCGCCCCCGACGCGGACCTCGTTTGCCCGGCCGACGTGGCGAGCGCGATCGGCGCGCCCTGCCATCCCGGCCTCGTCTGCGCTCCCGAATACTCGTGCGGGATCTTCACGGTCACCGCGACCTGCACGTGCATGGGCGGCCACTTCGCGTGCATCGACCGAACCGGACAGGCGCTGGTCCCGGGCACCCTGCCCGCGTGCCCGCCGCGCGTCGACGCGTCGGCGAGCTGCCCCGCGTCCGAGGCCATGGCGCGCGTCGTCAACTGTTCGCTCGCGGGCCTCCAGTGCGCGTACCCCAGCAGCTGTCCGATCCAGCGAGACTACGACTCTTGCCAGTGCTTCCCCCTCACCACCCCCGACGGAGGCACCGCGCTGCGCTTCGCGTGTCCCGACCCGTGTCAGGACGCATCCACCCCCGAGGGCGGAGGCGAAGCGCCGGACGCCTCCGAGGAGCCGCCGGCCTCCCCCCCTCCCGAGGCGTCCACGCCGGACGCTCCGCGCGACGGCCCGTCCCCCGACGCCCAGGCGGACGCGCAGGGCGCATCGGACGCGAGGGGGGATTGATCAACCGGCGGCGATGCCGCGGAGCCAGAACGCGATGACGAACGCGATGAGGACGAGCGACTCGATGAGGGCGAGCCCGAGGATCATCGGCGTCTGAATGCGCGCGGAAGCGCCGGGGTTTCGGGAGATGCCTTCGAGCGCTGCGGCTGCGGCGCGACCCTGGCCGAGAGCGCCGCCGAGCACCGCGAGGCCGATGGCCAGACCGCCGCCGACGGCGGCCCAAGCCCTGACGTCGAAGATGTTGGACCCGGCCCGGTCGTCCTGCGCGAGCGCTGCGAGCGGAACGAGGAAGGTGGCGGCGAACGTGAGCGCCGCGAGGGCGTGCTTCTTCGGGGTCGACATCGTCACTGGCTCCTTGGCTTTCCTGCTTGAAGTAGAGTGGGCGAAGAATTTCCGGGCGCCCCTCTTAGTCGCTTTTCGCCCGGGTGGCTAGTGGGGCTTGGTGATCGAGGGACACCCCGTAGGGTCGGGCGCGACGTTCGACAATGGCCCGCGGGGGGGGCTACGCGCCGGCGCCCGCGGCGTGAGCCGCGCCGGACCCATGGCCCTTGGCTTCGGCCTCGTGCTCGTCGTGCTCCGTCGCGAGCGTGATGTAGATCGACGTGAGGATGCAGAAAACGAGCACCTGAACGATGCAAACCAGGGTGCTGAGGACGAGCACCGGCACCGGCAAGAAGAGCGCGATCATGCCGAGCGCGATGGTCACGAGCAGGTGATCGACCGCCATGTTGAGCATCAGACGGATGCTGAGGGTCATCGGCCGGATGAAGAGCGAGAACGTCTCCACGACGAAGAGGAGGAGGTTCACGGGGACGAGCGGCCAGCCAAGCCACGGCCCGAAGAGGTGCTTCACGTAGCCCAGGCCGTTTTCGCGGAATCCGTAGTAATTGAACATCACGAAGACGACCACCGCGCAGCCCATGGTGACGTTCCAGTTGGACGTGGGCGGCGAGAAGCCCGGGATGAGTCCGAGCACGTTCGAGAGGATGATGAAGATCGACAGCGAGCCGACGAGCGGGAAGTACTGCTTGGCCCGCTTCGGGCCCATCATGTCCTTCATCAACCCGTACCAGTAGCCGATCCACACCTCGAAGAAGGTGCGGAGGGTGAGCGTCGCCTCGGGGATGACCGCGCGGTCGTAGTCTGCGAGCGCAGGACGCACCAGGGCGACCAGCAGCAGGATGAGGAGCATGACGGCGAGGCTGGCGGCGATGGGCTCCGCGCTGTGGACCCCGACCGGCTGCTGGCCGAGAAAACTCTTACCGAAGACGCTCATGTTCTGCCGGAGCGCCGGGAACTGCGCGAGGAAGTATGTGAAGAACGTGGTGTGCTCGGGCATGGGACTACGGACCAAGGGGTGGAGCGTCGGCGCCTCTATCGCTCACGATCGAGCCGATGGCAATGCCGATCGGCAAGGCGCCGAAGCCGATGAGCATCGCGAGCGGCGCCACCACCCCGTGACGCATGAGCAGCCACGCGATCGCGAGGAGGCCAAGCATCTTGAGGAGGCCGACGAGCGTCCAGGGTCCTGCCGCTTTGGCGGCGGGCGCTGGGGGCGCGGAGGCCGAGCCGGCCGCGGGAGCAGGAGGGAGAAGCTCGGCGACGACCCGAGCGAGCGCCCACAGGTTCACGGTGGCGAGTGCCGCACCCACCGCCGCGGAGAACCCCTCCCGCGCGCCGAAGAACGCCAGCGCGCCCAGCGCGAGCACGGCGCCGCTCAGCGCAACCGTACGGATCGACATTCGTAATCGTCCGTCGAAGCGAGGAGCCGGGGGGGAGCGAGTCACTGCGTCAGTCGTCCTTGCGCGGCGTCCCGTCGCCGGGAGCATCCGGGGGGTCTTTGTAGGTCCAGCTCTCGTCGGTCGTCCAGCGGTGGGCCTGCGGATCGTCGGCCTCTGCCCGCTCGATGTCGCGCTGCATCTGTCCGGCGGTACGAATCAGGTTGCGAAAGCCGACCGCGACCCCGAAAAAAAAACCCACGGCCGTGGCCCAGCCCGAGCCGTGCCAGTAGCGGACGTCGAGCCAGTGACCGATGCCCGCGGCGATGAGGATCGTCAAGACGAGCTCGATCCCCACACCGCCGTACCGGCCCATGTCTTTCCAGGCGTTCGCCATGGCCGCCCCTCGTCGCATATCATGAGGACGTGCTTATGCGCCCGGCGCCCGTGCTTTGTCTTGGCATCCTCAGCGTTCTCGGCATGACCTGGGGCGGTCGAAGCCTCGCTCAGGCGCCGCTCCCGCCCCTCCCCCCCGCGAGCGCCGAGCCTCCACCACCGCCGCCGACCCCTCCGCCGGCGGCCGCGGCCGGCACGGCTTCGCCGACGCCGCCTCCCCCGCCCCCCGGACCTCCGCCGCCTCCTCCCCCCGGTCCGCTCGTTCCGCCCCCGCCGCCCGTCGTGTACGTCGAGCCGGAGGTGGAGAAGCATGCCCCGCGTTATGCGCTGTGGGCCGGAGGGCGTCTCGGCATCCTCGCCTACGGCGGCGGCATCTACGACAACCCGGCCACGCAACAGGTGGAGACGACGGGCAACTTCGTGCGAACCGGACTTGGGCTGGAGCTCGACATCGGGGCTCGGCTCGACAAGCGCTACGTCCCCTACCTCGGGATCGAGCTCGGGTTCGCGGCGGCCGGACATCGGTTCGACACCTCGAACACGCAGGCGAGGACCAGCTTTCTCGGGATCGGATTCCGGTACATCGCCGGAGACGTCGACAACGTGGGCTTCGTGAGCGACCTGTCCTTCGGCTTCCGGTCGTTCGACCTCTCGAACCCGTCCGGGTCGTGGAGCGCGACGGGCTTCGAGTTCCTGCGCCTCGGCTTCGGCGCAG
Source organism: Polyangiaceae bacterium (assembly GCA_035295445.1). Taxonomy (GTDB): domain Bacteria; phylum Myxococcota_A; class Polyangia; order Polyangiales; family Polyangiaceae; genus Palsa-1150. Next base: position 291 of record DATGJA010000095.1, on the reverse strand, counting down.
AGATCCGAATCAACCACCGGTTCGCCATCTCGCCCCTCGTGACAGTGTCCGGCGGGTCGCTCACGGACACGAGCGGCAACATTTCGTTCGCGCCCAACCAGGGCGACGGCGCGACGGCTCCCGCCTTTCAGGGAAGTCAGGCCATCCCGGGAGCGGCGCAGACGACGTACTACGCCATCGTCCTCGGGTGCGGCGCCCACGTGGACCTCTTCGGCCACTGAGTCGTGGTCGGGGGGAGCGCCCTCCGCTCCCTACCGTCAGTCGATTCGACGCGCTTGCGCCGCGCGCTCG
>DATGJA010000094.1:0-5077 GCA_035295445.1 Polyangiaceae bacterium | reverse complement strand
GCCAGATGGCAGAGAAGGACGCGTCCAAGCCACTGTTCCGTGAGTCCGGGGGTGGCGCGCAGGTAAACCGCGACGCCCGATGGCTGGAGCATGGCCTTCGTGTGAATGCGGTCGTGGAGTGTCTCGACGTCCTCGATTTGGTTGCGGCGCGCCAACGGTCCTTCGTCCCGGTCCGACTCCGGAACCCCCGCGCACGCCGACAGCTCCGCCGCGCGAAGGCGCGCCGCCGCCATCAGATGGTCGTTCGGCGTCGCGCCGAGGTCGCCGCCGCTCGTGGCCTGGTTGGCCACCTGCTCGTGGGCTTCGGCACTCATGTGGCGGAAGGCGTCGCCCTGCGTAGCGCAGGCCTGGCTGGCGCTTGCAATCACGACTACGGCTCCGAATCCCAGGGTGGAACGATGCATGGCAGTATCTCCATATTGCTCGATCGCGACAATCGCGTCTTGCGAATACGACAATAAGAACGACCGACGTAAGCGCGCTGCAAATTTGGCCGTGCCATCCATAACGTCGGCGTAAAAATCGCGGCGTCAATCCTCCGCGCGCAGTCGATAGCCCACGCCCGGCTCCGTGATGAAGTACTTGGGCCGCGCGGCGTCCTGCTCGAACTTCTGGCGGAGCTTGCCCATGTAGACGCGCAGGTACTGCGTCTCCTTCGTGTACGCCGGGCCCCACACCATGAAGAGGATCTGCTCGTGGGTCAGCACCTTGCCGGCGTTGCGCATCATCACGCCGAACAGCTTGTATTGCGTCGGCGTCAGGCGGACGTTGCGGCCGCCCACAGAAGCGACGCGTCGAGCGAAGTCGATGCGCAGAAGCCCGACCTCGAGGAACGATTCGAGCGAGTCGGCGTCGGCGCGCTGCATGTGCCGCAGCCAGACGCGGATGCGGGCGAGAAGCTCGCCGGTGCCGAAAGGCTTGGTGAGGAAGTCGTTGGCGCCGGCGTCGAGCGCGGCAATCTTGTCGTGCTCCTCGTCGTGGGCGGAGAGGATCAAGATGGGCGCGGGCGTCCACTCGCGGAGCTTCGTCGTGACGTGCACTGCGTTGCAGTCGGGCAGGGCGAAGTCGAGGACGACGAGGTCCGGATTGTGGCCTGCTGCCTGCACCAGCGCCTGAGCGCCGGTCTCGGCGTCGACGACGCGAAAGCGTTGGTCGGCGAGCGTCGAGCGCAGGTACTTGCGCATGCGCGCGTCGTCCTCGACGACGAGGACCAAAGGCATGACGGGCCGCGGGTGTCCGCCAGAGCCCTCATGGGTAGACTCCGCGTCTATGCCCCCGGTGTTCTGATCGGCGTTCATCGCGGTGGCTTCGCGCATCAGCACCCACCACGGGGTATACGTTCGCTCCACCTAAAATGCCGATAAATAGGTGGTCGATTCGTATCAACGAGATGTAAACGACCACGGTCGTGGAATCGCCACGCCGGGAGGGCAGAGGCGCGCCACATGTCTGACGTTTTTGTTAGGCGTGAAATTTATGAAATTTTTAGTGATGCGCGCTGTAGAGCAAGGTCGCGGATGTCTTCTCGATCCACGGCCCTCGCCGGCAGGTCGCGATGAGCGGACCGTTCGGCGTTCAACCGCTCATTCTCGTCGTCGAAGGTGATTCGAACGCCGGACGATCGTTGGTGTCGACCCTGGCTGCTCACGGCTTTCGAACGCTCAGGGCGCTGGCACGCGCCGGTACGGTAACCCTCGGTGGGTCTCTCGAGGCGGACCTCATCCTCATGGACGGCAGTCACCCCGACGTGGACGCCGTCGGGCTCACCGCGAAGCTTCGCGAGCGCACGACGGCCCCGATCCTCGTGCTGCTGGAACGGTCGCGGGTGGCGCAGCGGGCCGCCGTGCTGGACGCCGGAGCGAGCGATTACATGGTGAGCCCTGCCGCGCCTCTCGACCTGCTGGCTCGAATGCGGGTCTGGCTTCGCCAGGCGGCCCGCATGCGACACCAGCGCCCCGGGATGGAGATGGTCAGTGAGCGGGTCAGCATCGATCGCGACAGGCGTTCAGTCTTCGTGGAAGGCCGCGAGATTCACATCACCCCCCTGGAGTGCAAGCTCCTGCTGACGCTGGCCGGGAGGTCGCTCACAGAGGAGCAGATCGTGGCCGCCGTCTGGGGCACGAAGGCGGCAGGACGGTCGCACTACCTGCGGGCGCACGTACGACAACTCCGGCAAAAGCTGGAGCGTAACCCCTCGAGCCCGCGATACCTCGTGACGGAAGCGGGCGGGGGATATCGCCTGAAACTCGGGTGATGGCTTGCTAGACCCGACGTCGGCGCACCACCTCTCCGGAAAAAGAGGTCTCGCCCGCACCAACGTCACGATCGTTCTCAGGCAGACGTCGTGGGCGCGGTCGGCCCTCGTCAGCGGCGTCGCCGCCGCGACGTGCACGATCGTCTGCCGCCTCGTCCTCGACCACCGCCTTCATGACATCGTGATGCTGTATCTGCTGGGCGTGGTCGTGGTCGCGATCCGCTTCGGCTATGCAGCGTCGCTCTCGACGGCGGTCGTGAGCGTGGCGGCCCTCGATTTCTTTTTCATCCCGCCGTACTTCAGCCTCGCGGTCGCCGACAAGCAATATGTCGTGACGTTTGCCATCATGCTTCTCGTGGCTTTCGTCGTGAGCAATTTGATGCAACGAGTGAGAGAAAGCGCGGCGGCGGTGCGTGAGCGCGAGGTGAGGACAGCGCGCCTCTACGCCATGAGTCGAGAGGTTTCGATTGCACGCACGAGCGACGACATCGTCCGAGTGGCCTGCGCCCACTTGCACGCCACTTTTGCTCGGGACGTCACCGTGCTGCTCAAGGGTGTCGGCGACGACCTCATGCCGGCCGGTGTCTCCACGCCGGAGCGCTGCATCGACGCGCCGTCGCCGTCGACGCTGGCCGCGGCACGCGCGCTGACGGACGAGGCGACGCCGTCGACGATGAGCCAGGGGGAAGGGGGAGACGACCTGGTGCGCCTCCGCGGCGCTCGAGGGTCCCTCGGGGTCCTCGTGATTCGCCCGAACGGTCACGACTTGCTGGGCAACGCTGCGAATCGGGAGCTTCTCGACGCTTATGCCAGCCAGATTGCCCTCGCGATCGAGCGCGCCCAGCTGGCCGAGGACGCGCAGAGGGCGCAGGTCGAGGTCCAACGCGAGCGACTGCGCAACGCGCTCCTCAGCTCCGTCTCGCACGACCTTCGCACCCCCCTCGCCGTCGTGAAAGGAGCGGTCACGGCGATCCTCGATCCTGGGAGTGCTCTCTCGCCCGAACGGCACCACGAGTATTTGCAGACCATCTCGGATGAGGCCAGCCGCCTGAACGTTCTCGTGCGCAACCTGCTCAACATGACGTCACTCGAAGCGGGGGCCCTGCGGGCGCGCAAGGAGTGGCAGCCGCTCGAAGAGGTGGTCGGCGTAGCCTTGAATCGACTCGACGAGCAGCTTCAGGGCCGGCCCGTCCGCGTGTCGATCCAACCGGACGCAAACCTCGCGCCGTTCGACGCCACGCTGATCGAGCAGGTCCTCCTCAACCTCGTCGAAAACGCCGTTCGATACACGCCGCCGTCGAGCCCCGTCGAGATTTGCGTCCGCACGGTCGACGGGGGCGTCGAGATCGAGGTGGCCGATCGTGGGCCCGGCGTCCCCGCCGGACAAGAGGAAGCGATCTTCGAAAAGTTTCGACGCATGGATCCGAAGGTGCCCGGTGGAATGGGGCTCGGCCTGACGATATGCCGGGGCATCGCGACGGTTCACGGGGGTCGGATCCGCTGCGAGAGGCGGGAAGGGGGTGGCGCCGCGTTCCGCCTGTTCTTGCCGCGAGACGCGGAGGTGCCCGAGCTCGACGGCCTGCCTGAGGCTCCGGGCGATGCGTGAGGCCCGATGGATTCTCGCCGTGGCCGCGGTCGGGTGCACGTATAACCCGCTTTTTCCCGACCTGCGATCACCCATGAGCCGTGCTCGGGACCTGGGGCAGCGCTGCACGTACGCCCGCTCGGAAGCGGACCGGCAGGCGCCGTCGTCCTCGATTGTCGAGGAGGTAGAGCCCGCGTACGGTCACGTGGCGTCGGGGAACGAGCGCGCGCCGCGCCTTCGGGGGGCGCGGCTGCGCCTGCGGGCGCGCCCCGACATGTCCCAGGAGACGCTGCAGCGCAGCATCGAGTGCCATCAGGCCGCCGTCACGCTGGGTCGCGAGCGGGCATCGCCGGACGACCCGTACGTCTTGCCGGGGGCCTGGCTGGACATCGTCGCAGAATCGACGGGCGACGGCTTCGTCGTCGCCGTGGGAACCGACGACTCCGATGAAGCACAGCGCGTCCTCGCGCGCGCGCGCCGGTTTGCCGCGGCGCGTCCGTGAACGCCGCCGAACACGTCGACGTTCGGGACCCCGCGGATCAATTGCCCGGTGAAGCGTCGGTCACCGATGCCTCCGGAGTCCCGCCGCCGCCCGAACCGCTCGACGCGCCCGCATCCTCGTTGGCGGACGCCATCTGGCACCGAGTCAGGAACTGACAATTCGACTCTGTGCTCGTGATATTGCCGTTCGAGTCCACGGCGCAGCAGTATGCCTCGCCGTTGCAGGCCGGCGCGGCCGGCTGGACGCACTGGACGGCGGGCGCGTTGTCGCACTCGTCGTGACTGAGGGCCGGATTGCACCGGGACCCCTCCACCTGACTGCAGCCCGTCGCAGCGACGACGCCCACGAGGCCGAGCGTCGAGGCGAGCAGCATCGCCCGGATCCCCAACGTGTTCATGCAAATTCCCATTGCGGTCCTCACGGGCTTTAGAGGAAGGACAATGTAGACCATCCAGCTCAAGAAGTTTTCACGCCCACGTTCGTCGGACCGTTGAAGTAGCCGTAGCGAATGCTGTTGTCGGTCGTCAACCTCCCCGGTCACCCTTCGGACGACGGGCTCGCGATCATCTCCTTGTCTTGGCTTTCGTCGCCGCCACGGTCGACCGCCGGTCCACGGCGCGAAACGCTCGCTCCTGCGCCTGCGCCAGCTTGGCCGCAGACGACTATCGAACCCGTATGGTGATTGTGTCGGCCACGTTTCGTCTTAAGTGCGCCGAGGTTATCTATCGATTTCGGC
>DATGJA010000093.1:0-4465 GCA_035295445.1 Polyangiaceae bacterium | reverse complement strand
GGTCGCGTCGCAAGGCGCCCGCCACCCGCGCTCGGGTGCCCAAGCTCGCGACGAGCCCGCCCATCTCCGGGCCGAAACAAGCGAGGGGGCCTCCGCCTACTTCGAGCCACAGCTTCAGGTGTCCGCCACGTAGCTCGCGGGTGCCGAGCACACGAGCGCCCTCGATCGCCACCCGAGGCGCTGGGTTGGACTGTCCGCAGGGCTCGAACCGCGCCAGGTCGCCGAAGACGCGGCCCGGCGGATCCCCTTCGCGCAGCTCGGCGTCGGCGTCCCATCGCGGGGTCGTGTCGGGGACCCCGGCCTGCGCGCACGCCTCCGAGAACCGCTCGCGCAAGGCCTCGATGCGATCACTCGACACCTCCACCCCCGCGGCCGCGTGGTGCCCGCCGAACCCGGTGAGTAGCTCGCGGGAGCAGGCGAGCGCGTCGTAGACGGAGAACCCCTGCGGGGCGCGCGCCGAGCCGCGACCCCGAGCACCATCGAGCGCGACAATCACCGTGGGCTTGCGAAACCGCGACACGAGGCGGCCGGCGACGATTCCGACCACCCCTGGGTGCCACCCCTGCTTGGCCAGGACGATCGACGGCAGACGCGCCAGCTCCGGATCGGCGAGCATCGCGAGCGCCTCGGCCATCACCCCGCGCTCGATTTCCTTGCGCTGCGTCGACAGGGCTTCGACCTCCACGGCCGTGCGCCGCGCCTCGGCGTCGCTCGTAGCCAAGAGGAGCGCGAGCGAGAGGTCGGGGTTCTGCAGCCGTCCGGGCGCATTGATCCGCGGCGCCAGACGGAACGAGACGTCCTCGCCGGTGGGCGTCGTTGTTGCGCAGCCGGCGATCTCGGCGAGCGCGCGCGTGCCCGGGCGAAGGCCGCGAGCGATCGCGGCGAGGCCCGCCCGCACGAGCGCTCGATTGTCGCCGTCGAGCGGCGCCACGTCGGCGACCGTTCCGATGGCGACGAAGTCGAGCCAGTGACGCAGGTCGAGCGTGACCCCGAGCGCGGCGCGAACCCCCGCCGCGACCGAGAGCGCGAGCCCCACCGAAGCGAGCCCCTTGTAGGCGAAGCCGCATTCGGGGCGGTGGGGGTTGAGAAAGGCCAGCGCGGGCAGCGGCGCGTCCGGCACGCGATGGTGGTCGATGACGATCGCGTCCAGGCCGGCGCGACGCGCCCGATCGAGCCGCTCGTGGTCGCTCGACCCACAGTCGCACGTCACGAGGAGCGTCGCGGCCGTGGAGCGCACCCGCGACAGAGCGGCGTCGGACAGGCCATAGCCGCCGCCGAAGCGGTCGGCGAGGAGCGTGCACACTTCGGCGCCGAGCGCCCGGAGGACGTCGGTGAGCAGCGCGGCCGCCGTGATGCCGTCCGCATCGTAGTCGCCGAAGACGCACACGCGTTCTTTGGCCCTGACGGCGCGGGCGATTCGCGCGACCGCCTCGCTGCGGTCCCTCATATCGTCGGGCGGGGTGAGGTGCGCGAGGCGCGGCTCGAGAAAGCGGACGCTCGGCTCGGGATCGCGAAGACCACGCACGACGAGGACGCTCGCGGCGGTCCGCGTGATGCCGAGGGCCCCGGCGAGGGCGATGGCGTCATCGCCTGCATCCGGGACCCTGAGCATCGCGCCACCAAAGCCGCCCTGCCGGACGGCGTCAACCGGCGCGCGTCAACTAGGCGCGCGCGAGGCCGACGGTGGTGTAGGCTTGGTTCGTGGGGGGCTCTGACAAGCCCGAATCTGCTGCTCAGCTGCTCGACGCGCTCCTCCTGACGCCGGCGTTCGTTGCTGTCGTGCGCGGCCCGCGCTTCGTCTACGAGTACGTCAACGATGCGTACCGCAAGGTCGCCCAGCTCGGAGACAGTCCCCTCGGAAGGGAGTTCGGCGACTCGCGGAACCCGGGGGTTCCGAGGCTCTTGGCGGCGCTGCAGCACGTCTATGACTCCGGCCAGCCCTGGTCGGACCCGGAGTTTCGGCTCGAGCAGCCCGGGCCCGGCGGGCCGAAGGTCTATTACTTCGACGTCCGCTTCCTCCCGCTGCGCCACGACACGGAGGTCGTCGGCGCGCTCATCCACTCGTACGACATCACGGCGCTGGTGCGGACGCGCCTGGCCCTCGCGGCTGAGCTTCGGGAGCGGGAGCGGGCGCAGCGCGACAGCGCGGAGCTGCAACACCGTCTTTCGCAGCTGCAAAAGGCCGAGAGTCTGTCGGTCCTTGCGGCGGCGGTGGCGCACGATTTCAACAACATGTTGACGGCGGTCATCGGCGCCGTGTCGTCGGCGTCCGGCCTCGTCCCCGGCGACCACGCGGCGCAGGGCTTGCTGGCGGAGGCGACCGACGGGGCGATGCGCGCGGCCGCGTTGACGCGCCAGCTCCTCACCTACGCCGGACAGGCTCCGGCCGAGCCCAAGCCGATCGACCTCTCCGGCCACGTGCGGGAGGTCGCCCGGTTGCTCGAACGGACGTTGCCCCCCCGGGCGCACCTCCGGCTGAACCTGGAGCTCGACCTGCCGTTCGTCGACGCGGACCCTTCGCAGATCCAGCAGGTGACCATGAACCTGCTCATGAACGCGGGCGAGGCGATCGGGGAGCGCGACGGGACCGTGGTCGTCACGACGGGCAATGACCCGGACGGTCGGGTGTTCCTAGAGGTCCGCGACGACGGCGCGGGCATGGACGAGCCGACGAAGGCGCGCGTCTTCGATCCTTTCTTTTCGACGAAGCCGCGGGGCTCGACGCCGCGTGGGTTGGGCCTGGCCTCGGTCCTCGGGATCGTGCGCGCGCACGGCGGCACGGTGACCGTGCACAGCACGCCCGGAGTCGGCACGTCGTTTCGCGTCTGCTTCCCCCGGTCGGCGCGCCTGGCGACGCTCGAGCGCCCCACCCCCGCCCCCGGCGAGTGGCGCGGCCACGGCAAGGTCCTGCTCGTCGACGACGACGACCGGGTTCGCACGGCTCTGCGGCATCTGCTCGAGCTCCTCGGCTTCGACGTCGTCGACGCGCCCGACGGCGCGAGCGCCCTCCGGCTGTTCGCGCGCGAGCCGAGTCTGCGGCTCGTACTGCTCGATCTCACGATGCCGGGTATGGGCGGCGACGAAGTGTTCCGGCAGCTCTCGCGCGCACGCCGGGATCTCCCCGTCGTGCTCACGAGCGGACACGAGCGCGCGATGCGAGCGACCCTGCGCGACGAGGCGGTCACCCCCGCCGCGTTCCTTCCCAAGCCGTTCACGCTGCGCGAGCTCGCCAGGACTCTCGAGCGCGTCCTAGCCGACAAGATACCCGCCACGCGCGCCGGCTAGGTAGCGCGCGCCGGGGAGTTCAAGCGTCTCTTCACGTCGGAGCGCTTGCTCATCCGGTTGTCGATCCACTCGGTGAGCGGCGCAGCGACGTAGATGCTCGAGTAGGTTCCGGCGATGATCCCGACGACGAGCGCGAACATGAAGTCCCGGATGACGCCCGTCCCGTAGAAGAAGAACGCGAGGATGGGCAGCATCGTCGCGCCCGACGTGAGAATCGTGCGCGAGAGCGTCTCGCTGACGCTTAGGTTGATGATCTGAGCAAACGACTTGCCGCGATGCTTGCCCAGGTTCTCGCGGATGCGGTCGTAGACGACGACCGTGTCGTTCATCGAGTAGCCAATGACCGTCAGCACGGCCGCGATCGTCGACAGCGTGATCTCCTTCCGGAAGAAGACGAACGCACCGATGACCACCATCGCGTCGTGGATGCACGCCACGATGACGCCGGGGGCGAAGCGGATGTCGAAGCGGAAAGCCAGGTAGACCATGATGAACGCGATCGCGATCCCGACCGCGTTGCGGGCGCTGTCCCGAAGCTGTTTACCCGCCTTCGGGCCCACCCACTCGACGCGCAGCGCGGCGTCGGGCGGGACGGTCTGCGGCCCGAGCTTCTGGCGGAGCCGGTCGATCAGCTGGTCGCCCTTGCCGAGAAGCTGGATCTCCACCCGGTGGTCTCGCGGATTGAGCACCTGAGGGTTCGTCGCGCTCGCCCGGAGCGAGACCCCGGGGACGCTCGTCACCTGCTCTTTGACCTTCTCGAGGTCCGGATCGACGTCGTACCGGGTGCTCACCTTGTCGCCCCCGGCGCTGAACTTCACCTCGGTCGCCCGGGCATTCTCGGGACACTTCTGTGGATCCGACAGCGGCGCGACAGGATCCTCCACGTAGCAGAGCGCCCGGCGCAGCGACTCTTTCTCCGCGTCGTTGATCGCGCTCACGTCCTGGACGCCGACGAGGAAGTGGTACGGCTTGTTCGGGTCGACGACCTGGACGACCCCGGGCGAGGCGAAGCCGATGGCCTCCACGGCCGAGCGCACCTCGGCCGCACTGATCGGGGTGCCGAACGCGACCTCGACCTCCGTGCCGCCGCGAAAGTCCGTGCCGTAGTTGGGGCCCGGCCAGACGAAGACTCCGACGACCGAAATGGCGACGAGGATGAAGCTCAGCGGGATCCAGAAAA
>DATGJA010000092.1:0-25330 GCA_035295445.1 Polyangiaceae bacterium | reverse complement strand
TGCTCGTCGTCGTCCCCCGCGAGACGCCACTCAGCGTCGTGCACCTGGAGAACCTCGCGCAGCTGGCGCGCGCGGGCGCGGTCGTGCTGCCCGCGATGCCGTCGTTCTACGGACAGCCGCGCACGCTGGACGACGCCATCGATACGGTGGTCGGCCGAATCCTCGACCACCTCGGCGTCCAGCACGACCTCTTGCGCCGCTGGGGGGCACCGTGAGCACTCTCGTCGATCGTGCCCTCGAGGCGGCCGGGTTGGACGTGGTCCTCCAGGCGAGGCGTGCGGGGGAGATGGGCGCGGAGCATCGACGCCGGCTTCACGAGGCCGACCTCCTCGCGCTCGGTGCTCTGGCCGACCGGGTCCGTTCCGAAGAGGTGGGGCCCGAGGTGCGGATCTACTCCGAAGCAGGGCTCGAGGCCCGCGTGGGCACGCAGGTCGCCCTCTTCCCGCGCGAAGATCGAGAGGACACGGGCCTCGAGCTCCTGCGAGAGGTCGCGATGGCTCGTGTCTGCGGGCCCGAGGCTGCCCGGGTTCGCGTCGATTGGTCGCGGTCGGGGTTGGAGTTGGCGCAGGTCGCTCTCGGCTTCGGGGCGAACGAGCTGGTGGGTCGGCTCGCGAGCAAGCTGGGCCTGCCGATCGCGCCGGGTGAGCTGCTGGGCAGTGGAAAGAAGAGCGCGCTCCTCCCGGCCGAGCTGGTCAAGAGCCGTGAGCTCGCCGCATTCGTCACGCGTGCCGGTCGCGTCCCGGTGTTCGTCCGTCCCGTGCTGCGGGCCAGCGGGACAGAGGAGTCGGTCGGATGATCGAGGCGGTCGCGAACAAGGTCCGCTCCGGAGAACGCCTCTCGTTCGAGGACGGAGTCGCGCTCTTCCGCCACCCGGACGTCGTCGCCGTCGGGCAGCTCGCCGATGCGGTGCGCGAGCGCCTGCATGGGGATCGTACCTACTTCAACCGGAACATGCGGATCGAAGTGACCAACGTCTGTGTCGCCTCGTGCCTGTTCTGTTCGTTCGCGAAGCTGGAGGAGGGGTCCCCCGGCGCGCATACGATGACGCTCGAGGAGGCGTGGCAGGAGCTCCGCGCTCGCATGCACGATCCGCCGTCCGAGATCCACATCGTCAACGGGCTGCACCCGGGCCTGCCCTTTTCGTACTACGAAGATCTCCTCACCGGCTTCAAGCGCATCAAACCCGACGTCCACATGAAGTGCTTCACCGCCGTGGAAATCCACTTCTTCGCGCGCCACTACGGCATGTCGTACGAGGTCGTCCTCGAACGGCTGCGACGCGCGGGTCTTGACAGCCTGCCGGGCGGCGGCGCCGAGATCTTTCACCCCGAAGTGCGAATGCGCATCGCGCACGACAAGGCCACCGCGGACGAGTACCTCGAAGTGCATCGGGTCGCCCACCGCCTTGGGATGCGAACGAACGCCACCATCCTCTACGGGCACATCGAGACGTTCGAACATCGCGTCGACCATCTCCTGCGGCTGCGGGCGCTGCAGGACGAGACCTCGGGACTCCAAGCGTTCATCCCGCTCGCGTTCCACCCGGATGGCAACGGAATGCGCAACCTCCCCGCGCCCACGGCCGTCGACGCCCTGCGGACCATCGCCGTGTCTCGCCTGCTCCTCGACAACGTTCCGCACGTCAAGGCCTACTGGGTCAGCATGACCCCCGAAGTCGCGCAGATTGCGCTTCGCTTCGGGGCGGACGACATGGATGGGACGATCGTGCACGAGACGATCTACAAGGCCGCCGGGTCGCGCTCGCCGAGCGGGCTCACCGTGGAGCAGCTGGTCCGCCTCATCCAAGAGGCGGGCCGCGTGCCCGTCGAACGCGACACGCTCTACAACGTGGTGCGTGAATATCCGCGTGCCGTGCTCCCCGAGTCGGCCCTCAAGGTGCGCGATCGTCACGCGCGAAAGCACCTCGAGGTGGTCTCGTGAGCGTCGACCTGCTCGAGATCGCATCATGACCGTCGACCTGCGGGTCGCCGCCGTCGCCTACTTGAACGCGCGGCCGTTGTGCGAGGGGCTCCGCGACGCGCCCGGCGTCCAGCTCGACCTCGCGGCGCCGAGCGAGGTGGCTCGGCGGGTCGCCGAGGACGAGGCCGACATCGCGCTCATGCCGGTCGCCGCGGTGGCATCCATCGGCGACTTGCGCGTCGCGAGGGGGTGCGCGATCGGTTCGCGAGGCCCGGTCCGGAGCGTCGTCGTCGTGGGCGAGCGGCCGATCGAGACCCTCGACGAGCTCGCCGTCGACCTGTCCTCGCGGACGAGCCTCGTGCTGGCCCGGCTGATCTTGCAGGCGCGGTGCAAGGGCCGCGAACCGCGCTTGGTGGGGCGCTCGGCGCGCGAAGCCATCGATGGCGTCGGTGGTTCGCGCGGGGCCCTGGTCATCGGCGATCCCGCTCTCGAGATCGAAGGTCGCTTTCCCCACGCGCTCGATCTCGGCCTCGCGTGGTGGGAGCTGACGGGCCTGCCCTTCGTCTTCGCGGTCTGGGCTGGACGGGAGGGCGCGCTCTCGGCTGCGGGGGAGGAGCAGCTACTCGCCGCGAAGCGCCGCGGCCTCGACCGTCGCGACGCTCTGGCCGACGAGCACGCGGCGAAGACCGGGCTCGCTGCGACGTCGCTGCGCTCCTACCTGCGCGAGGCCGTGCGGTTCGAGCTGGACGACGACGAGCGGCAGGGCCTCGATCGCTTCCTCGAGTCGGCGGCGGCCGCCGGTCTTCTGCCGAAGGCGCGCGTCCGCTTCTTCGACGACGATCGACGCGGCCGCGCCGCGCAACCCTCGCTCGACACGCTCCTGGACCGCGCCGCCGGCGGGGATCGCCTGAGCGGCGCCGAGGGCGAACGACTCGTGGCCGAGGCGTCCCTCTTCGACCTCGGGATCGCCTCCGACTCGGTGCGTCGGCGCAAGCATCCGCACGGCGTCGTCACGTACATCGTCGATCGAAACGTGAACTACACGAACGTCTGCACCACGAGCTGCCGCTTCTGCGCGTTCTACAGGCCGCTCGGACACCGGGAGGGGTACGTCCTCACGCGCGAGCAGCTTGCGCTCAAGCTCGACGAGGTGGTCGCCGCCGGGGGGGTGCAGATTCTCCTGCAGGGCGGCTTGCACCCCGAGCTCCGCATCGGCTGGTACGAGGACCTCTTCCGCTGGATCAAGCGTGAGTTTCGCCTGGGTCTGCACGCGCTCTCGCCGGAAGAGATCCTGCACATCGCGCGTCTCGAAGGGATGCCGGTTCGCGGCGTCCTCGAGCGCTTGCGCGCGGCGGGCCTCGACAGCGTTCCGGGCGGGGGCGCCGAGATTCTGGTCGATCGCGTGCGGCGCAAGATCGCGAAGGCGAAGTGCACGAGCGAAGAGTGGCTCGGCGTGATGCGCACGGCGCACCACATGGGTCTAAGGTCCAGCGCGACCATGATGTACGGCACCGTCGACACTCCTCGCGATCGCATCGGCCATCTCCTGAAGATCCGCGACCTTCAGGACGAGACGTCCGGCTTTACCGCGTTCTTCTGTTGGGACTTCCAGCACGAAAGGGGCACTCGCATCGAGCCGGGCGACGGCGGGACGGTCTTGTACCTGCGACAGCAAGCCGTCGCGCGAATCCTGCTCGACAACATCGAGCACGTCGGCGCGTCGTGGGTCACGCAGGGTCCCGAGGTCGGTCAGGTGGCCCTGAGGTTCGGGGCGGACGACTTCGGGAGCGTCATGTTCGAGGAGAACGTCGTCTCGAGCGCGGGCACCACGTTCTGCATGAACGCAGAGGCGATCGAGCGGCGCATTCGCGCAGCCGGCTTCCGCGCTGCGCGCCGCAACGTTCGTTATGACTGGCTCACTGCGCCGTCCTGAAGGGTGAATGATCGCGATCCACGCCGACGCCGTCGTCACGGGGGACGACGCCGCCCTCCGAGACGCCGCGGTCGTCGTCGACGACTCCGGCCGGGTGGTCGACGTGGGTGCCGCGGGCGACCTCCTGCCGCGGCACGCGGGCGCGACGCTTCGGCGCGTGCGGGGCGCGCTCCTGCCGGGGTTGGTGAACGCACACACGCACGTCGAGCTCAGCGCGCTGCGCGGGCAGGTCCCCGGCGGCGGCGGCTTCGTCCCCTGGGTCGAGCACATGATCGGCGTCCGCTCCGAAGTCGGGCCCGAGGACGACGCAGCCGCGATCGAGCGGGCGGTCGACGAGCTCGACGCGGCGGGGACGGTCGCCGTGGGGGAGGTGACCAACTCGCTTTCCGCCGTCGGGCCGTTGGCCCGGCGCGGTATCGTCGGCTGCGTCTTCCACGAGGTGTTCGGCGTCACGCGCGAGGCGGCGGACCGTCGCGTGGCCGAGCTCTCCCGCGTCCTCGAAGACCGCGTCGGCGCGTGGCCGTCGACGGACCTCGTGTACGCACCCACCCCCCACACGGTCTACACGACGCATCCGAGCGCGGTGCGGGCGCTGCTCCGGCAGGCCCGAGAGCGGGGCAGCCGAGCCAGCGTGCACCTCGCGGAGCACGCGGCGGAACGGCGCTTCCTCGAGCACGGGGACGGCCCCATCGTCGACTTCTACGGTCGCCTGCTCAAGCTGCGTCTCGCCGATCTGGAGGCCCCCGGCAAGCCGCCGGTCGTCTTCGCCGACGAGCTCGGCGCGCTCGCCCCGGACGTGCTTTGCGTGCACCTGACCGACGCCCGGCCCGAGGAGCTCGTGCTCGCCGCGCGCAGAGGGGCGCCCGTCGTTTTCTGCCCGCGATCGAACCTCTTCATCGAGGGCCGTCTGCCCCCGCTCCTCGGGGCGCGCACGGCCGGACTGGAGCCGGCGCTCGGCACCGACTCGCTCGCGTCCAACGCCTCGCTCGACGTGCTCGCAGAGTGCCGCGCCCTGGCCGATCGATTCCCCTCGGTGCCCGCGCGCGACCTGGTCCAGATGGCGACGTGGAACGGGGCCAGGGCTCTGGGTCGCGAGGACGTGGGTCGGGTCGCGCGGGGATCGCGGCCGGGCCTGTTCGCCATAGAGGGCGATCCGGGAGACGACCCGTGCACGTTTGTCTTGAAGAGCGCGCGTGCGCGCCGGCGCTGGATCGTGCGGCGGACGGGAGCGTCGTCGTGACGTTCGCAGGCTCGACCAAAGGGAGAGAGCGGACGACGCACCCGACCGTCCTCGCACGACTGCGCGCGTACGGCTCGATGGTGGCCTTCGCGCATACCGTGTTTGCTCTGCCGTTCGCCGCCAGCGCGGTCGTGCTCTCCCTCGCGGTCCCCCATGAGCCGCTCGGCCTGGGTCGAATCGGAGCGATGCTCGCGTGCATGGTGTGCGCGCGCACGAGCGCGATGGCGTTCAATCGATGGGCCGATCGCGACATCGATTCGAAGAACCCGCGGACGACCGCTCGGCACCTGCCCGCGGGGATCGTCCGGCCGGCAGAGGCGCTCGCTCTCGCCGCGGTCTCGGGTGTGGGGTTCCTCGTGGCCGCGGCGACGCTCGGGTGGTGGCCCGCGGCGCTCTCCCCCTTCGTCCTCGCGGTGCTTCTCGGTTACTCGTACGCGAAGCGATTCACCTGGGGCGCCCACGCGTGGCTCGGTGCGGCGCTGGCGCTGGCGCCCGGAGGCGCCTGGCTGGCGATGGGAGCGCGACCCGGGCCCGGAATCGCCATGCTGATGGCGGCGGTGGTGACGTGGCTTCTCGGGTTCGACGTTCTCTACTCGCTGCAGGACGAGCATTTCGATCGAGGAGCCGGCCTGCGTTCGATCCCGGCGCGGTTCGGAGCGAGGCGCGCCATGGTCATCAGCGCGTCGTCGCACGTTCTCACGGTGCTCGCGCTGGCGGGCTGCGGGATCGCGCTGCACCGGGGCGTGCCGTATGCGAGTGCCGTCGCCGTCGCCGCGTCGCTCCTCTTCTACGAACACAAGTTGGTGCGCCGTCGCGGGCTCGCGGCGATCGACAAGGCGTTCTTCGACGTGAACGCGTGGGTGAGCCTCGCCTTCTTCGGGCTCGTCCTGGTCGACGAGTGGGTGAGGCGGCGCCCCTGACGTCCCGCGCCCGCCCCCCGGTCAGACCCGTCCCCAGACCTCGCTCGCGACCGAGACCACCAGGCGAAGAATCGCGGACTGCTCGGCCCAGGAGTGCCCCGCGGACGTCGAGAACCCACGGCGCGGGGACAGGCCCAGGCGCTCCGGGGGGACGAACTTGGCCGCCCGCTCGATGCGACCCTTGAGGTCGTCCCGACCGGCCGGCGTCACATCCTTCGCGTCGGCGATCCCGAGCACCACGCGCTTGTCGTGCGGTACGAAGCGGAGGCCCGAGAAGTCGTCCGGCCCGGCATATTCGAGGAGATAGGCGTCGACATCGAGGGCCCCGAACAAGGCGTCGGTCATTCCCTCGAAGCCCTTGCCCCGGAGCCAAGGTCCATCCACCCGGCCGCAGCACAGTCGCAGCGACACCATCATCGAAGGGGGTCTCTCCGATATCGCGGCGTTGATGAGTCGGACGTACCGCAGGAGCATCGCCCCCGGCGCGTCCATGCCCGAGTCCTCCGACTCCCGCAGCGCCGCGTCCGCCAGGCTTGCCAATCGCATGTCGTCCATCTGCACGTACCGGCAGCCGGCACCGGCGAGGGCTCGAAGCTCGGCGCGGTATGCCCGGGCCACGTCATCGAAGAAAGCGTCGAGGCACGGGTAGGCGGTCACGCTGATCGCGTCCCGCGCGCCCGGCGTGTAGAGCGACGTCGGCGACGGCATCGTGACCTTCGGCACGGCCTGCGTGACGCTCCTCAGGAACGCGAAGTCGTGCAACCGGATGGGGGCGACGTGCTCGACCCTGCCGGTCACGCAAAGCGCCGCCGAATCCGGGTCGGGTCGCTGAGCGATCCATCGCGTGGGCTCGCCCGGGCCTCCTTCCCGAAGCAGCGCGTTCAGGAAGTCGAGGTGCGGATCGGCGCGTCGCAGTCCGCCGTCAGTGATCCCGCGGATGCCCACCTCTTCTTGGAAGCGCACCGCCCGGCGCACGGCGTGGTCCTCGAGCGCCCGCAGCGACCCCGCGTCGAGCTTGCCTCGCTGGAATCGCTTGCGCGCGTTGACCAAGACCGGCGGCCGGATCAGCGTTCCGACATGCTCGGCCCGGAACGGAACGGCGCCGACGAACGTGGGCCTGTCGAGCGCGACTTGCACGTAGTCGTGCATGCCACGCTGCAAATCGGCGAGGTAGTTCGCAACGAGCCTTTGTTTAATCGACTACGGTCATCGATGGCCCGCCGGCAGCGATCGTCCCAACATGAGCCGCTGGCCTCCTATGCACAAAAATTGACCCTCGAAGCACGTGGCTTCTGGCCGACTCGGGTGAAGCTTCGTGGGCCAACATGAACGTGACGCCGCTTGCCCCCTCCCGCGATCTCGACCCGAAGCCGCACACCGAGAACCACAGCGTCCCGGCAGGGCTCATCTTCCAGCTCGTCGAGCTGGTCAAGCGATGGAACGTCCCTCCGGCCGAGCTCCTCGACGGCCTCGAGCTGCCCGAAGTGAGCCTCGGAGAGGTGCACACACGCGTCCCTCTGGCCGCGTACGTCGAAGCAGTCGATCGGGCGCGGAGGCTCACCGGCGAGCCCGGCCTCGGGTTCTGCATGGGGCTGGAGATGCGTGCCTCGGCTTTCGGGCACTTCGGATTCGCAGCGATGAGCGCCGCGACGGTGCGCGAAGCGATCGAGCTCGCGGTCCAGTTCGCGCCGATCCTCTCCACGGCGCTCGGCCTGCGCCTGCGTGTCGAGAGCGGCGTCGCCTCGCTCATCGTCGACGAGCATGCGGACCTCGGCCCGGTGCGCGACGTCCTCATCATCGCGCGGCTCGCCGGGCTCTGGCGCATCGCGCTGGCCCTGACGGGTCGTGACCTGCGTGGCACCGCCGAGATGGCCATCCCTGAGCCGGCCTACCACGCCCGTTTCGCACACCTCGTCCCGCCGGCCCGATACGATCAGCCCACGAATCGCATCGTGATGACGGAGGGTGCCCTGGACGTGCCGCTCATCATGGCCGACCCGACCGCCTTTCGGCTCGCGCGGGAGCAGTGCGACGAGGCGATCGAGCTCGAGGCCCTCAGCCTGGGGGGCCGACTCGTCCGATCGGCGCGGCAGCTCATCGGCAAGCCGGAGGGCGGCTTCCGTTCGCTGGATGAGGTCGCGAGCGCCCTGCACATGTCCTCGCGTACCCTCAAGCGAAAGCTGGCCCGGCAGGGCACCTCGATCACGACGCTCTTGCGCGAGGAGCGACGGGACCGAGCGCTGCTGCTCCTGCGCTCCCCCGGCGTGCCGATCGAAGAGGTCGCGGACCGCTTGGGTTACTGGAGCCCCCAGAACTTCGCCCGGGCGTTCCGGCAGTGGACCGGGACGACGCCGGCTGCTTATCGTAGGTCCCACGTGAACCGCGCCGCGAGCTGACGACGGGGGGAGCGGGCGAGGCCTGCTCGTTCACGCTGCCCGGCCGCGTGAAGTCAGTCGATTTTGCAGTAGCTGGGAAAGCCCGCGGGCAGCGCGCTGGCGTACGGGTCGGGCTTGACGCCGTAGGGGTGATCCTGGAAAAACTTGAAGGCTACCGGCTTGAGCCCCGGCGCCCGCTTGCCGAAGAAGTCGAGGTGATTGCCGCCGTCGTTGCAGTCGATGGAGAACCCGCCCGCCATCTTGATGGCCATCTCCCACGAAACGCTCGCGTTGGCGAAGTCGACGACGAGGTTGTCCTGGCCCGGCGCGCCGTGCGCTGCGATCGCCGAGGGGAGGTTGTTGTTCTGCATCGGCGCCTGATTGATGACGGCCGAACCGCCCGAGTAGCTGATCACGCTCGCGAGGTACCCCGACCGCGCATACCACATGTACACGGTCTGGAGCCCGCCCGCGCTGTAGCCGGCGGTGTGGATGTGCGTCGGGTCGCCGTGGTTGTTCTGGATCGCACAGGCGACCGCCTGATCTGCGAACGCGAGGTCGCTCTGATACCAGACCGCGTCGCCGGTATTCCCGTTGGTGGCTCCCGTCCGGCTGTTGGCGTTGAAGCCGACGATGATCCCGCCCGCCGCCGCTACGGCGTTCGTGTCGAACGCGATCGGGATCTCGCCCCCGGGGCTGCTGGCCGTTCCGTGCCAGTAGATGACGATCGGCCCGCCGCCCTGGTTGCCCATCCAGATCTGGGCTTGGATCGACCCGCCGCCCGCGTTGACCGTCACGGTTGCGCCGTTCATGAAGGTAGGGCACGCGCCCATGACCTTCGGTAGGTCGGGAGGCGTTCCTCCCGGGCTGGGAGGGCCGGAGGACACCGGCGAGCCGGTCGAACCCGTCGATCCGGCGCTCGAGCCGGTGCTTGCCTGGCCGCTCGTTCCACCAGGATCGCCGCTCGTGGATCCCGACGCGCCCGTTTGGGAGCCAGTGCTTGCCGATCCGGACGCCGCAGCGGAGCCGGAGGAGGAGTTTTCGCCCGTCGACGAACCGGATCCAGTGGAGCCCGGGTTGCCGGGGTTCGACCCGAGGTCGTTCGAGCCCGACGAGGACGTGCCCGAGGAACCTCCGCCGCCGGAGTGCGACGACTTGCCGCTCGCCGTTCCGCTGTGGCTCGTGACTCCCGCCGAACCGGACGAGGCACCGCCGCCCGCGCCGTCCCCCGGTCCGGCGGTAGCGCACGCGCCCAAGGAGCCGACCAAGGCCCAGATTCCGCCGACGGCGACGGCGCGCGAAGCATGTTCCGCAGAGTGTCGGGGCATGATGGCGAGTCCCTCTCGAGGCGCGCACCGTGAAGCGAGGGCCGCACGGTCACCACCGACGGCCGTGTCGGCTCGTTGGGCGGCAGCGCACCGACGCCGCCGCAGTTATGTCTACCGCTCGCTACGGGCCGAGCTAGCTCACGTAAGGCCACTTAATGAGCCAACATGGCCAAACGGGCCACGCCGGAATGGCCCGTACAGCTTGGCTGACAAAGGACCGTAATGATAGATGATTAACGACATCGGAGGACATCTCCGATATGTGTGGCAAGATTACGGAGGCCATGATTCAGACGCTACGCGACGAGCGCACAGTTCCGGGTTGCCTCATCCTGCAGATTATCGAGCTCGTTAGGGACTGGGACGTTTCCCCGGCCGATCTTTTGAAGGGGCTCAGCACGACAGAGCGGGAGCTCGAGGAGAA
Organism: Polyangiaceae bacterium; assembly: GCA_035295445.1. Lineage (GTDB taxonomy): Bacteria > Myxococcota_A > Polyangia > Polyangiales > Polyangiaceae > Palsa-1150. The sequence goes on along the minus strand of DATGJA010000092.1, from coordinate 15,190 downwards.
ACACACGCGCTGGCCGCTGACGACGTACGTCGGGGCGATCGAGCGAGCCCGAATGCTCACGCGCGAACCGGGCATCGGCCTTTGCTGGGGCCTTCAGATGCGGCCATCGGCGTATGGCTATCTCGGCTTCGCCGCGATGAGCGCACCGACCCTTCGGGGCGCGCTCGAACTCGTGGTCGAGTTTGCGGCCCTCATCTCGACGGGGATCTCGCTCCGCCTCGAAGAGGAGGGGACGACGACCTCGCTCGTGATCGAGGAGCTCGCCGACTTCGGCAGCGTTCGCGACGTCGTGATCGGCGCGCGCCTGACGGGGCTCTGGCGCATCGCCTGCGCCATCACCGGACGAGATCTGCCAGCCCACGCGGAGGTCGCACTGCCGGAGCCCGACTACTACGCGCGCTTCGCGCATCTCGTTCCGGGTGTCCGATACGGCCGGGAGGTGACGCGGGCGGTGATGTCGCGCGAGGTCTTGGACTCCCCGCTGCTCATGGCCGACGCAGCCGCCTTGCGGCTCGCGCGTCGGCAGTGCGAACGCCAGCTCGAGGCGCTGGAGGCTGGAGGTCCGTTCGTCCGCGCCGTCAGGCACCTCTTGTGGAAGGGTGAGGCTGGCGTGCGTTCTCCGCTCGAAGTCGCGAAAGCCGTTCACATGTCGCCACGCACCTTGCGACGCAAGCTGGCCTCGCAAGGCAGCTCGCTGTCGGCGCTCCTCGAGGAAGAGCGGCGTGAACGCGCCATGGCCCTCCTGCGCGCGCCGGACCTCACCATCGAGCAAGTCTCGGAGCGCCTGGGGTATCGGAGCGTGCAGAACTTCACGCGCGCGTTTCGGCAGTGGACGGGAGCGACGCCGGGCGCGTACCGCCGCTCCTGCGCCGGCGGCCTCGCGCTTCTTCCTGCGCGCTGATCGCCGGCGATCGGCTACGGCGCGAGCTTCTGGCGAAGCTGATCGGTGCAGCCGGAGGACGGCGGTGTTGCGCGCGGACGACGGGCACAGTGCCTGGGGGGTCCGCGCGGCCTCCTGCCCTTTCGCCGGCCCACAACTAGCGCTTGCGATTGCATGGCCGCCGTGGCAGTGGTCCCGATCGATGATGAAAGTCGTTTTCAATACGCCGCCGGGCCCCGCCCCGGGTCGGGCCGGATGCGTGCGTTCTCTGGCCGTGGCCGCGTCTGCGGGGGTCGGCTGCGTCCTGACTTCGACGGCCATGGCGACCCCGCGGCCGCTGCCCTTCACCTACACGACGGAGACCCTTGCCCCCGGTGAGGTCGAGATCGAGGAGTACGCCGACGTCACGCCGGTCAAGGCGCAGAACCGGGCGACCAAGAACCTGGACTTTTATCTGGCCACCCAGTTTCAGACGGAGTTCGAAATAGGGATCGTCGAGCGCCTCGAACTCGGCCTCTACATCGTCTATGTGCCCACGCCCGCGGGGTACGACGACCCCGCGTCGCTCACCGAGACGACAGGAATCAAACAGCGCCTCCGCTATATCTTCGCGGACCCCGGGGCGTGGCCGATCGACGTGGGGCTTTACGGCGAGGTCGTCGAAGGGGATACGGAGGCGGAGATCGAGGCGAAGATCCTCTTGCAGCGTAGGTTCGGCAAGCTCCGCGTCGCGTCGAATCTCTGGGCCGAGTACGAGCTCTATTACACGCCGGGCACGACGTTGGCGCTCAATCCCACGCTCGGGGCGACGTGGGAGTTGTCGCCCACGGCTCATGTCGGCGCGGAGGGGTGGATGCGCGTCGAGTTCCCCAACCCCGCGGTTCATCCGCGAGAGTTCTCGTCCGGGCCCGTCGGCTACGTGGGCCCGACCCTGATGCTCGATTTCGGCAAGGCGTGGTGGACCGTGGGCATCTACGGCCGCGTGACCGACACGAACCACACGATGGAGCCCGGGGACGCCTTCGGTCCCGTCTGGGGGCGCACGGTGATTGGGCTCAACCTATGAGACGCGCAGGGTGCTGAGAGAGCCAGCCGTGCGGCGGCTGTGTCGACGACGCGCCCCGTCAGTGCGTCGAGCACTTCATGAGGCACATGAGGTCCCCGTTGCACCCGCAGTCGTTGCCCGGCTTCTTCGGCGGGGGCGGCGTGGGCGCGTTGCCGCCGCCCGCCGCGCCCCCTCCCGGGCCACCCGCGGCCGCCGCCGACGGGGCGCTTCCTCCGGTGGGCTTCGCGCCTCCCGCGGGTGCGTGGTAGCTCGGCTTGGGCTTCGCCGCGACCGAGGCCGTGGGCGCAGCACTGGCGGACGCCTCTGCCGTGGCCGAAGTCGTCGCCGTCGGCTCGACCGTGGGCGCCACGGGCGCGATCGACGCGATGGGGACCGGTGCCGGCGCGGTCGTCCCCGCGATCTTCGCGCCGATCACGACGCCAACGACCAAGAGGAGAAGCATCCCCGCGCCGCCGCCGATGTAAAGCGGAAGCTTGCTCTTGGGCTGGGGCTCGGGGCCGCCGAAGGGCGAAGCGAGCGCTCCGAGCGGCGCCGAGATGCCGATGGGCGGCGCAAACGCTCCCCCGTCCGCCGCCATGGCCGGCGGGCGGTTCGACTCGGCGCGCGCCGCGAGCGCCTTGAGGTCGATGAGGCCCGAGTCCTCGTTGGAGCGCGCCGGAGGTGGCTGGCTCGGGGCGCGTTCGTCGGCGTTCTTCGTGAGGACAGCGAGGGAAAAGAGCACCGAGTTCTCGTTGCGCTGCCCGGTGAGCTGCCCTTGTCCGTCCGTTGCTCCTCCGAGCGCTTGCGGCATCGCCGGTGCGCTCGTCTGGACCTCCTCGGTTCCCAACCCTCCGCCTCCTCCGAAAAGATCCCTGCCGCGAGCCCCCTCTCGCCGCACCGCCGCCCGCTTGGCCTCCGGGGCTGCTGCTGCCGCCACGGGGCTGCGGTCGTCGAACGCCGACGAATAGCCCCCGCGCACGTCGAGCGGCCTCGCGGCAGCCGGCTCGGGTACCGGCTCTTCGGGCGGGGCGGCGACCGGAGCGGCATAGGCGGGTTCGGCCGCCGGGGACGCGTTGGCGTTCTCGTGGAGGGCGTTGACGACGACGTCCACCTCGGCGAGAGGCTTCCAATCGTCCATCCCGTCGGTCCAGATGAAGGTCTCCTGGGTGACGAGGCTCGAGTTGTATGCGTCGACGAGCTCCGCGAGAGTCATCGTGCGTTGATCGGTCTCCCCCAGGTTGACGTGCCACTCGCCCTCTGCCGCCAGCGCCGTGCCCGCCGGCGCGACCGGGGCAGGGGCCGGGGCCGATCCGTTCGCCGCCGCCCCCTCGTTCCCGTGCACGACGATCGTGGCTCCGCACTTGCGGCAGCGGATCTTGACGATCTTGCCGCGCACCTTCTCGTCGGCGACGTTGTATTTCGATTGGCAGGACTGGCAGGTGATCTTCATGTGCGCGCGGCTCGTGCCCGTGAGTGTAGCCCGACGCGCCCTTTTTCGCCTGGTTTCCGAAGGGTGTCCACCGCGCGGTTGGCGCGTGCGGCCGGTGTGGTTGCGCACCGCTAGAGCGGCGTTGCCGCACGGTTTTTCCGGCGTCGTTCGCTTGGTGGGTGTGTCGCCCGTTCTCTCGCGTCGCTCGAGCCTGCGGACTTACCGTGGGTGTGTCGTCCGTTCTCTCGCGTCGCTCGAGCCTGCGGACTTACTGTCGCGTCGCGGCCGTCGCTCGCATGTCGTCGCCGCGGACGAAGGTCGCGGAGCTCTGGAATTGCCCGCTCAAGATGTTGGGTTGTGGCCCCTGGCCGGGGGGACCTTGCGATGGGGCCGGACCGGGTGCCTCGAACGCAACGACGGCGCGCGCCTGGATGTCCGACTTCCGGACCACCGCTTCACCGCGGATGAGGTCCATCTCGCCGTGACCGACGCCGCCGAACTGGGCCATCGTCGAACCCGGTGGGGCGCCTTGGAACTTCGTGTCGGCTCCGGACGCGTACGCGCTCACGTCGACGGAAAGGCGGAGTCGGTCCCCGTCGATGCTCTTCACCCGGTACGCGCGATAGACGACCGCATCGATCCCGAACCAGGGCATGCGCGACTCTGCGATCCACTGGGCGCCGACGCCCACCGGCTTGCTAGGCAGAGGGACGGTCGCGAGGACGATAGCCTGGGCCGCCGTGTCCGCGAGGCGGTCGAGCTCCGATTTGGTCCCCGTGCCGAGCTGCGTGCGCACCTCGCTCTCGCGACCGTCCGCGGTCCATCGCACGCGAGCCTGCGTTCCCTCGAGCGTCCCGATTTCCTTGTCCATCCCAGGGGGAAGCTGTCCCGGTTGCTCCCTTGCCGTCAGCGCGCGCTTTACCTCGGCCACGAGCCAATCTGGCCCGCCGTCGTCCTTCTTGGCGGGGCCCAGCGCGAGTTTCATGTCGACGGTCGGCATCACCGTGCGCGGTCCGAGCTGCATCCCAATCTCGAGCAGCGCAGGGCCGTATGCCGCGGTGCGAGCCGCGTCCGCAGCGGCATCCGCGGCCGGGGCAAGCGTGAGCCGCGGCTCCGAGCCGTCGCTCACGACGTCCACCTTCGTCGGGGTGCCGATGGGGTGCCGCTGGTCCGCCGCGCCGGGACTGAACACGCCGTCGGGGGGCGGCCCATTGTCTCCCCCGTCCGCTGAGGTCGCTGCCTGGAGCGCCTTGGCCAGCTTGGGGTCCGCCATCGCGAACTTGTCGACCCGGGCGCTCGCGTCGGGGCTGGGCGCGTCGGATGTCGGCTTTTTCTCATCACACGCGGCGCCGAGCACGGCCGCCGCGCCCAGCGCCAGCATGAGCGGGACGGGCAAGCAGCGATTCATGGCCGCTCCCTTTATCACAGCGCGGAGACGTTCACCGCGCGGGCGTCGCCGCGCCGCGCGCCCTCAGGGGAATTCGCGCGTCGGGAACTCTTTAATGTACTGCTCCTTGTAGGTGTCGTGGCAGGCCTTGCACGCGGCCTTGACGCCCGCCACGTCCTGCTTGGCTGCCGCCGCGGAGCCCGTCTGGCACATGGACACCCACTTCGGGTACGAGCCGGAGGGGGGCGGCTTCTGGCCCACGAGATCGAGCGACTCCTTCAGCCCGGCGAAGTCCTGTCCGGCGAGCTGGGTGCCCATGTGCTTCTTCATCCACTTGCCGAGCGGCGTCTTGCCCTCGCCCGCGGAGGCGACGCCTGCGGCGAGGGTGAGCGCGACGAGGAGGGAAACGGAGGCTCGAAACGGGTTTCGCATGAGGGTCTCGGGTTGGACGGAGGAGTGGACGAGTTGATGCAAGGGAGCCAGAAAGGCGGCGCTGAGTCGAATCTGGAAGAGCGGGGCCCGTCAAGCGGTGCAGTGTGTGGAGAGAGAGCCCACCCCGAAAAATCCGCGCTGGCGCGCTACTTGAGGCCCGCCGGGCACGCGATTCCCGTGCCCCCCAGTCCGCAGTAGCCGTTCGGGTTTTTGGCGAGGTACTGCTGGTGATAGTCCTCTGCGTAATAAAACGGCGTGACCGGAACGATCTCGGTCTTAATGACGTCGTACCCACCGGCGACCAGGCGTTCCTGGTAGAGCTCGCGCGAGCGTTGGGCGGCGGCCATTTGCTCGTCGTCCGACGCGTGGATCGCCGAGCGGTACTGGGTGCCCACGTCGTTGCCTTGTCGCATCCCCTGCGTCGGGTCGTGGTTCTCCCAGAAGACACGGAGGAGGGCGTCGTATGAGACCTTGGCCGGATCGAAGACGACGCGGACGACCTCCGCGTGCCCGGTGCGCCCCGAGCAAACCTCTTCGTAGGAGGGATTCGGAGTGAGCCCGCCGGCGTAGCCGACCTGCGTCGAGAAGACCCCAGGGGTCTGCCAGAACTTCTTCTCCGCCCCCCAGAAGCACCCCATTCCGAACGTGGCGATGCGCATCCCATCCGGAAACGGGGGAAGCGTCGGCGTGCCGAGCACGGCGTGGCGGGGGGAGACGGAGGTCGGCTCGGCGCGGCCCGGCAGGGCCTCGGCCCGGGACGGAAGCGTGAGCTTGCTCGAATCGACGTGTCGCATGTCTTATCGGACGCCCAGCTTGCCATCGACGCAGGGCTCGCGCATCCCCGGTGAATAGACAAGGCCAGGTCCGGGGCGGCTTGGCCATGTCGGGGCTCACGGACAGGTGACATCGGTGTTGGGGGCGTTGGGGGTCCCCAGAAACCCGGGAAACCACGACGAGGTTGACGGTTGCCAGCGCGAGAAGTCCCCGCGGACGCTCGCGTCGCAGTCCGTCGGGAACGCGAGCGAGGTCCCGACCGTCAGGGCCAGCGACGGGTACGTCAGCGTGTCGACGAGCGTGTCGCCCAGGCGAAGGGTGAGGGTGCCTCCCTTGTTGGGCAGGACGTCCCCCTTCTGGCCCACCCACAGGAGGAGCGCCCCGGGAAGGTCGTGATTCACCGCGGGGTTGCGCGAGTCGGCGACCACGAACGTGCCTCGAGCGGGAATCCAGAAGTCGTCGGTCACGTCGAAGGTGGCGACCTTTGCGCCGCGCGGGCAGTCGCCGTGAAGCCCGCGCAGGTCGATGGCGCAATCGACCGTGCTCGCCACCTCGACCCATTCGCCGTTGTCCGACGCGCCGGCGACCGACTCGATCATCAGCTCGTCGATACGAAGGTCTCCAGCGCCAGGCGGACGGCCGCACAGGCCGTCGGGTCCTGCGTCGAACGGGGGGGCCGATGCCGAGTCGGAAGTAGCGGCGGCGTCGTCGGTGGCTTGGGCGTCGGCGAGGTTCGGAGGACCGGTGGGTGCGGCCGATGGGTCGTCGGCGGCCACGGGCGCGTCGAACGCCGCGAACGCCCCGCCGTAGGCGTCGTCGTCCGGCGGGGACGAGAAGGCAGGGGAGGGTGGCGCCGCAGTTTGGCCTCCACAGCCGAAGGCGAGAACGAGAACGACCACGAGACGTCGAGTGCCCATGAGGGCCTCCGAGGGAGCAACCCCCGTTCCGCGCGCGCCATCGCGCGTTTGCGGGCAGTTGTCTCTGTCCCGGACGATTCCTCGCCGTCCGCGGACGCTCGACGGGGCCGCGCCCCAGCGCCCCCGTCACGTTTTGCGCGTGAGGCGGCGAGGGCCTCGCGAACGAGCGCGTCGACGCCCGGGGCGATCCCGTCCAAGGCCGGTTCGAGCTCGACGGGGTTCGACCAGGCGAAGGGATTGGACGCCCGACGAAGATTCGACAGTCGCGTCATCGGGCGGCTCACCTCCACGGTGAACGCCAGCGTTCCGAACTCGGCATCGAGCCCCAGTCCGTCGCCTGCATGACGCGGTAACGCGCCCGTCGAAGCGAGCGCACGAAGGCCCCGCCCGCCCGTTCGTACCGGCGCCGGCGCGGGTTGGGTTTTGCCGTGAATGCCCACGACGATGATGCGCGCGTGGCGCAGGAGCCCTCGTAGAGCAGTTGGGCTGCGAGGTGGGCCGTGACGTCGGCGTGGTCGAGCGCGGGGCAGACCTCGACCAGATCCATCGCGACGAGGCGGATCCCGGCCAACGACCGCAGCAGGGAGATCGCCTCTCGCGAGGTGAGCCCGCTCGGCACCGGCGTGCCCGTGCCGGGCGCGAACGCGGGGTCGACTCCGTCGATGTCGAAGGTCAAGTAAACCGGGTGGGCTCCGATGGTCTGCGCGATCTGAGCGCCCACGGCGACGGCGCCGCGCTCGGCGATTGCCTCCGCGTCGTGAAGGACCGCGCCGTGGTTCGCGGCGAGCGTCCCCTCTTCGGGATATCCCCACGGCGCGCGAACGCCCACCTGGTGGAGCTGTCCGCGCTCGACGAGCCCCTCTTCGATCGCGTGCCGCAGGGGGGTGCCGTGGCGATAGGCGTCGCCCCACACGGCGTCGTCGCTGGTATCGAGGTGCGCGTCGACGTGGATGACGGCGAGCGGCCCATGCTCCTTGGCAACGGCGCGCATGGCGGGCAGCGCGATCGAGTGGTCACCGCCGACCGCGAAGGGAACCGCGCGCGTGCGGACCACGTTGCGGACCTCGTTCTCGATGACGTCGCGAAAAGGGGGGAACGGCCACGTTGCCTCCGTCGGCCGCTCGCAGCGCGGAGAAGACGTCCACGCGGTGCACGGGGTGAAACCCTTGCACAAGCGCGCTCACGCGGCGCACCTCGTAGGGCGCGAAGCGAGCGCCCGGGCGATACGTCGTGGCCGCGTCGAACGGAACGCCGAGGACGACCGCGTCGAGACCGTCGCACGGCGATGCGCGCTCGACGTCGATCGAAGGCAACCGAAAGAATGGCGTCAGGCCGCGCCGCACGTACGCGAGGGCCGGCGTCTGGCTCACGGTTGCCTCGCGCCCGCGGCCGAGAGTGCCAGGGACAGCACGGCGTCGTGGGCGCGGCGGGCGCCCGAACCGCAGCGTCGCGGTGACGCGAGGCAGGCCGGCGAGCCGCGCGTAGTGGGGGCGAACGTCTGTCCGCCGAACCAGGGCACCGAGCGACATCACGGTGTCGAAGTCGCGTGCCTGGAGCGAACGCACGTCGTAGTCGGCCATCGAATCCTCCCGCCCGACACGATGACGATGGCGTTGGCGGGTGTCGGAGCGGTGACGCGTTCGCGAATTTGTCGCCTTGGTTTCGCGGTGCGTTGCGTTCGGGCCCGCGCCTACGCGCGCACGCGCCAGTTGCCGACGTAGGTCTTCCCGACCTCGTCGCACGTCGGATCGGTGACGATGAGCTCGGGTCTCGAGTTCCTGCACACGACGATCGTGTTCTGGCGAAAGACGCGCCCGAAGGCCATCGCCTCTTCTCGGTCCATCGAGTGGACGAGCCAAGATGGCTCGCGCCACGTCCCCTCGGGGTCGTCCTCGTAGCCGACGCACGCCTCGACTCGGTAGACCCCGAGCACCAGAAGGTCGCGCATGACCTGATGCCTTTGCTCGTTGACCTTGCGCGGCAGCAGCATCGATCGGGGGTTATAGGCCGTCAGAAGCGCGAACGGGCGCTGCAGCAGGTCGGCGAGCTGTCCCGTCTCGGGGGTGACGTCGCCGTCCAGCGACGCCCGCAGCGGGCCCGACGGCGTCGAGAACTCGTAGACGGTGGCCAGGTAACTTCGGAGAAGGCTCTGATCCATGGGCTTGTCAGGGAGCGCGCGTGTCGCGCACGGCCCCCGCGCATAGCACGCGCGCACGCCGCCTGGATCAGGCCGAGCTCGCTGCGGTGTCCTGACGCGAGAAATTTGTCGCGCCTCGAGACGCAGTGCGGCACGCGTCGTGCGATGGCTGCCGTCGCAAGAACCTTCGAAAGAAGGAGGAGAACGATGCGAATGAAACAAGCGACCCTATCGATGGCGATCACTGCTTCCTTGGCGGCCCTTTTGCTCGGCGTCGGTCTGGCGGGCAGCAGCGCAGCGCGCGCGGCCACGTGGGACGCCGGCGCCCAGGGCTCGGCCACCGGGTACGAAGCAGGCGCCTCCGACCCCTCGACGACGAGCTCGTGGGAAGGCGGGTCCCTGCGGATGGAGGCGTCCTCGCCCCATGCGTACGAAGGCGGAGCGGCGCACAGCGGCCCGGCGGCCGTGGAGGCAGGAGCGCACACCCTGGGGCAGTTTGGAGACGGCGGCCTCACCCAAGCGTCAGGCGACTACTAAGAACCATCAAGGCTCCGATTCGAAGCGGTAACCAACGCCGCGCACCGTCTGCACGTGGCGGGGACGCTGCGGGTCCGGCTCGAGCTTGACCCGCAGCTGCTGAATGAAGTTGTCGATGGTGCGCGGCGTGCCGTGGTGGTTGGGCCCCCACACGCGAGAGAAGATCGTGTCGCGCTCGAGGGCCGCCCCCTTCGCCTCGATGAGACAGAGCAGCACGTCGAACTCGGTGGCCGTCATGTCGACGCGCGCCCCCGCGCGCACCACCGTCCGGGCCGCGGCGTCGACGGCGACGTCCCCGAACTTGTACACGGCCCGCGGCGGCGCGGTCTCCGCGGCGCGGGGCCCGCGGCGCAGTGCGACCCGCACGCGCGCAAGAAGCTCGGCCAGGCTGAAGGGCTTGGCGACGTAGTCTTCGGCCCCGAGTTCCAGGCCCGTGACCTTGTCCATCTCGCCCGTGCGAGCGCTGAGCACGATGATGGGCATGAGCAGACCTTCGCGCCGCATCGCCTGAAGGACCTGGAATCCGTTCATCCGCGGCAGCATCACGTCGAGGATGACCAGGTCGGGCTTGCGGGTTCGCGAGAGCTCGAACCCCGTCTCGCCGTCCTCCGCCGTGAGCACGTCGTACCCCTCTCCACGGAGGTTGATGGCGAGGCCGAGCGAGATGCTCGCGTCGTCTTCGATGACCAGCACCAGCCGCTTGCTGGCCGCTTCCGCGCCGCCCATGCGTCAGGCGCCCTTTGCCTGGGTCGCGGGGGTGGAGACCGCGGCCGCAGGGGGCGGCGTGGGCAGGACGATGCGAAAGGTCGAACCGACGTCCTTCGACGTGTCGAGCTGGACCCGACCGCGGTGAGCCCTCACGATGTGCTTGACGATCGCGAGGCCCAGCCCGCTCCCCTCGCGCTGGCGCGAGAGGCGATCGTCGATTCGGTAGAACTTCTCGAAAATCCGGCGATGCTCCACGCGCGGGATGCCCTCTCCGTTGTCGGTCACCTCGATGGCGACCCCCTCCGGCACCGCCCGGGCGCTCAGCCGCACGACCGGCGGCGTCCCGCCGTACTTGAGCGCATTCGACAAGAGGTTGCCGATGGCGTCGGCCATCGCGGGGAGGTCGACGCTCACCGGGGGGAGGTCGGGCGCGATGTCCACCGAGAAATCGAGCTGGGGATGTCGATCCCGCAAAGGGCCAAACGCCTCGACCGCCTCGCGGATCACGTCGTTGACCGTGCCCTCGCGGAGATCGAAGAGCTTGCGGCCCGCCTCCATGCGGCCCCAGTCGAGCAGTCGCTCGATGACCTGCGTCAGCCGCTCGGTCTCGCGCTCGAGAGCGTCGAGGCATCGGTCGACCGTGGGGCCGTCTTCGCGCGCGCGGCGCATCGTCTCGGCGAAGAGCCGGATGCTCGTCAGCGGCGTCCGCAGCTCGTGGCTCACCTTCGAGACGAAGTCCGCTTGCAGCTCGCTCAAGTTCGCTTCCCGTCGCAAGAAGACCAGCACGAGCACGATGCCCGTGACGGCCACGAGGACGAAGCTGACCGTGAGCAGTCCGAAGAGCACGTTGAAGATGCTCCCGATGAACATCAGCACGATGCCGACGAGAAGCAGCAGAACCGTCGGGATGATCACCAAATAGACGAGCAGCTGCACGATTCGGCGATAGCCGAGCCGCTGCCGGTTCTTGGCTCTCACCGCCACGAGGTCAACATAGCAAAAACTCTCACTCGATTGCGGCGCGCATCGCTTCGAGCGGCGCTCGAACGCCGAGCCAGAGCTCCAGCGCGAGCGCGCCTTGCCGAGCGAGCATGCCCAGGCCGTTGTCGCATCGCAGACCCCGCGCGCGCGCCGCCCGTAGCCAGGGCGTGTCACGAGGGGCGTACACCACGTCGAGCGCGACGGCGCGGGCCGGAAGCGTCTCCCACGCGACGACGCGCGCCACCTCTTCGCCGGGGTCCGCTCCCTGCATTCCGGCGCTCGTAGCCTGCACGATCGCCAGCGTTTCAGCCTCGTCGTTCGCCGACGCGCTCCAGGGTCCGGTGCGCACCGCCGTGGGGGTCGATCGGGCGAACGCCTCGCGCCGCGTCGCGTCACCGAAGCTTCGCGCACGGACGGCGATGTCGCGAACGCCCAGGTGGACGCCGAGCGCCGTGACCGCCGCTCGCGCCGCCCCCCCCGAGCCCAGGACGAGGGCGCGACCTTCGCGCCAGGGGAGGTCCGGACCGAGGCGCCGAAGCTCGTCGGCGAGGGCCGGCGCGTCCGTGTTGTGGGCGACGACGCTGCCATCGGCCGCGCGCACCAGCGTGTTCGCCGCCGCGGCGACCCGCGCGCTCTCGTCGAGCGAATCGGCGAGCGACAGCACGCGTTCCTTGTGCGGCACGGTCACGTTCAAGCCGGCATACATGCCATCGCGCAGCCTGCGGACGACGTTGGGCAGCTCGTCGGCGTCGGCGCGTATCGCCTCGTACCTGTGAGGTAGTCCGAGGGTGCGGTAGGCCGCCGCGTGCATCGCGGGGCTCCTGGAGTGCGCGACCGGGTCGCCCACGACGGCGAAACGCAACGGCGTCGGCGTCACCTAGGCCTTCTCCGTCCGCCGCGACGGCGACGGCGACGAGGTGAGCGGACGGACGGCGACGACGGCGGCGTCGAGGATCGCATCGCTCACGTGCACGTGCACCGCGTCGCCCGCTCGGACGTCGCCGCCCGATCGAATCGCGCGCCCGTCCTCGCGGCTCGCGATCGCGTAGCCGCGTCCGAGCACCTTGAGCGGGCTCATGGCGTCCAGGCGCGCGCCGGCGCGTTCGAGGCTTGCCACGCGACGCGCCAGGGAAGCCCGGTACGACGTCTTGAGCCGCTCGTGCAGTCGCGAAACGGCGGCGCGGTTTCGTGCCAAGACGGCGCGCGGGTGCAAGTACGCCAGTCGCTGCTGCGCCTTCGAGAGCGCGTCGCGCCGGACGACGAACCATGCGCGCTGCCTCGCCGACAGGCGGGCGACGCGGTCGTCCAGCGTTTGCTGGTGTGACGCGATGACGAGCCGCGGGTCGGCGAGGCGCTGCGCGAGGCGAGCGACGGCGACGCCGCGGCGCGCGAGGCGCGCGTGCATCGCCCGAGCGAGGTGCTGGCTCGTCCGCCGCAGGAGGTCGCGCCGCGCGCTCTGGTCGGGCACCACCATTTCGGCCGCTTGCGACGGTGTTGCCGCGCGCGCGTCGGCCGCGAAGTCGACCAGCGTCACGTCGATGTCGTGGCCCACGGCGCTGACGACGGGCACTCGACACCCGGCCACGGCACGGACCACGACTTCCTCGTTGAACGTCCCGAGGTCGTCGGCGGATCCTCCTCCGCGCCCGAGCACGATGACGTCCACGTCCTGGACCCGTTGGAGCATCGAGAGCGCTCTGCACACCGACTCGGTGGCGCCGGCGCCCTGCACCTGCGCGGGCGCCAGCAAGATTCGCGCGCCGCCGCGCCGGAACGCCACCCGACAGACGTCGTGGATGGCCGCGCCCGTGGGGCTCGTGACGACGCCGACGCGCCGCGGCTCGGCGGGCAGCGGGCGCTTGCGCGCCGGGTCGAAGAGGCCCTCCGCCTCGAGCTTCGCCTTGAGGCGCTCGATCGCTTCGAGGAGCGCGCCCCTTCCGGCGGCCTGGAGTCGGTCCGCCACGAACTGCAGCCTGCCGCGAGGCGCCCAGAGCGTCGGCCGGCCGCGCAGACGAAGTCGGGCCCCGTCGACGCACAGCTGGCGCATGCGCGGGGTGACGTTCGAGCGGTACATCACGACGTCGATGGCCGCCTCTTCGCGCTCGTCCTTCAGGCAAAAGTAGAGATGACCGCTCGGCGCCGGGCGAGCGTCGGCCACCTCGCCCTCGACCCAGACAGGAGTGCCGAACGCGTCGTCGATGGCCGCCTTGAGCGCCCGATCGAGCTCGGCGACGCTCATCGCTCGCGGCGGGTCGTCCCCCGCCTTGGCGGGCGCGGGGGACTTCGGCCACAAGTCCAAGGGCAGCGTACGACCTTCGGGCACGCTTCCTTCTAGCACCCGTCCGCCGCACTCGTGTGGTGAGTCCGCAAAAGGTGGAGTAGGAAGGCCCTTCCAATGAGACGCATTTTTCGCAAAGTGCTCGTCGCCAATCGAGGGGAGATCGCCGTCCGTGTCATGCGCACTCTGCGCGAGATGCGGATCGGCGCCGTGGCGGTCTATTCGGAAGCCGACCGCGCGTCGCTCCACGTCCGGCTGGCCGACGAGGCCTACCCGATAGGCCCCGCGCCGGCGGCCGAGAGTTACCTCGTGGTCGATCGCATCCTCAAGGTGGCCAAGGCCGCCGGCTGCGACGCCATCCACCCCGGATACGGCTTCCTGAGCGAGAATCCGGCGCTCCCCGAAGCGTGCGACCGCGCCGGGATCGTGTTCATCGGGCCGCCCGCGAGCGCCATGCGCGCGATGGGGAGCAAGACGGCGGCGCGCGACAAGATGTCCGCCGCGGGCGTGCCGATCGTCCCGGGCGCCCGCTGCGAAACGACCGAGGAGGCGATCGCCGCGGCAAGGCAGATCGGCTTCCCCGTGATGCTCAAGGCGGCGTCGGGCGGCGGCGGCAAGGGCATGCGTCTGGTCGCGGGGCCCGACGAGATGGCGAGCGCCTGGGAGCGGGCGCGAAGCGAGGCCAAGAAGTTCTTCGGCGACGACACCGTCTACCTCGAGAAGGCCATCGTCCGGCCCCGCCACGTCGAGATCCAGGTGCTGGGCGATCGCGAGGGCAACCTCGTGCACGTCTTCGAGCGCGATTGCTCGATCCAGCGCAGAAACCAGAAGGTGGTCGAGGAGACGCCGAGTCCGGGGGCGTCGCGCGACCTGGTCGCCCGCATGGGCTCGATCGCGGTGCAAGGCGCGCAAAGCGTCGGATACTTCAGCGCCGGCACGTTCGAGTTCCTGCTCGCCGAGGACGGCCAGTTTTACTTCCTCGAGATGAACACGCGTTTGCAGGTCGAGCATCCGGTGACCGAGCTCGTGACCGGGCTCGATCTGGTGCGCGAGATGATTCGCGTCGCCCAGGGCGAGCCCCTGGGCATCGCGCAGCAGGACCTCGTCGCGCGCGGTTCGGCGATCGAGTGCCGTGTCTACGCGGAGGATCCCTCCAACGGATTCTTGCCGTCCCCCGGCGTCATCGAGAGCCTGACGGTGCCCTCGGGGCCGGGGATCCGCGACGACGGTGGAGCCTACGAGGGCTGCACGATCTCGAGCTACTACGATCCTCTCATCTCCAAGCTGAGCGTGTGGGCGCCCACGCGCGAGCGCGCCGTGGCCCGCATGCGCCGCGCTCTGTCGGAGTACGTCGTGACGGGGATCCGCACGAACCTCGCCTTTCACGAGAAGCTATTCGCGCACCCGGAGTTCGCCGCCGGACGCTACGACACGGGGTTCATCGACCGGCACCAGGCCGACCTCCTCGGCTACCCGTCGGTGTCCGCAGAGCGGCGCGACGCCGTGGCGGTGGCGGTCGCGGTGGCGGCCGCAAGAATGGAGCGCGCGGCCGGAGCCACCCAGGCGACCACCGGGGAGACGGGGTCGCGGCTATCGCCGTGGGTGGCGTTCCACCGGGCGCGGCTGGGGTGAGCCGCGGGGGGGGGGCGAGGGTCGGGGTCGGGGGTCGAGGTCGAGGTCGAGGT
>DATGJA010000091.1:0-6127 GCA_035295445.1 Polyangiaceae bacterium | reverse complement strand
GGGCGCAGAACCCATAATGGTGGAGGAGCGCACCGTAGAGATCGCGTACCTCGGCGTCGTCGTCCACGACGACCACCACCGGGCGGCCCCGAACGGGCCGATGCGCGTCATGCAAGCGGTGCGGGGGCGACATGGGGTTACTGCCGCAATCTCCGCCGCCGGGTGCAGCCACCGTGCCCCGCCACCGCGGCGACCTCCCGCCTGCAGAAAAGGGCCCCGATCGGCTCCCCGACCGGCTCGGCCTACGCGCGACCACAGTGGCGGGTTTGCGCTCGTGTGGCGCTCCTGTCACCGACCCGTGGGGCGGAAGCGGTCGCTCCCTGCACGAGTCCGGCAGGGGTGCGGCGCCGGCCAGCGCCGGCCGCCGTCACGTCATGCGAGGCCAGCTCGCGAGTCTACGCTGGCTCCGACCCCGGTCTCCGCGGGTCCCGAGCGCTCGCTCGAGTGCCTCGACCAGCACCCGCCGTGTGTCGCGTGGGTCGATGACGTCGTGCACAAGGCCGACCCCCGCTGCCTCCCACGGCGCGTTCTGCCGACGCATCTGCTCGATGAGCGCGGCGCGCGGGCCGTCCGGCTCGTCGAAGTCCTCTACCTTGCGCCCGAAGACCACGTTCGCCGCGGCTTCGGGTGCCATGAAGCTCACGTCCGCGGTTGGCCACGCGACGAGGTAGTCGCTCCCCATGTTGCCGCCACTCATGTTGCAGTGGGCCATGCCGAAGGACTTGCGGATCACGACGGACATGCGGGGCACCGTGCTCTGGTGGAGTGCCTCGAGGAACGTCATGATCTTGAGCGGCATCTTCCGTTCTTCGGCAGCCTTGCTGACGAAGAAGCCCGGCGTGTCGTGTAGGAATACGAGCGGGATGTGGAACGAATCGCAGAGGCAGAGGAACGCCGTGCCCTTCTCGCACGCCCCCGGTCCCATGGCGCCGGCCCGCTGCAGCGGGTTGTTTGCGAGCACGCCCACGGTGCGCCCGTCGAGCCGCGCGAGGGCAGTGATGAGGCTCGGGTCGTAGTAGGGCTTGAGCTCGAGCACGCTGCCTTGATCGAAGATCCGCGCCAAGATCTTGTGCATGTCGTAGGCGACCTTCTCGCGCTCTGGCAGGACGGTGAGCACGTCGTCCAGGCGACGCTCGGGCGGGTCCCCGGTGCGCACGACGGGGGGAAGCTCGTCGGCGTTGTCGGGCAAGTACGAGAGGACGCGGCGGACCAGTGACATGCAGTCTCTTTCGTCCTCGGCGAAGAGGTCGACCTGGCCGGTCACCTTCGCGTGGAGCTCCCAGCCTCCGAGCTCTTGCGGTGTCACGTTTTCCCCCGTCGCCGCCGCGAGCACCGGCGGTCCCGACACGGCCATTACGGCGCCCTTGACCTGAATGACGACGTCGGAGATGGAGGCTTTCCACGTGGGGCCGCCGTAGCACTCCCCGAGGATGGTCGCGATGAAAGGCACGCGGCGATCGCGCGGCAATCCGTCGATCGGGAACACCATGCTCATCATGCCGGTGGCGCCCATGATGTCCGGAATGCGCGCGCCGCCGGCCTCCCCGAGCGAGATGCACGGATAGCCCTTCTTTGCGGCATACGTCATCGTGTCGTGGTCCTTCTTTACGCCCACGCGTCCCCCCGACCCAGCCAGGACGGTCACGTCGTCGCCGCCGACGCAGACCGTGCGTCCGTCGATGCGGCCGAATCCGCAGATCTTCCCGTCGGCCGGGGTCTTGTCCCGCACGTCGGCGAGGTCGCTGTGCGCGAGGAGCCCGACCTCGCGGAAAGTCCCGGGGTCGAGGAGCATGTCGATTCGCTCGCGCACGGTGCACCGGCCCGCCGCGTGCGTCTTGGCTACCTTCGCCGCGCCCCCCATCTCGAGCGCCCGCGCCTTGCGAGCGGAAAGTTCTTCGACATGGTGCGGATCGGAGCCTTGACCAGCCTTCTCCATGGCGGGCGTATAGCGGGAAAAAAGCCGAGCCGCCTCCGCCTTGCTCCGTCACCTCGGTGCGTGGCGGTGACCAGCACTCAGACCGTGTACGCCCATTGTTCTACTATTTTGCCTGCCGTGGTCCCCCCGTGCGTTACTAACCAAGGGGTAGGTCGGTCCACCCGGCGGGCCCGCCCAAGGTGCATGAGCAGTTGATGTGCCCTGCAGTTTCCTTGAAATCATCCGGGTAAGAGAAGGAAGGCGCTCCCATGTCGGCGTTCAAGACGTGCGTTGGTTTTTCGATTGCGACTGGCATCGCCATCGGAATCGGCTGCGGGGGAGACTCTTCGACCTCCAATAACGCGGACGGCGGCTCGGGCTCTTCGTCCGGTTCCGCGAGCGGCACGACCTCCACGACGGGGAGCGGCAGCGGGTCGTCCACCGGCGGCTCGTCCGCCACGGGCAGCTCGACCGGCAGCGCGAGCGGCAGCGCGAGCGGCACGTCCACCGGGACGGCGAGCGGGGCGTCGGGCGGCAGCTCGACCGGGACCGCCTCCGGCAGCGCGAGCGGCGACGGAGGGGGCTCGAGCAGCGGCGATGCCGCGGCCGGCCCGGTTCTCTGTGGAATGACGAATCCGCCTCCGGCGGGCTGCGTGCAGTGCATCGGCGACGGCGATTGCCCGACCGCGAGTCCGCATTGCAGCAACAATGCGTGCGTGCAGTGCACGAGCAGCGCCCAGTGCTCGGGCTCGACGCCCGTCTGCTATCCGGGCAGCCACACGTGCCACGCGGCCTGCATGGCGGAAGGTGGCGCGGGGTGCCCGCCCCGGGAGCTCTGCGACACGTCGACGGGCGCTTGCGTGGGGTGCATCACGGCGATGGACTGCCCGGCGACGGCGAAGATCTGCGAGATGGTGACGATGAACTGCGTGCAGTGCAACGCGGATATGGACTGTCCCGCGGCCAGCCCGAAGTGCCGGACGTCGACGCACGCGTGCGTCGCATGCACGACCAACTCGGACTGCGGCACGACCGCGCCCATTTGCGACCAGCGCACGTTCATGTGCCGGGCCGGCTGCACCAGCAACGCGCAGTGCACGATGATGGGAGCCACTGTCTGCGACACGATGACGTCGACCTGCGTGCAGTGCGCACAGAACTCGGACTGCTCCGGGATGACGCCCTACTGCACGTTCGGTCGCTGCGCACAGTGCGTCGTCGGCGCCGCGCCCGACGCCGGTGGCGGTTGCGGGACGGGCCGAACATGCCGCGCCGGCACCTGCGTCTGATTCAGCGGCCGGTCCCGCGCCTCACGGCGCGAGGCGCCGCTCCATCCACGCGCCGTCCCTTAGGTCGAAGCGAATGCGCTCGTGCAGGCGATCCTGCCCGCGCGTCCAGAATTCGACGACCGTCGGCGCAAGCCGGTACCCGCCCCAGTACGACGGTCGGGCGACCTCGTGGCCCTCAAAGCGCATGGTTTCTTGCTGCGCCTTTCGTCGCAGACCGTCGATGCTCTCGATCGGGCGGCTCTGCGCCGATACCAGCGCCGAGATCTGATGGCCTCGCGGGCGACCGTGGAAGTACGTGTCCGACTCCGCCGCTGACAAGCGTTCGGTCCCGCCCTCGAGCCGGAGCTGGCGGCCGAGGCTCGGCCAGTGGAACGCCACGGCGGCGTGCGGGTTTTCGCCAAGCTCGTCGCCCTTGCGGCTCTCGTAGTTGGTGAAAAATCGTAGACCGCGGCCGTCGACGCCGCGACAGAGGACAATGCGCACCGACGGCCGGCCGCGTGCGTCGGCGGTGGCGAGGGCCATGGCCTCGGGTTCCGGATCCTCGGAGAGCCGAGCTTCGTCCAGCCACGCGGCCACGCGAAGAAGGGGACTCACGCTAGACGTCTAGCACGGGTCCCCCACCGCCCTGGCGGCAGGCAAGTTGGTGTGTCGTCCGAACTCTCGCTTCGCTCGAGCGTGCGACTACTGGCAGTCGTCGAAAGTAAGCAGACGGATTCGCGTCGTGTTTGTGGCGCCGTCCGTCTGCCGATAGATGATGCGCCGGTTGTCGAAGCTCCACTCGTTGTCGGCGACGACCTGGTTGTCGGAGGTGAGCTGCTGCAGGTGTGTCCCGTCGGTATCCATGAGCGTGAGCTCGGTCGTGTAGCCGATCGGCGGATTTGCGAACTCGAAGAAGATGCCCGGCATGATCCAGAAGAAATCCATGATCGGCGAAAGCGACCCGTCGTTCAGGGCCACGACCGAGGCCGGCTGATAACGACTCGAGATCCACGCCATCTTGCGCCCGTCCCAGGAGACGTGCGCGTGCTCGTCCCACGCCATGTTGTCGGTCAGACGCTTGCGCTCGCCGGTGAACACGTTGATCGCGTAGATGTCGGTCGAGAGGAAGCCGGCGCGGGTGTTCGTCGTGATGACCTGCGTCTCGTCCGCCGAGAAACCGTGCGTCTCCCACCACGTCGTGTCGTGCACGAGGCGTCGCTGGTTGACGAGGCGCATCCCGAACGCGTCCGAGACGAAGTCTGCGACCATGACGTCCCAGGTCCGGTCCTGGGTGCGTCCCCAGACGATGTGCCGTCCGTCGCGCGACCAGTTCGCGTGGTAGTTCGTCGCCCATAGGTTGCTGAACGTGAGGCGCGTCGGGTCCGTCCCGTCCGGCCGCATCGCGTAGAGCTCTTGCCCGAACCCCGCTCCGTCGCCGCCGAGCGCGTTCGGTTGATCGCGCGTCGAGACGAAGAGGATGACGTCGCCCTGGGGGCGCCACCGGGCGCCGTCGTTGTTGCCGGGCTGATTGCACGTGATGCACGTCTTGCCCGTGCCGTCGACGTTCAGCGTCTCGACCTGGAAGCGGTTGAAGCCGACGAGGAGCGGGATGGCGGCCTTCGTGCCGTCGGGCGAGAGCGTTACGCCGTCCGCGCCGCCCACCTGCTCGCCCGTGGCCAGGTCGTCGATGTGGTAGGCCGAGTACCCGCAGCGCGCGGGGGGAAGCGCCCACGTCGGCGTGAGCGGAACCTTGGGGAGCGCCTGTCCCGGAACGAACTCGGCGCCCGAGAAGTCGAAGACGCGCTTGAACGTGCCCGGCTCGAAGAGGTCGATGAGGAGCTCGTCCGGTGCATCCGGCAGGAGGTCCCCGTTGCGGTCGAACCAGCCGCCGCGAAGCTGCAGGGGGTTGGTCGGCTGCGTGAAGAGCTGCGCCTCCCAGAGCAGGAGGAAGTCCTTCATGATCGCCAGGAGCTGGGGCAGGTCCGGGTTCGTCTGGCCGGGCTGGGTCGGGGGGATGGGCTGCGGGGCGGCCAGTGCGGCGAAGTCCCAGAGGAGCGCTGCGTGAGCGGCCCCGAGCAAGGCGGCCGTCCGCGTCGTCCATGTCCCCCGGACCTCGCCCTTGACGACGGGATCGGTGGGGACATCGCCGACGAGGACCGGGAGCGTCGCCAGGTTGTACTCGCATCCGAGCGACGTCACCTGCTCGGCGGCCTGGAGGGCCGCGGTCAGGCGGGTTAAGTAGAGTTGCCCGAGCTGCTGGTTGACGGTGGGCGATGGGGGACCGGAGCGCTCGCTCGGCAACACGTACGTGTTGAACGAGTCGACAACGAGCATTGTGCTCGCGATGAGCGAGGCGTAGTTAGCGCCGCAGTCGTTGGGAGAGTTTTGCAAGAACGCGAGGCTCGCGGCGAGCGCGTCGTTAAAATCGCCTGTGGAAAGCAGCCGATCGACGGTCGCCTTGGGAAACACCGTCGTCGCGGCTTGGCTGGTCGATGTCGTTTGCTCCGGCATCGGGGACGGGGAACCCGACGAGCACGCGACGCCAAGCGAAAGCCCCGCGGCTAACAGCAGCAGCCAGCTTCTCCGAATGCGGTGCATGATGACCCTCCACCTCGAGCGAATACTATGGCCGCGGTCGGTCGCGTCCGTCTTCCTTTTCGAGTCCCGTTCGTTGCCCTTCAGGCGCCCCCGCGGTCTCTAGATTTGCAAAGTATTGCCAGTATTTGGCTTCCGCCTGAGGGCCGAAGAGCATCCGGCACGCTTCGAGCAGGCCAGGAGCGCCGCGGAGCGCCTTCCGATCGATTACCAGTGCAATTTTCGATCGGCGACGTAAGAAATCGTCCAACTCGACGATCATCTCTCGCCGTGCCGCCTGGGCGATCTCGCACCGCAGGTACTCGGCTCCCTCGATGAGTACCTCGGCCATCCGAGGGTCTGCGCGGAT
>DATGJA010000090.1:0-7903 GCA_035295445.1 Polyangiaceae bacterium | reverse complement strand
CGATGTTGTCGAGGCCGAGGAAGCCGCCCTCGAAGACGTTGCGCCCGGCCGTGTCCTTGCGGTTCACCCACCAGGTGAAATTGAGCATCAGCTTGAGGAACACCGACTCGAGAAACGCGCGGTCCGCGCGACCCGTCGTGCGCCGCTCGATCTGGTAGACGCGGTACGCCGCCCACGCGTGGACCGGCGGGTTGACGTCGCCCAGCTGCCACTCGTAGGCGGGGATCTGCCCGCTCGGGTGCATGTACCACTCGCGCACGAGGAGCGTCAGCTGCTGCTTGGCGAACGCCGGGTCGACGAGCGCGAGCGGGATGCAGTGGAACGCGACGTCCCAGGCGGCGTACCAGGGGTACTCCCACTTGTCTGGCATGGAGAGCACCTCGGAGTTGTAGAGGTGCCTCCACTCGTGGTTGCGTCCGCTCCAGCGGGCGCGCGGAGGTTCGGGCTGCCCCGGGTCCCCGCGCAGCCATCGCTCGACGTCGTACGCGTAGAACTGCCGGCTCCACAGCAGGCCGGCGATCGCCTGCCGGAACACGCGCCGCTCGTCGGGCCCGAGGACCCGCGGCGTGATCGCGTCGAAGAACTCGTCGGCCTCGTCGGCGCGGCGCGCGAAGACCTCGTCGTGATCGGCGAACGGAGCTGCGCGCGGTCCGTGGGGCCGGTTCGTGTAGCGAAGGCGCACCCGCAGGCTCTCGCCCGGCTCGAGCTCGCGCGACCATCGAACGCCGACCTGGGTGCCGCGCATCGCCGGATTGGTCGCGTCCTTGCGGCCCTCGACGACGGCGCGCTGGAACGCGTCCTTCGGAAAGGGCGCGCCGCGCACCCCCCAGAGTCGCTCCGCGTTCGACTCGTTGTCGGCGAAGAGGAGCTCCTCGGCCGCGTCGGCGTAGAGCCAGAACGCGCCCAGGTGCGCCTGCGAGGATTCAACCACCGCGACGTTCCCGACCGGATCGAGCGCGCGCAGGAGGGGTCCGGCGTCGAGCCCGCGAACGAGGGAGGCGGAGCCCGACCCGTCGCCGCCGTCCGCGGCCGGTGCCCCCCAGCTCCACGTGTTACGAAACCAGAGGCGTGGCAGGACCACGATCGGCGCTCGCGCCGGTCCGCGGTTGGTGACGGTCAGCCGCACGAGGACGTCGTTCGGATCGTCCTTGGCGTACTCGACGACGACGTCGAAGTATCGCCCCCCGGCGAACGCCGCCGTGTCGAGGATCTCCGGCTCCCGATCCAGCTTGGTCGCTGCGCGCGATCGCGCGACGAGCTCGGCGTACGGGTACGCGATCTGCGGGTACTTGTAGAGGGCACGCGCGTAGCTACACGTCGGCGTGGCGTCGACGTACCAGTAGAGCTCCTTGACGTCCTCGCCGTGGTTGCCGTGCTTGCCGGACACGCCGAAGAGGCGCTCTTTGAGGATCGGGTCCGCGCCGTTCCAGAGCGCCGCGCCGAAGCAGACGAGCCCGCGGTTGTCGCAAAGGCCGAGCAGACCGTCCTCGCCCCAGCGGTACGCGCGCAGCGCGGCGTGATCGAACGGCAGGTAATCCCACGCCTCGCCGTCCGGCGAGTAGTCCTCGCGCACGGTGCCCCATTGGCGCTCGGGCAAGTACGTCCCCCAGCGGCGCCACTTCTTGTCCGCGTCGAGGGCCTCTTCGAGGCGACGGTGCTCCGCGGTCGTCCGGCTGCGCATCGCCGGCAGGATACCGTGCGACGGGCGTGTACCATGGGCGCATGAGGCGAACCCCGGCGCTCGCGACGATGGTCGGGGCCCTCGCCCTCCTCGCCGGCGACGCGTGGGCACGGCCCGGCGGTGGCGGCAGCTATCACGGCGGTGCGGGGGGCGGCGGCGGCGGCTTCGGTGGCGGGGGCGGAATCGGCGGGGGCGGCTACCACGGGGTCCCGTCGACCGGCAGCTCCTCGGGTGACGCCGTCGTCTTCGCCGTCCTGGTCGTGGTCCTCTTGGTCGTCCTCGCGTCGCGCCGCCGACTCGCCGCGTTCGACGCTGGAGCACGAAACGCGCTCGCGCGAGCCCAGGCCGACCAGACCGCCGCCGTCCGGGGCGCCGCCTCGCTCGCCGCGCTCCACGCCCGCGATCCGGCGATCAGCGAGCAGAGCGTCGCCGAGCACGTGCGCGCCATGGCCGACGCCCTCCGTGGGGCGTGGTGCGCCGGCGACATGCGGCCCGCGCGCGCGTTCGTGAGCGACGGCGTCTTCAGTCGCTTCCGGGTGCAGCTCGCGCTGATGGCGCAGGAGAACCGCCGCAACGTGATGGGCGACGCGCGCGTCCTCGACGTGGCCGTCCTCGCGGTCGAGTGCGCAGGCCCGCTCGACGTCGTGCACGTGCGCCTCACGGCGGAGGCGCGCGACGCCGAGGTCCCCGTGACCGCGTCCGACGAGCAGATCCGCTCGACGCTCGCGCGCACTCGCGTCGAGCCATACACGGAGATCTGGTCGCTCGTGCGCCGTGCCGGAGCCGTGAGCAAGCCCGCCGGCTTCCCCGTCGGCCGCGTGTGCCCCGCGTGCGGCGCCCCCCTCGACGGGGGCGAGACGATCCAGTGCCGCTACTGTCGGGCGCTCGTCTGCTCGGGCGAGCACGACTGGGTCCTCGCCGAGATCACCCAACCCTCCGAGTGGCACCCGACGTCGCGCCCCGCGCCGGGGCTCGACGAGCTCGCGTCGCGCGACCCGGGCACCGCGCGCGAGGTCCTCGAGGACCGCGCGAGTCACCTCTTCTGGAAGTGGATCCAGGCAGGGCGGGCCGGGCAGCTCGGGCCGCTGCGCAAGGGCGCGGCGCCATCGCTCCTCGGCGGGGGGGCGCGCGTCGAGTGGACCCGCGGGGCGAGCGACGTCGCCGTGGGCGGGGCGGACCTCTCGGCGTGCGAGCGGTGCGACGACGGCTACGACCGCGCGTACGTGAAGGTGTTCTGGTCCGCGCGCTTCGGCGGGTCTCGATCGTTCACGCCCGCGAAGACGGTGCTCCGCCTCGCGCGAAAGGTGGGCGTGGTCTCGCGCCTGTCGATGACCGCGCTCGTCTGCCCGACCTGCGGCGCCCCCCTCACGGAGAGCGACTCGACCAGGTGTGATCATTGCGGCGTCGAGCTATCGGACGGCGAGCGCACGTGGGTGCTCGACGGCGTGCTCTCTCCGGACGAGGTGCGCCTGCGCGGTCCCGCGACGCCCGAGGCACCGGCGGAAGGCCTGGCGGATCTCGTCGGCGCCGTCCTACCCGACGTGGCGGACCCCCGCGAGCGGCTCGTCGTCTTCGCCCGCATGGCGCAGCTCATGGCCTCGGACGGCGCCATCGATCGCCGCGAGCGCAAGCTCCTCGCGATGTGCGCGCGCCGCTGGTCCGTCCCGGCGGATCGAGTGGGCGAGATCCTCGAGCATCCGCCCCAGGGCGACTACGCCGGCGCCGTCGCATCCCCCGCCCCCGAGGTGTTCCTCGCGTGGCTCGTCGCGGCCGCGGTCGCCGACGGCGTCGTGGATCCTCGCGAACGCGCGATGCTCGAGCGCGCGTGCGATGCGCTCGGCCTGCCGCGCGAGACGATCGCCAAGTACCTTGCCCTCGCCATGGCCAAGGGCGTGCTCCGCGTCGCGTAGTCGCGGTGGACCTCGAACCGGCCGTATGCGAGCCTTCGGGGCTCGTCCCCCGGAGGCGACGGCTCGTCGCTTGGCGTCCGTTGCCTACACGAGCCCGCCATAGTCTCGTCGGGGGGCATCGTCGGTCAGCCATGCTGCGTCGCGCGACACGATTGCTAGTGGCGGCATCTTGCTTGCTCGGCGCGCCCGTCGCGGCGGCGGCGGACGCTCCGGCCGCGCCGCACCTGCGCCTGGAGGACGCCGTCTCGCTCGCCCTCACCGGCAACGAACGCGCCAAGATCTCGGACCTTCAGGTGGCGGTCGCCGACGCGGCCGTCGAGAAGGCGTTCACCGCGTTCTTGCCGGTCGTCCAGGCCGTGGGCTCCGATCAGCAACACGCGTACGACGCGACCCCCAAGAACCCGAACAACATCGGCCAGAGCAGCCTCACGATCAACCAGCCGATCGTGAACGTGCCCGCGTTTCCGCTCCTGGCGCAGGCGAGGAACGTCGCCAACGCGCAGCGCGCGCAGAACGTGGACGACAAGCGCCTCCTCGCGTTCGCGGCGGCGAGCGCGTTCTTTGCCGTGCTCAACGCCGACGACGTCCTGCAGGCCGCCAACCGCCAGCTCGACAACGCGAAGGCCAACATGGCCGACACTCAGGCCCGCGCCGAGGCGGGCCTCACGAGCTCCAACGACGTGACGCGCGCCCACGTCGACATGGCGAGCGCCGAGCGCGAGGTCGAAATCGACAAGGGCAACCTCGACAACGCGTACGTGCAGCTCGAGCTGGTCATCAACGCGCGCGTCTCGGAGCGACCCCTTGCCCCCGAGGCGACGCTCCACGCCGCCCTCCAGCGCCCCGGACCTGCCGAAGCCCTCCTGCGTTTCGCGCTCGACCGCCGTCCCGACGTCCTCGCCGCGCGGTACTCGGCCTCGGCCGCCCACGACTTCGCCGACGAGCCGCTGCTCCGCCTGCTGCCGACGCTCGGCGCCCAGGGCCAGGCCACGGCGACCACGAACTCCGCGGCGACGGGCCGCTGGAACGACGAGAGCGTCACCGCGACGCTCACCTGGACGATCTTCGACTCGGGGGTGCGCTACGCGGACAAGCACTCTCGGGACGCGCAGGCCTCCATCGCCGACTGGAACCTGCGCCTGCTCGTTCGAACGGTGGAGGCGCAGATCCGGGCGGCCCTCGCGTTCCTCGCCAGCGCGCAGTCGGCGTTCCAGGTCGCCGACGACGCCGTGAAGGCGGCGCGCCAGAGCGTCGACGAGACGGCGATCCTCTACAAGCAAGGGCTCGCGAAGGCGATCGAGCTCGTCGACGCCAA
Source organism: Polyangiaceae bacterium (assembly GCA_035295445.1). GTDB lineage: Bacteria > Myxococcota_A > Polyangia > Polyangiales > Polyangiaceae > Palsa-1150. The sequence continues at coordinate 2,997 of DATGJA010000090.1, read as the reverse complement.
CGACCAACGCTTCACCGCCGAGGTCGGGTACGCGACGGCCGAGTTCAACGTCGCCCAGGCGTTCCTCAACCTTCGCCAGGCGCTCGGCCTCGAGGCCCTGGGAACGGAGCTCAAGTGAACCGACTGCTCCTCTCCACCGCCGCGGGGGCCGCGCTCCTTTGCGCCGCGTGCGGCAAGTCCGACTCGGCCCTCAAGCAGCCCAAGGCGATCACCAAGATGCAGTACCCGGTCGAGGTGGCGCCGCTCGTGCAGCGACAGGTCCGCTACAACGTGATGGCGCCGGGCAACATCGAGGCGTTCCAGCAGGTGCAGATCACGGCCCGGGTGGCGGGCGCGGTCGATCGCGTGGCCTTCACCGAGGGCGCCGCCGTCAAGCAGGGCGACACGCTCGTCGTCATCGAGAGTGACCGCTACGAGGTCGCGGTCGACCAGGCGAAGGCCGCGCTGGCGAAGAGCCAGGCGACCGAGAAGGCCGCCGAGGCGGAGCTCGCGCGCCGCCAGGGGGCGGTCCAGAACCACCCGGGCCTCGTCGCGGGCGAGGAGATCGCGCAGTACGAGACGTCCGTCGAGACCTCCAAGGCCGACGTGGCCGCGGCGCAGCAGGCCTTGCGCGTCGCGCAAATCAACCTGCGCGACGCGTTCGTACGCGCACCGTTCCCGGGCGTCGTCCAGTCGCGCACCGTCCAGGCGGGGCAATACCTGCAGCCCGGCGCCGTTCTGGCGACCCTGTTGCAGCGCGACCCGCTCATCCTCCGCTTCCTGGTGAGCGAGCAGGACGCCCCCCGCGTCAAGGCGGGGATGACCGCCAACCTGACGCTGCGCGAGAGCTCTCGCACCTACAGCGCGCAGATCATCCTCGTCGCCGACGCGGCGGACCCGACGACGCGTCTCGTCCCCGTCACCGCGCAGATCGACGACAAGGAGCACAAGTACTGGCTGCGGCCGGGAGCCTTCTGCGAGGTCAACGTCGCCATCGGCGACGCGCGCGAGGCGATCGTGGTCCCGTCGATCTCCGTGCAGCCGACCGACAAGGGCAACGTGGTCTACACGGTGGACGACAAGGGCGTCGCGCATCAGCGTCCCGTGGAGCTCGGGATGCACACGCCGGAGGGCGGGGTGGAGATCACACGGGGCCTGAACGTGGGCGATCTCCTCGTCGTCCGCGGCTTCGAGCCGCTCAGCGAAGGCGCGCCGACGAAGATCGCCCAGAAGACGACCCTCGTCGCGGCCGAACAAGAGGCCTCGGACGCCGGCGCGGCGCCGGCCGCCTCCATCGCGAGCTCGACGCCCGGCCCGTCCGCGTCCGGAGCCCCGCCGATGACGTCGGCGCGCGCGGCCGCCTCCGCGCGGGCCGCCGGAGCCCCGCCGTGAGCATCACCGACGTCTGCCTCAAGCGTCCCGTCTTCGCGTGGATGATCATGTGCGGCACGATCCTCTTCGGGATCATCGCCGTCACGCGCATCGGCGTCAGCCAGTATCCGGACGTCGACAACCCGACGGTGAGCGTCAGCATCTCGTGGCCCGGCGCGTCACCCGAGGACGTCGAGACGGGCATCATCAACCCGATCGAGGACGCGATGTCGCAGGTCACGGGCGTCATCACGATGACGTCCCAGGCCAAGACCGGCTCCGCCCGCGTCACGGCCACGTTCGACCTCTCGCGCAACATCGACCTCGCGCTGCAGGACACCCAGGCGAAGATCGCCCAGGTCCAGCGTTCGCTCCCGCTAAGCGCGATGGCGCCCGTCGTCTCCAAGAGCAACCCGGACGACCAGCCCATCATGAACATCGGCGTCTCCGGCCCGTTCTCGCGGCAGCTGCTCGCCGACGTGGCGCGCTACCAGATCCAGGACATGCTCGAGACGATCCCGGGCGTCGGGCAGATCCAGACGATGGGGTACCTGGATCGCAACATCCGGATCTGGGTCGACGCCAACAAGCTCGTGGCCACCGGCGTGACGGTGACCGACGTGATCTCCGCGCTGCAGAAGCAGCACGTGAGCATGCCGGGCGGCGAGCTCGACAACGGCGGCCTCGCGTTCGACGTCCGCGTCGTCGGCGAGGTGCCGGACCTGCAGACGATGCGCAACCTGGTGGTGCGAAACACCGGCATCACACCCGTCCGGCTCCAGGACGTCGCCCTCGTGCAAGACGGCTTCCAGGACGTCACGAGCTACGCGCGCTCGAACGGCGAGACGGTGCAGGCGCTCGGCGTCCTCAAGCAGCCCGGGTCGAACGCCGTCGGGGTGGCGCAGGCCGTCCGCGCCGCGCTCGACAAGGTGCAAAAGACCTTGCCCGCCGGGATGAAGATCGAGGTCATCTTCGACACGACCGGCTTCATCCAAGAGTCGGTCAACGAGATCGGGCTCGAGCTCGGCCTGGCGGTCGTGCTGACGGGCCTCGTCTGCTGGATCTTTCTCGGCTCGCTCTCGAGCACGATGAACGTCCTCTTCGCGATCCCGATGTCGCTCCTCGGCACGATCGCCATTCTTTACTTCGCCGGCTTCACCCTCAACACATTCACGCTGCTCGGGTTGTCGCTGGCCGTGGGCCTCGTCGTGGACGACGCGGTCATGGTCATGGAGAACATCTTCCGCCACGCGGAGATGGGCAAGAGCCGCCTCGTCGCGGCCGCCGAGGGCACGAAGGAAATCACCTTCGCCGCCCTGGCGGCGACGATCGCGGTCATCGCGATCTTCATGCCGGTGGCGTTCATGAGCGGGGTCGTCGGCAAGTTCTTCCTGCAGTTCGGCGTGACCCTTTCCGTCGCCGTCGCCCTCTCCTACCTCGAGGCCATCACGCTCGCCCCGGCGCGCTGCGCGCAGATGATGAACACGTCGCACGAGGCGCGTGGGATCGTGGGCCGGCTCGCCGATCGCGGCTTCGCGGCGTTGGCGCGCGGCTACGCGTGGGCGCTCGAGAGGTCGCTCCGGCGACCGTGGCTCGTGCTCTCCCTGGGCGTGGCCGTCCTCGCGGTCGCGGGATACACGGCCACGT
>DATGJA010000089.1:0-8898 GCA_035295445.1 Polyangiaceae bacterium | reverse complement strand
CGTTTACGATGACTACTTCGACTTCGTTTGGACCAGCACCCGGCGCCTCGGGGTCCCCATCGATGCCGTCGACGATGTCGTGCAGGAGATCTTCGTTGTGGTGAGCACCCGCCTCGGCACCATCGAGCGGCCCGCGTCTCTGCGTAGCTGGATCTACGGCGTGGTGCGCCGCACGGTAAGCACATACCACCGCAGACAACGCGTGCGCAGCACGAAGGAGTCGCCCAGTCCTTTCGAGGAAGGAGCGAACTCCATGCAGCCTTCCCCCCTGGACCTCGCGGTCATGAGTGACGAAGTCCGGCTCCTCTGGCACCTCCTCGGGGAGCTCGGCCCCCTCAAACGCGAGGTCTTCGTCTTGGCCGAGCTCGAGGAGATGACGACGCCGGAGATCGCAGAGGCCGTGGGAATCCCTTTGAACACGGCCTACTCGAGGCTTCGGGTCGCGCGCCAGGAGTTCAGCGAGGCCCTCGCCCGGCACGACGCCCAGCAGAAAGAGAGGCGATGAAATGGCCGACCTGAGACCGGATGCTCGGGCGCTCATCCGCGCCGGCCGGACGGCGTTTCGCCCGCAACCATCGGATCGGGAGCGCGTGCTGCAGTCGCTGACCCAGGCCCTCGGAGAGGGCGCTTCCGTCGGAGCAGCGCACCGCACGCAGCCTCCTGCGAGCGTCGTGGGCCAATCCGCGGTTCGGAGCTGGGTCCTCGGGGGCCTTGGCGCGCTCGCGGTCAGCGCCGGCATCGTCGTCGCAACGCACCCGTGGACGAGAGCGACCACGGCGTCGTCGCCGACAAGCACGCCCACCGCTACCCCGATCCCAGCATCCGAGCCGGCGTTCTCAACCGCCATCCCGTCTCTGAGTGCTGAGGACCTCCCCCTGCTGCGTCGAGCTGAAGGCCTGCCGCGATCTCAGCGACCCGGACCGCAACCGTCCGTCGCGCGCCCACCGCTTTCGGCGCACGCCGTCCTGGCGGATTCCCTTCCGGAAGAGGTCTCCCTGCTTTCGAAAGCCGAGCAGCAGCTCAATGCCGGTCGCCTCGACGAGGCGTTGAGGACGCTCGGCGAGCACGAGCGGCGTTTTCCGAGCGGCGCCCTCGCGGAGGAACGCTTGGCGGCGCGGGTACAGTCGCTCTGCGCCCTCGGACGCCTCGGCGAAGCGAGGACCGAGCTTGCGAAGCTCGGTCGTACATATCCGGGGTCCGCTCATTTCGACCGTGCTCGAAGATTCTGCGGCATCGGCACACCCTGAGCCGCCCGGCCGGGGATGCGGAGTTGGGTCGCAGTGGCGCTCGACGCCCTATTCCGTCGTCACCATCCTCGACGAGGGCTACGGCAGCATCCTCGAGCAGCGTTCTGACCTGAAGCCCGAGGCTCTCGAGCGGACGCGCGAGCTGATGAGGCAGGCCATACCGACTGCCTCGTGATCGGCTTCGAAACCCTCATCGAAGGGCTCATCCTCCCCCGACCGCGACGACCACTCTCATCGTCCGCGACCGTGTCGTTACGCGTAGGCAGCGCGCAGCGGCGCGGCCAGCGGGTTGTCCCACCCGTCGAGCTGGGACACGAGCGCACGGCGTTCGAGCGCAACGCGCCGCACCTCAACACGCTCGCCCTCGGCGCGTACGTCCACCACCGCGTACTCCGCGTGCGGCAGAACGACCGGAGGTCCCCCCGCCGCGTACTCCCGAAAGGGCAGCCCGAGCGAGCCCGGATTGACGAGGAGCATGCCGCGATGCTGGCGCACCATCTGCAAATGGGTGTGACCGCCCGCGAAGACGAGCGCTTGCCGGCCGCCGAGCATCTCGTCCACCCGTGCAACCGGTGTATCGGCCAAGAGGTCCTCCATATTGGAGCGCGGGGTCCCGTGATAGAGAAACACGTCGCCCAACGCGAGCGTGCGCGAAAAGCCGCCGATGAAAGCGAGCTCCTCGGGCGAGAGGGCTTGGCGTGTGGCGTCCACGGACGCGACGACGAGGGGCGATTCGCTGTAGGAGCGGACGAGCGCCGCGTTCAGCATGAATTCGTCATGGTTGCCGAGGATGCACGGGCAGCCGAGATCGCGCAGGCGCGCCAGAACAGCGCCAGGTCGTGGACCCAGGGTCGCCACGTCGCCAAGGCAGACAAGCTGGTCGAAGGCTCCGCGCGCATCGGCGAGCACGGCGTCGAATGCGAGCTCGTTTCCGTGGAGATCCGAGATCAACGCCAGGTCGCATGAAATCATCCTAGGCCTGGGTGCACAATGGGGTTCCCGCATTCTACGGGCCGCCCATGCCTTCGCCACGACTACGGGCGCGGCGCGGCGACGAGCCGTCGAAGCTCGGTGGCGCGGGGGGACTCGGAGGTGAGTCCAATAACGGGTACGGCGGCGGCGGGGGAGGCAGTGGAGGCCATACTCTCGGAATCGCCCAGCGTCTCCATTCGGGGCGCCGTTGCTGCCAACGGGGGTTCAGGCAGCAATCTGGGCGGAGGCGGACGGCCCAACGACCAGCCGAATGGCAATGGCAGTGCGGCAGAGCAACTCGACGGGGCCCGAGTCCTGGCGGAAACCCTCCTCAACAACTCCGTAGTGCGAATCGAACCTCTCGTGCTTATTTCCATAGGGGCCGCAGTCGAGTTTTCTCGTCGACCATTTCGCGAGGGCGACCAGGTCGATGCTTTGACTGGAGCGGTCCAGAGTCAGCTCGCCGACCTGATCCGTCGTGCCTCCCAGGCAATCCGGTTCAGTTGCTAGAGCGCTGGCGCGGGTCGATGTCCCGACGGTCCCCTCTTGGCTCAGCGTCTCAATCGTCGACATCGACGCGAACCGCCTGCCCGCGGCTCACTGCTCGCTTTGGACTGCTGCTTCGCGCAGGCTGCTGAGCGCGAGAGTGGGCTGAACGGGATCCTGCCCCCGATAGAACGTGACTTCGCGCTTCAGAATGTGCCGAACTCGCTGCGAGAGCGGGAGGCGCATGAACTCTTGCGCGGAGTACCCGCGGTTGCCCACGACGACGCGGTCGAACGGGAGCGCGGTCCTGGCCGGTAGCGCGCTCACGGACCTCGCCCCAGCACGTGGTTGCGTGTCCCTTCCACGATCGCGAGCACTTCTGCGATCAGATCGCCCGCGACGTTGAGCTCTCGCAGCGTGGCTTCGAGGTGGCTCACGACGACGTCGAACTCCGCGTCGCCCAGGCCTCTCTTGACGAGCTTCGCGTGTGCCTCGCGAAGGTCGCGTCCTTGGTACTCGCGTGGACCGCCGAACGCCCACGCCATGAAGGCCATCTGCTTCTGTACCTGCGCGTCCATGGGGAGGCCGTCGAAGAAGGCCTTCGTCCGCTCGTCCGCGAGCACCTTCTCGTAAAAGAGCCCCACGGTTGCCATGATGGCACTCTCGCCGCCCAACCGTTGGAAGAGGGTAGCCATGGCACTCTACAACGTACCCGGAAACAACCACACCGGCTAGGCGTTCTTCCCCTCCGCGTCCTTGCGGGCAGTCGGCGACTCGCGTTTGGCGCGAGGCGACGCGAGGAGCATGCCACAATGGCTTCTACTGGCATGCCCCGACGCCTAGAAGACTTCGCATGTCCGCCAGGAGGGCGTTCGGGCAGACACGGATGGCACATGCCATCGCACGCTCGGTGCCACGTGACGCTTCTGTGGCATTTGCTTAGGACGTCTCAGTGACATCCGCCACGCGGAACCGGACATGTACCGCGAGGACGATGCCATCGGAACGCTCGTCCCCCCGTCGGCGCTGCGCTCACGCCCCCGTGAATCTCCCACCCCGCCGCCGGCGCATCCCGATGAACACTGCCAGCGAGAGCGCCGCGGCGAACCCACCGGGGGTCCTCCCCGTCCCCGAGGCACGGCAGCCGCAGCCCGCGTTCGCGCCCGTAGGAGCCGCGAACGGTGTCTGCCCCTCTGCATCGAACAGCGCCGCGTCGCCCGCGGCATCCATCGCGTCCGCCTCGCCGTCGCCCGGCCCCGCGTCGCTCGCCGGGCCCGCGTCGCCCCCGTCGCCCCCTCCGGTCGCGATCCCCGCGTCGCTCCTCGCGGCGGCATCTCCACCGCCGGGCCCGTCGGTGCTCGCGTCGCCGCCCGCGGCCGCCCCGTCCCCAAGGCCCGCGCCCGCCTCTGCGGACGCGTCGTCCATCTGGTAGACGGCGCCGCCGTCGCTCCGGAGTCCGTCGTCATCGATAAAACGCCCGTGGATGTGCTGCCCGAGCTGGCCGATCGCCGTCACGGGCACGGGGTACACGGCGAACGAATGCCCGCCGCCGGTCGTGGCCATCCCCATCCCGTCGTTCTCCGCTTGCGGGTGCAGCGGAAACCCGCCCGCGCTCGGCGGCGGATCGAGCAGCGTGAGCCCCGACGTGAACCTCGCCGCCGCGAGGTCGAGCCGCGTCGCCCCGGGCGGCGGGGCGACGGCCCACAGGGCGACGTAGCTGCGCCCGTCCCACACGAGCGACCCGAGGTCGACCGTCGGTGAATCGATGAGCAAGAGGCCGTCCTGCGACCCCGTCTTGTCGAGCACGGCGGCGGTCTGCGGATCCAGGCGCGACCCGTAGAGCGACCAATCGGTGCTGCTGTCCCCGACGAACTGCGTCCAGAAGAGAACGAAGTACGTCCCGTCGGTCGCGAGCGCGCCGGGCCCGGCCCCCGGCGCCAGACGCAGCGCGAGGGGCGAGTTCGCGTCGAGCACCGCTCCGGTGGCGGGCCGCACGCGCACCGCCGTCGTCTGGCTCTCCGTTCCAGCGCCGGCCACGTTGACCGACTGGTCCCAGACCGCCAACAGCGTTCGCATCGGGTCCGTCGGCTTGTCGACCGCCATCGACACGGCCGAGCGACCGTTGCCGACCGCCTCCGACGCGAGGAGGATCGGCGTCGAGTCGATGACCGCGAGATTCGATCCGCCGACGCGCGCGGCCTCGAGGTTCTGCCCCTCCCACCAGTCGACGAAGTAGTTCTGCCCGTCGTAGATGAGGCCCGGAAAGAACGGCCAGTCCGTCGTGCTGTTCGAGGGCGACGTCCGCACCGTGATCGTCGCGCCGGCCGTGCCGTCGGCCGCGATGGGCCGCGCGAGCACGGACGCGCCGGTCGACCACACGTACAGGTAACCGCTCCCGTTCGACGCCAGGCTCCACCCGTTGATCAGCCCGACGCCCGCCTGCAGCAAGATCCCCTGCGGGTCGAGCGACGTCCGCGTCGCGGCACTCACGCGCGACGCGTACACGGCATTCGCGGTCGCGTCCCACCACACGACGAGGTAGTCGGTGCCGTTCGACGCGACGATGGGCGTCAGCGTGTGCTGCGTCACCTGCGAGAGGCGCACCGTCGACGCGCCGGCGCCCGCCGCGAAGACCCCCTTGGCATGCGCGAGGTTGAGGCCCGCCGTGCCGGCCGGCGTGCTCGTCGCGTCTGAGTAGGCGAACGACACCTCGGCCCCCGGCGCACCGACGGCCAGATCGAACGCGCTGCCAACGTTCGTGACGAACGACGGATCCGGTCCGCTGCCGGTGGGCATCCCCGTGGCCGGGTCGACGGCGAACGAGGCGAGCGTCGCCGGGGCGCCGCCGCTCGAGCCCAGCGCGTAGACGACGCCGAGAAGGCCGTCCGTCGGGGCGATGCGGAGCATCTCTTGCTGCGCGCCGGTCGCCGTCCGGAGCTTCTTGCTCCCGGGCACCATGTTGACCATGTCGTCCGGATCGAGCAGCGCCCCGTCGCTCGCGCGCACCCGCGCCCCCCACAGGGTTCCGGTCGTGTCGGGCCAGGTCACGTAGTAGTTGGCGCCGTCGTAGGCCGCCCGCGGAAAGTGACCCTTCGCGAGCTGCGCGAAGGCGATGGGAGGCGCGTCGAGGACGGCGCCGCTGCTCACCTGCTCGCGCGCGGCCAGCGCGGCCCACGTGACGAAGGCCTGGTCGGGCCCGGCCGCCACGCAGAGCGAGGGCAGCGGGTCGAGGACCGTCGGCGTGGCCGTGCCGAGCGTCACGCCCGCCAGCGGATCGACCGGGGCTGCGCCGCGCACCCGCTGCGTGCGCACGTCGTACGCGGTGCCCGAGGGCTGCTGCGCCAAGAAAGCGACGACGTACGTGTTGCCGACGAACGCGGCGGCGGGCGTGCTCACGCAAGGGTTCGCGAGCACCACGGGGTCCGGCGATTCGTCGAGGAGCGCGCCGTCGGAGGCGCGCACCCGGGTTCCGACGAGGTCCAGCGTGCTCGAGCGCCGCCACGCCACGAAGTAGTCGGTGCCGTCCGACGCCACGGCCGGCGCGCCCGTCACGGTCGTGTCGAAGGTGTAGACGCTGATCGGCGTCGCATCGAGCATCGCGCCTTTCACGTCGAGGCGCGCAGCGAGCAGCTGCGAATCGGTGCCGATCGTGTCGACCCAGACCGCGAGATACCCGCTCTGCGATGCGGCGATGCTCGGCTTCGTGGCACCGCCGGCCGGCGCCGGCACCGGTTTGTCCACGGCGATCTCCACGGAGACCAGCGGGTCCAGCACCGCGGGATACGTGGAGCGTGCGACGACCTGCGCCGGCACGCGGAGCTCGATCGCGCCGTCCCGCCAAGCTGGCGACAATGGCGTGGACCCACCGCGCGCGTCGACCCACGTCGCCTCGCCGTAGAGGAGGCCCCCGGGACCCGCGCCGTCGCGAAGATGCACGCCCCGGTCGGTCGTTCCCGCGAACGCAGCAACGCCGGCCTCCACGCGCACGACGAGATCGCCGTCGCCGCGCGAGCGTGCGTCGAAACGCCACGACTGTTCGACCCCGCCGCTTCGCGGCTCGACGCGCTCCCACGCCGCGCCCGCGGGTCGCTCGACCGCGCCGTCGGCTCGCAGAACCGGCGCGGCCGGCCCGACGAGTGCATCGCCTACGCGCGCGGTCCTCAGGACAACGCTGCGGTGAGGGTCGCCGTCGCGGGCGATCGTCGTCCCCGGTGCATCGACGCGGACGTCGAGGCGGCCGGCGCGGGCGACGAACCCGTCGCCGCTCGCAGCAAAGACCGCGGGCGACGCCGAAGGGACTACCGAGCGACCCTGTAGGAGGGTGGCGCAGAGGGCGATCGCGCTGACTCCGAGAAGCCCCCGATTCGGCATGCCGTTCGACCTTAACGCGAACTCTACCCCCTGGCACGCCCACTGCTTCCGAACACGCAGAGATGATGGGACACGAGGTTTCCCCGCACGGTTGGAGCGCCCGCCCCATGGCGTCGTCGTCAGACGACCCTGCAAGCGTCAACCGTCTGACGGGGTCGCCATGATGTGGTTGGCCTTGTTCGACGTCGCCGCCCTCGCGTTCGGCATGGTGCTGGCCTGGCCGGTCGACGGCTAGGGAGTCCGACTACCGCGGCGTCGTTGGATCCCCCCCTACAGCGGCGCTGGGCGCGGGGTCGAGCCCGACGGGACGGGGCAGGCCGAAAGGTTGAACACCATGAACTCGAGCGCCTTCTCCTGTGCCGTGAGGTCGTGTATCGCGCACTGCCCCGGAACGACCTCGACGGCGGTGTTCGGGTAGTCGGGCGGCTGACCCGCAATCCCTATCCCGGGGCCCGCCGTGGCGTGGAGATCGCTGTAGATGAGGCGGCCTCCGCACGTCGCAGGCGATCCACCGCCGATCGGCGAATCGACCGAGAAGTACACTGCTTCATCGCGGTCCCCTCGGGGAAGGCGCCCCCGTCGGCGATCGTCGTCGTCACGTTGGCAGGGAACGCCTTGCTGTCGTCGATGGCGTTCGACCCCGTGAGCCAGCTCGCCATCGGGGGCGTCACCGCGTTGAACGGCCCGGTGTTGAACCAGGCGTAGTTGTAGTGCGACGCGAACACGCGGCCGCCGCCGTTGACGTAGTCGAACAAGTTCTGGCGATCGGCGTCGGTCAGGGCCGTCGCTGCGGCGGCCGGGCCATCGACCGTCTCGCGCCCCTCGCACGAGAGAAGGACGAGGTCGAACCGGGACAAGTCCGAGGCGGAGTCCCAGAGCCGCTGCGAGGGAACCGCTGCGCCCGCGTCGGCGACGGTCGCGCCGTTGTAACCGGGAAAGATCTTGATGCTCCCCGTCCCCTGAGGGTCGCCCGTGTACTCGCTCGGGTCGATGCCCATGCGCACGAAGAGGCACTCGAGGGTGTCGAGCCCGCCGGTCACCACGGCGATGTTCGGCATGTCGCCGATGGTCGGGTCGGTCGGGTCGTGTTTGCTCGGCAGCGTCAGCTGGGTCGAAAAAGCGTTGTCCCGGCAGCCCGTGACTTGCGGCAAGGTGTACATCCTTCGCCACTTGCCCGCCTGGACGACGACCGGGATGTTGATGCCGATCGGCATGTTCGGGAGGGTGAACCTTCCGGACGCATCGGTGACCGCGCCGGTCAACGCGGTGGACGGGTAGAGCGCGGCGCAGCCCGCGCACGACACTCCCTGCGCAAGAGGGGTGGGCGGTGTCCTCGGAACGTAGACCGACACGCCGTAGAGCGGATTCTTTCCCGCCGGGTCGTAGACGACGCCGCTGGCGGTGGTCGAGCAGCCTCCATCCGCGAGCGGCATCCCGCCTTCGGCCGAGGCGACGCTCCCCGTCGAGGGCGAGGCTCCGGTCGACGCCCCTCCCGTCGACGAGACGCTCCTGCTCGTCGGCCCGCTGCCCGTCGACGACACGCCTCCCGGGGTGGCCCTGCTTCCGGTCGACGGCGCGCTTCCCGTCGACGACGTGCTCCCGGTCGATGATCCGCTTCCTGCATCGGCGCCGGCGGCGCTGACCTGACCCTGGCAGCCCGTCGTCTGCTGCACAATCGCCAGCGCACCGGCGCGCAGAGCAGCGCAGCCAGGACCCCACGCCTCCGCATGCCAGAGCCTCCCGCGCTATAAGGATGTGTCTGCCTCCCCAGCCCGTCTACGCGTTTCGCAGCCAGCTTGGCGAATCCTCATTTCGTCCGACG
>DATGJA010000088.1:0-3981 GCA_035295445.1 Polyangiaceae bacterium | reverse complement strand
TCGCCGAAGAGCGCGCGGCTCGCGGTGACGTCGAGGAAGGCCTCGTCGAGCGAAAGCGGCTCGACGAGGGGCGTGTACCTGCGAAAGATCGCGAGGACTTCGGCGCTCACATCGCCGTATCGCTCCATGCGCGGCGGCACGACGATGGCGAGGGGCGCGCGACGCAGGGCCTCGCCCATCGGCATTGCCGATCGGACGCCGAACGGTCGGACCTCGTAAGACGCCGCCATGACGACGCCTCGCCGCGAAGCCCCGCCGACGATGACCGGCTTGCCCCGCAGCGCGGGATCGTCGCGCTGTTCCACGGACGCGTAGAAAGCGTCCATGTCGACGTGCAAGACGGTCTTCGGCGGCGCGGACATCGGCGCCTCAATCGCCGTCGGCGGCCCGCCGACCGGAGGCGGTGCGATCGGCGCTCCAGCGGAGCGCGTTCTCGAGGATCTTCTGGATGAGCGCCTCGTAGGGGATCCCCACTTGGGCCGCGGCTTGCGCGAAATCGTCCTCGCGCGCCAGGGATGGATTGGGGTTCGCCTCGATCACGACGACCTCGCCGTCGGCGGTGAGGCGCATGTCGATGCGGCCGAGCCCGCGGATGTTGAGGATCCGGTAGACGCGTCGGGCGAGGTCAGCGAGCTTCTTGTCGAGTCCCGGTGCGAGCGCCCCGGCAGGGCCGTTGCGGATCTTCCACTTCTTGCGATAGGCCTCGTCCCACTTGGCCTTGGCCGTCGCGAAGCGCGGCGCGTCGTCGTTCCGCACGCTCGAGCGAAGCGAGAGTTCGGAGGACGCACCGACCGTCGGAGGTGGCGGGTCGCGCCCATCGGGGCCGGCGATCGGCGCGCCGAAGAAGATCTCGCGCGGTGGAAAGACCGTGAGGCGCTTGTTGCCGAGGACGCCGAGGTAGAGCTCGCGCCCGTCCACGTACTCCTCGATGAGCGCGTCGCTCTCGAAGCGCTCGTGCAGGTACCCCGCGCGTTCGACGGCCTCCGCCTCGTTCTTCGCGAAGGACGCGCGCGCGATCCCCTCGCTCGCCTCTTCGCCCACGGGCTTGACGAACGCCGGGTACGAGAACCGACCCAGCCGCCGCAGCGGCCGCTCGCGCGACGATACGACGAAGCGCGCGACGCGGATCCTGTGGAAGGCGAGGAGCTTCTTGGCGACCGCCTTGTCCTTGCAGAGCAGCAGGGCGTCCGGGCCTGCTCCGGTGTATGGCACCTTCATGAGCTCGAGGAGCGCCGGGATGTTTGGCTCGTGGGCGCGATCGGAGAAGAACGTCTCGCACAGATTGAAGACGACCTCGGGTTTGAAGGCGTCGACCTTGTCGAAAACGACGCGGACGTCGTCGTAAACGGCGAGGGTCTCCACCTCGTGCCCGAGCTTGCGTAGGCACGCCAGGACGTCGGCCTCGGTCGGCTTTTCCTCCTCGGTACGCAGGGACCGCACGCTGAACGTCTCGTCCGGGTCGATCGGCCGGTGGACGTCGAAGAGGACGAGGATCCGCATCAGACCGACCTCTTGAACCGCCCCGTGTGAAGGTGGTTGGTCACGAGCGAGGCGAGGTACGCCCCGATGTCGAGCGCCAGGGCCACGCCGTCCTCCTTGGCATGCAGCGAGAGCTGCGCGCACCGCTCGACGAGCTTTCGCGTGAGCTCGTCGACCACGTACTTTCGCTGTCCCGTCCAGAGGACCACGCTCGACACGATCGTCTCGCGGCGCTTGCGCATGAAGGCCGCGGCGGTGCCGTGCCCGGACGACGAGGCGGCGAAGATGCGGCGAAGATCGGGATCGTAGACGTCCGGGTAGTCCTGCGCCCCGAGGCGACGCCGCACCGCATAGTACCGCCCGAGCGTCGAGGTGAGCTTGGACGCCTCCGCACGCCGCCGTCCGCCGCGCACGATCGGCGCCTTGGCGCGTGCCTCGCGCATCAGCGTGTCCACGTATTCGAGTTTGTCGAGCGCCTTCCATCCCTGATAGCGCGCGCGCCACTCGGGTTCGGGTGTCGCCAGCCACACGGCGAAGGTCTCGGCAAAGTCTTCGTCCGGATGCGCCTGCGCATACCAGTTGGGCAGGTGCCGAACGAAGCCGCGGCTGTAGGGGCGGGGACGGTACGTGTCGGGGTCGTAGTCGACGGCAGGGCTTCCGAAGACCTCGCGCCACTTGCGCCTAGACGAGAACCGGTAGGCGTGGTCGATGGCGTGGCCACACTCGTGACGCAGGAGCTTCGCGCACCACTCCGGCGTGCCCCCCTCGACGTCCAGCATCTGGTGGAGCTCGAGCTGTTTGAGACGCGGGTGGGCAAGGTAAAACGGGATGGCGATCTGGGGGACCCCGGAGGGGCTGAACCACTCGTCCCCCAGGTAGCAGGGCGGCCGCAGACGCAGGCCGCGGCCCTCGAGCTCCGCGTAGAGGGCATCGACGCGCGGCTGAAGCTCGCTGTCCGCGATGCGTACGCCGAGGTCCCGGATGCGAACCGCGAGGAGCTCGTCGTCACGAAGGGCCGCCCACGCCGGATCCGCCACGGCCCTCCAACCTAGCAGGGTGTCGAGACGGCCAGCGAACGGGCTCGCTTCTTTGGAGAGCCGGCAGTAAAAGGCGGGCCATGCGCCTTCGTCTCCTCGTCCTGGCCTGCGCCGCGCTGGCGCTCGCCGCATGCCAGGATTCGTACGCCAGCAACTCCGAGCGCGACACGCACATGGGCGATATGCGCGCGGCGCCCCTTCCTCCGCCCGAGCCGCCGCCCGCGGCGCCTGCGGTTCCCCCGCCCGCCCCCACCGGGGCACCCGCCCCTGCACCGTCGGCGTCGGCGGCCCCCGGGGCGGCGTCGGTGTCCGCCGCGGCGAGCGCCTCGGCGTCGCCGAAGGGGGCGCCGGCCCCGGCGCCCAAGGGGTCGGCGCACTGAGCTCGCGGTCGGGGAGCGCGGCGCCGGTAGGGCTGTGGCTATAGGGTCTGGAGTTGCACCCCTAGCTGCATCGCGTTGGCGGTCCCCCCCGGCAGCGTGCTGCCGCCCTCGATGTGCTGATACGTCAGCACGAGACGGCCCGAGTAGTCCTTCCAGACGTACGCGAGGGCCGCGTCGAAGATCGTCCACGCCGGGTCGGCCGTCTGCTGCAGGCGGACCAGCGGCTGGATCTTGCCGATCCCGATCGGATTGGGCGTCAGGTACGCCGCCAGTACGTAGAACGCTTCCTTCGGCATGACCGGCGAGCCCGCGGCGGGGAGGGTCGTGCTGCCGAACGGGTCGTCGTCGGTGAACTTGTAGAACTGCCCCTCGAAGGTGAAGGTGCCTGTACCGGCGACGTTCTCCTCGACCAGCGCGTCCGCCATGAACGTGCCGCGGTCCTTGGTCCCGGTCGGCGTGACGATCCCGTCCTTCTCGTACTGGCCGGCGATGCCGATCGTGACGACGTCCTTGGCGCCGTAGTAGGTGCTCGACCCGAAGTACCCAGGCTCGCTACCCTGGATGCTGTACGAGAGCCGCCCCGAGAAGTACGGATTCGCGCCCTTGGGGACCGTTGACACCGGGCTCCCCTGGTCGAGGCCGTAGACGCCCGCGTAGTACTTGAGCTTTGCGTCGAGCGCGTTGCCCCAGACGGTCACGCCCTGATCGCGGCCCGTCGGACCGTCCTTCGGTCCGAGCGGCGGGCCGGCGACGTAGAAGCCCGGGTAGTTCCACGGAAGACTGAAGAACGGACCGGAGAAGTTGGATCGATCCGAGGGGACAAGCAGCCGTCCTGCCCAGATCTGAAACTCATCGACCGCCTTGAACTGCGCGATGAGATCCATGATGCCGACCGACCCGGGAGCCGCCAGCGTGGCGCCCTCGAGGTTCGCGTTGAAGTTGGCGACCCACGAGAAGTAGTCGTTCACGGCGCCATGAAAACGGGCCTCCGCCGTGGTGTCGTACGCGTTGTCGAGGTGGATCTCGGTCATGTTCTTC
Organism: Polyangiaceae bacterium; assembly: GCA_035295445.1. Taxonomy (GTDB): domain Bacteria; phylum Myxococcota_A; class Polyangia; order Polyangiales; family Polyangiaceae; genus Palsa-1150. Next base: position 47 of record DATGJA010000088.1, on the reverse strand, counting down.
GGTTTGTCGGGGTCCTGGAGGCGCGCCCCGACGCGCACGCCGAAGCT
>DATGJA010000087.1:0-3204 GCA_035295445.1 Polyangiaceae bacterium | reverse complement strand
GACCTCGAATGATCCTTCGGAACGAGTCCGCAGCCGAAGCGCCCTTCGTCGTGAGGTCGATGGTCTTCATGCTCGTGCCGATGCCGAGAGCACGGTTGATCCGGTCGATTCCGGGGAAGTTCCACGGCGGATCGAGGTTCGCACCACGCAGCACCTCGAACTCGCGGCGATTGATAAGGCCACCACCGAATACCTGCTTCCCCTTCGTTATAAGGCGGCGGAAAATGTCTGCGGGTGCTCCGTTGTGAACCCAGACCGCAGGAGCGCCTTGTTTGCCCGCTACGAAGTAGGTGTGGTGGGTGGCGACCCCGACGGGGCAGGCGGCGGTTCCATTGAGTGTCGTTGGCCACAGGCTAGGACCCCCCTCGGCCTGATTTAGCCAGAAGCATGGACCCCCCTCGGGCGGTTCTTGCCAGAAGCATGGACCCCCCTCGCGAAGGGCATGGCCCACTTGTTCTTGCGCGGCACCGGTGGCTGCGCGGGAGGACGAGTGGCCTACCGCGAGGTGGAAATGATCGAGGTGAAAGAGGTCCTCCGTCGCTGGCGCGCCGGAGAGGCGAAGAAGGCGATCGCGCGCGCTCTCGGGATCGACCCGAGGACGGTACGGCGGTACGTGAAGGCGGCGGAGGTCGCCGAGGGCGGACCGGGGACGGCTGACGGCGGCCGTGGAGAACCCTCAGAGACGCCCCTCTCCGAGGGGACGGGTTCCCCACAGCCGCCTACCCGTCCCCAGTCCGCCCTCGGCGACGTCGATGCGCTGACGGCGGCCGTGCTCGACGCGCGCGAGGCCGAGAGGTCGCGCCCGCGCGGCGAAGCGTGGGCCCTCTGCGAGAAGCACCGCGACTTCCTCGTCGAGAAGATCGCAGCGCGGCACATGGAGCGGCCGCTCAAGCTGACGAAGATCCTTCGGCTCCTCAAGAGGGAGCGCGGCGTCGAGGTCCCCTACCGCACGCTTCACCGCTTCGCGACCGAGGAGCTCGGGTTCGGTGCGGAGTCGCCGACGATCCCGGTCATGGACGGCGAGCCAGGCGAGGAGATCCAGCTCGATACCGGCTGGATCACACGGCTCGAGCCGGACGCGAAGGGAGTGCGCCGTCGCGTTCGCGCGTGGATCTTCACTCCGGTCGTCTCGCGCTACCGATTCGTCTGGCCCTGCTTCGAGGAGACGACGAAGACGGCGATCGAGGCCTGCGAGGCGGCCTGGCAATTCTATGGGGGCGTCTTCGGCGTCCTCGTCCCCGACAACACGAAGGCGATCGTCACACGCGCCGATCCGCTTGAGCCGCTCTTCGCTCGAGCCTTCCTCGAGTACTCGCAGGCACGCGACTTCGTCATTGATCCGACGCGATCGCGCCATCCACGCGACAAGCCGCGAGTCGAACGGTCTGTCTCGAGCGTCCGCGACGGCTGCTTCGCTGGAGAGAAGCTGTTCGACCTCGAAGGCTCGCGCGTTCACGCCGAGCGGTGGTCCCGCGAGGACAACGGTGAGCGGCCGCACTCGACGACTCGGCGCCGTCCGCGCGAGCACTTCGAGAGCGACGAGAAGGCGAAGCTCAAGCCGGCGCCCGGCGAACCCTACGACGTGCCGGTGTGGAGCACTGTGCGTGTCCATCCCGACCAGCACATCCAGGTCGCGTGCTCGCTCTACCCGCTCCCGGTCGAGTTCCGAAGGCAGACCCTCACGGCTCGTGCGGACTCGAAGACCGTACGCGTCTACCAGGGCGCTCGGCTCGTGAGGACGTTCCCCCGGCTCGAAAAAGGGAAGCGCTTCATCGATCGCTCCGTCTTTCCGCCGGAGAAGGCGGCCTATGCATTCCGCGACAAGGAGTGGTTCGAGAAGCGAGCGCGCGAGCAGGGCACGTTCGTCGGCCAGTACGCGACGACCCTCCTCGCAGGACCCGAACCGTGGACGGCGTTCCGCCGAGTGCAGAGCCTCCTCGGACTCACGAAGCGCTATGGCGCTCACCGCGTCGACGTCGCTTGTCGCCAGCTGCTCGAGGCACACCTCGTGAACGTGAAGCGCCTCAAGCGCGTCCTCGAGCAGGCCTCGACCTGCGGTGCCTCGGCGCCACTGGGAACGATCGTCGCTCAACCGCAGTTTCTCCGGCCGGCGAGCGACTTCGCACTGGAACGGCCTCTCGCGCGAGAGGCGTCAACGACGAAGGAAGGAGAGACGACGTGCCCCAAGACGTGATATCGACGGACCTCAAGGCGACGCTCAAGCGGCTCAAGCTCGGGCCGATCCTCGAGACGCTCCCCGAGCGCCTCGCGCTCGCGCGGCAGCAGAAGATCCCGCACCAGGACTTCCTGCTTCTCGTGTTGAGTGACGAGGCGCAGCGTCGCGATTCGCGCGCGGCGATCGTCCGGGCGCAGCGCGCGAGCATCGATCCCTCGGCGACCTTCGAGGCGTGGGACTCGACGGCCAAAGTCACCTATGACCGCGAGGTCCTCAACGAGCTCGTCACGCTTCGCTTCACCGAGACCGGGGCCCACGTCGCGATCGTTGGCCCGGTCGGCGTCGGGAAGACCTACGTCGCGCAGGCTCTCGGCAACGTCGCGTGCCGGCGCGGCTACTCGGTGATCTTCGAGCGGACCGAGAAGCTCCTCAAGTCGCTCAAGCACGCTCGGCTCGACAACAGCTACGAGGCGGAGCTTCGTCGCGTGATCGCTGTCGACCTCCTCATCCTCGACGACTTCGCGCTCGACTCCATGGACGTCATCGAGAGCCGCGATCTCTACGAGATCCTCGCTGAGCGGCATCGCTCCGGTTCCATCGTCGTCACGTCGAACCGCGGGCCCGACGAGTGGCTCACGACCTTCGCGGACCCGCTTCGTGCTCAGAGCGCGATCGACCGCTTCCGGGGGAACTCTTACGACCTCGTCATCGAGGGCGAGTCGTACCGGCCGCGGCAGAAGCCGAAGGTCCGTGCTGGACAGAAGGGGAAGGAGTAGGGAAGCTCAACGAAGACGTCGCGAGGGACCCAGGGGGGCCATGCTTCTGGCCAACAGGGGGTCCAAGGATGTGGCTAGCGACAGGTCGCGCGCACGCCAGGGGCGCTCGCCGCGCGCCCTGAGCGGATCGCGAAAATCGTGAAGGGCGCCGGTCGCGCGCACGCCAGGGGCGCTCGCCGCGCGCCCTTCTCGAAAGGCCAGAAATAATGCGGACGGGCCCTACGCGACTTGCATCGTCGCCGCGACCAGCCT
>DATGJA010000086.1:0-5181 GCA_035295445.1 Polyangiaceae bacterium | reverse complement strand
CGTGCTCGCGTTGAGCTGCATGGAGTCCTGCGTGGGAAGCGGCAACGACTCGTAGCTCAGGTATCGGAACCCTGAGTTTTTGAGTGTTTGAAAGTTGATCGATCCGTTCGCGTTGCGTGCGCTGGCGGGTACGTCGTTGTTGCGCAAAATGACGGCGTCGAAGTACACGTTGTTGTTGACGTCGACCTTCAGGTTGTTTGGGGCGCCTTGGAACTTGGAGTTCTGGACGTTGAGGAGCGTGTTGTAGACCGTGCCCGGCATCAGGACCGGAACGAACATGCCCGTGCCGTCGCCTGGGTTCTGGAAGACGCCGCACTTTCCCGTGTACGGCTCGATTTCCTGGGTGAAAAGCGGCCGCGTGAGCATGTGGACGTAGAGCTTGCGCAGGCTCAGGATGTCCTGCGCGCTCTTGACGTAGACCCACGCGTAGTAGAGGGCCGGCGTTCCGTCCGGATTCGGGTCCTGGACCAGGGGCGGGGTCTGGAGCTTCGGGTCGGGCCACGCGAAGCTGTCGTGCATTTGGCGCGTTTGGTACGGCGTGAGGATGTCGAACCGATGACTGCACGAGTTGTCGTCGAGGGGCAGGTTGATCGTGAGCGGGTAATTCGGGAGCGGGTTGGCGGTCAGCGTGCAACTGGTCGCGACGCGCGGGGTGTTGGCGGGCAGGCCGTCGGTGCAACTGACGAAGTTCGCCGTCCGCCCCGCCTCGAGGTCGAGGACCGCGGTCGGGTTGCTGGTGGGCGATCCGCCGCGATACGTGCACGTGACCGTCGTTCCGCCGTTGGAGCAGCTCAGCGTCACCGTGTTGTTCCCCAGCTCGCCCCCGACGTCGAAGCTCGACGGAAGCGTGTACGTGATCGGCGTGGCCGAGGTCTGCGTGGCGGTGTTGGTCGCCGAGTTGGTCGGATCGACGGAGATGACCAAGGGCAAGCCCGTCGGAGTCTTGGTGATGACCTGGCTCACGCCCCCCCCGGTCCCCGTGCCGCCGCCGCCCGTGGCGCCGCTCCCGGGCGTGCCGCTTCCCCGGGGTCCGCCGTTGGCCGCCCAGCCGCCGGGAGGAATCGGCATGCCTGGGACCGTCGTCCAGTTGAACGTCGTCGGCTTGATGATCTCGCCGGCGTCCACGACGATCGAGTTACTGTAGAAGGCGCCCGTGTTGCCGCGGGGCTGTTTGACGGGGTCGAGCACCCAGAGAGCGTCCTCCATGTGCAAGAGCGGAGCGTTCGGCGCGAGGAACACGCCGTTGAACGGGGCCTCGAGGTCCACCTCGCACGTTCCGAGGAAGGCCAGGAAGAGCTCCGGTTTTCCGGAGTCCGCCCCGATTTCGTTGCCCCGAAAGAGGAGCGAGTTGATGACGTAGAGAAAGACGGGCCCTTGCCGGCTGTCGACGAACAGATTGGCGCCGGGCTCGAGGTCGAGACTCTGGAAGAAGTACGTCCCCGACTGCAAGTACAGGCTCGACCCGGGCAGCACGACGACCCCGTCGTACGTGCCCGGCGTCGGGGCGGCGATGGCGTTGTTCGCCAGGGCGATCGCGCCCTGGGACGTCCCGGAGTTGGTGACCGACCAGGTGGTCGTATACGGCCTGGTCCCCGAAAGCGCCGTTTGGGTTCCGGAGACGGACGCGCCCAGCGAGACGATCACGCCTCCGGCGACGATGTTGCCGTTCACCACCGAGAGCGGATCGGCGAACACGCCGCCGCCGGAGGTGATCGAGCCCGACATGCCCAACCCCTTGACCTCGACGGGAGCGGAGCCGCCGGCCGCGATGGGTCCAAGTACCTTGTCGCCCGAGTTGAGCAGGATGCCGGCCGACGCCCCGACCGTCGTGTCCACGATGGACGTGCCGGTCGGCAGGGTCACGCTGATGGAATAGCTGGTGCTCAACGCCTCCGCGGTCGTTGCCACGCGTTCAGGGGGGCGCGAGTGGTCTGTCGCGATTCCACAGGCGACGAGCCCCAGGATTCCGGTGAAGAGCGATGCGCGAGCGAACGTGCCGAGCGTTGATGTAGCCATCGACGGACGCACAGCGCAAGATGCGAGCCACGTTTGCGCCAACAGCTTTCAAGCACCTGCGAAGCGGTGTCACAGCGTCCCGGCGTTACACCCATGTTGCATCGCGGTTTGGTGTTACGCCGAGGGGTCAGTTGCAGACGGCGCCGCCCATTTGAAAGATGTTCTTGAAGGTGTCGCTGACGCACTCGCCGACGGGGCGTTGCCCCCGCTTGGACCGGGCCCCGCATCGTATTCACTCGGGGGCATCGACCTCGCAGGTCGACGCGCGTCACGACCCGAGCGACCGCTCCCTCACATGATCTTGCAGTAGCTCGGGAACACCGACGGGATCGGCGGATAGGGCTGCGGCGACACCTTGAAGGGGTGGTCCTGGAAGAACTGCCAGATCGCGGGGCAGATCTGCGGCGGGCCGCCGATGTGGCCCCCGCCCGTGTTGCAGTCCATCGCGAACCCGCCGCGCTTCTTCACGTCGGCCTCCCACGTGGCGCTCGCCTGGGCGAAGTCGATGACGACGACGTCGGACCCCATCGCGCCGTGGGTGGCCATGGCCGCGGGGACGTTGCTCGGATCCTGCACCGGCGGCGGGGCGACGACGCCGCCGGAGATCGGCGCGGCGGCCGCGATGTACCCCGAGCGCGAGTAGGACATCCACGCCGCCTGCAGCGCTCCGGCGCTGCCGCCCGTCGTGAAGATGCGCCTCGTGTCGATGTGAAGCTGGTCGATCGCGCACGCGACGACCTCGTCGGCGGTGAGGAAGTCGTCCGTGTACCAAACGAAGTCGCCCGTGTTGGTGCCCGTGCCTTTGGACTTCGCGAACGAGGCGACCACGCCTCCGCCGGCGACGACCGCGTCGATCTGTGCCTGTCCGAACTCGGAGAGGACGTTCGTCGAGTTTCCTCCGGTGTAATACCAGTACATCACGACCGAGCCCTTCCCCGTCGCCGTGCCTGCCCAGGTCTGCACGGGCTCTCCGGCGAAGGTGAGCATCGATCCGTTCGCGCCGGCCATCATGGGGCACGTGCCGGTGACCTTCGGCAGGTACTGGGCCGACGGGCTGTTGCCGCCCCCGCCCGCGGGGCTTCCCGAGCTTCCGGAGCTCCCAGACCCCGAACTCCCGCTCGACCCCGAGCTTCCGCTGGAACCCGTACTGCCGCTCGAGGCGCCGGAGGCGCCGGTCGAGCCGGAGCTCGCGCCGGAGTTCGACGTGCCGCTCGCCCCCGAGTTGTCGCTTCCGCTCGAGTTCCCGGAGCCCGCGCCGGAGCCCGTGCTCCCGGCGGAGCCGCTCGCGCGGACCGAACCGCTGCCGCCCGCCCCCCTCGAGCCGGTGCTGCTCCCCGATGCCGCGCCGGGATAGGGCGCCTCCGTGGGGCCCGACGTAGCGCAGGCCACGAGCACACACGGCCCGACGAAATGGATGGCTCGACGCATGGCAGCTATTCCCTCCGGTCCAACCGAGCGGACCCGCAGATACATTGAAGCCAGGTCGTCGGCATGGGCAGTCCGAAAATCGCTCAAATTCCATTCATTTTCTGTTTTGGTCATAAATTTGCATCATCACGAGTGCCCGGAAAGGCTCCTGGTCGCCGCCTCCCGCGCTTGCGCTCGGGCGGGCCGAAACCCCGCCCAGGGCCAGGCACGCAGAGGACGCGCGTCCGCCGGCACGTCGATGGCGATGAATTTCGAGAGGTCGACGCCGCACAGAAGCGCGATGCCCGCCAGGGAGTAGTGTGCTTGACGCTCGCGCTCGACCGGCGCAATTTCGCGCCCGTATGCCTCGAGCCGAGCGCGCGGAGTGGGTCGATCACGTCGTCGCATCCCGCCTGCAGACCCTCGGGGACGTCGCCGTGGCGCGCATGGGGACCGTGGCGGTCCTCTCCGGCGACGGGGACGCCGCGCCGGTCATCGACGCCCTCGTGGACTCCGCGCTCGCCCACGGTTTCATGGTCGCAACGGCGTCGCTCGCCGAGCACGGCCTGCAGGACCTGCACGCCGTCGTCGGCGCCCTCGCGGCGTCGATGAGGATCCCGCGCGTCGATGCCGGGCGTCGAAACGGCGTCGTCGCCGCGCTGGACGCGTTCGTGAGCGCGCACGGCCGCAGCGCCGAGGCGCTCTTCGAGCAGAGCGCCGACGAGGAGGGCGTCGGCGGTGAGCTGCTCGCCCTCGCGCGCGAGTACATCGCCTCCTCCTCGGGCACGGGCCCCGCCCGCAAGCTGCAGGCGTGGCTCGGGGGGCGCGACGTCGCGCGCGAGGCGGACGATTTCCGCCCGCTCTCGGCGCGGACCGCCAAGCGCGCGCTCGCCGATCTCACGCGCCTCGCCTGCGCCCTCGGTCACCGGGGCACGCGCATCGTCCTTCGCGACGCCGAAGCCCTGGTCGATCTCTCGCCCGGACGCCGGGACGTAGCGTACACGGTCCTGCGCGAAATCATCGACAACGCGGACGGGGGTCACGGCGTCGTGGCGTGCGAGACCCTCGTCGTCGGCACGGGGGACCTCGATCGCCGCGTCCATTCGCTCTTCGATCATCCGGCGCTCGCCACGCGCATCGTCGCGGACATGCCGCCCGGACCCCCCATCCCGCATCAGACTTGGATCGCTCTGTCGCCCGACGATTCCGCCGCACCGCTCCCCCCGGTGCCCAAGCCGTACGAGACCAGCGGCCGCCACGCGTCGCAGCTCGCGGCTCTGGTGAGGATCACGCAAGGCTTGCCCCCGCTCGAGGCGATTCCAGACCTCACGGTCGGCATGGAGGAGGTCGATGCCCGCATCGCGCAGCTCTTCGAGACGGCCTCGAACGACGGCTCCGTCTTCGCCGTCCTCCTGGGCGAATACGGCGCAGGCAAGACCCATCACCTGCTGCACCTCGAGACGCGCGCGCTCGCCGAGAGGCGGCCCGTTCTCCGGCTCGCGGTCGAGCGGCTCGACGAAGACCTCGGCAATCCGCAGCGGCACCTGCGGCGTCTCATCGAGGGCGCGACGTTTCCAGGCAAGCGACCCTTGGGGTTTCTCGAGCGGCTGGACGGGTGGCTCGCGAAGGCGCCCTCGCGTAAGCGCCTGCGCCAAGCGCTCGATGCCGTCTTCGAGGCCCACGACGAGACGGCACGGCCGGCAGCGCGCGCCGTCGCGGGCGCTCCGGACGACGAGGTCGACGACGACGCCGTGCGAG
>DATGJA010000085.1:0-7137 GCA_035295445.1 Polyangiaceae bacterium | reverse complement strand
GGCGGGGTGATCCGCGACGGCTTCGACGCGACGCTCGACGACGTGCGCGACCTCATGCGGGGTGGGCAGCGGACCATGGTCGCCCTGGAGGCCAGACTCCGAGATTCGTCGGGGATCCCGAGCTTGAAGCTGCGCTACACGCGGGTCTTCGGCTGGTACATCGAGGTGACCAAGACGCACGTCGACAAGGCGCCGCGCGACTGGCGGCGCAAACAGACGGTGGCCAGCGGCGAGCGTTTCACCAGCGTCGAGCTCGACGAGATCGCCGACAAGCTTGCCCACGCCGAGGAGCGTGCGGCGACACGCGAGGCAGAGCTCTTCACGAAGCTCGTGCGGGACCTGGCCGCTTGCCAGGAGCGACTCCGCGCCGTCGCGGCGAGGCTCGCGGCTTGGGACGTGGCCTGCACGCTGGCGGAGGTGGCTCACAGAGACGACTGGGTCCGCCCTGACGTCGACGCCTCGCTCGACCTCACGCTCGTCGACGCCCGCCACCCCGTCGTCGAAAAGCTCGCCGCGTCGGGACGCTTCGTGCCCAACGACGTGTCGCTCGGCGCCGAGTCGGGGAGGCCGCGGCTCTGGCTAGTCACCGGACCGAACATGGCCGGAAAGTCGACGCTCATGCGTCAGACGGCGCTCTGCGTCGTCCTGGCTCAGATGGGCGCCTTCGTCCCGGCCCGCAGCGCGCACATCGGCGTCGTCGATCGCGTTCTCACGCGGGTGGGTGCCAGCGACAACCTCTCGCGGGGCGAGAGCACGTTTATGGTGGAGATGAAGGAGACGGCGAACGTCCTTCGGGGGGCGACGCGCCGGTCACTCGTCGTCCTCGACGAGATCGGGCGGGGGACGAGCACCTACGACGGGCTCGCCATCGCCTGGGCCGTCGCCGAGCACCTGCACGACGCCATCGCGTGCCGCGCCATGTTCGCGACGCACTACCACGAGCTCACGGGTCTCGCGGAATCGCGGCCCGGCAGCTGCGAGAACTGGAGCGTCAGCGCTCGCGAGCACGCGGGGGACCTCGTCTTCTTGCACAAGCTGCAACGGGGCCCGGCCTCGCGCAGCTACGGGGTCGCCTGCGCGCGGCTCGCGGGCGTGCCCGAACCGGTCCTCGCGCGTGCGCGCGCCATCCTCGTCGACCTGGAGCGCGGCGACGGATCGCCGGGAGGCCCGGTGTCGCCCATGCACGGTCGGTCACGCGAGCAACGACCGCAGCTCGACCTCTTCGACGGCCAGACCCGCGGGCCTCCGGCGCACCATCCGGCCCTCGAAGCGCTCCGCGCCGTCGAGGTGGACCGCCTGACGCCGCTCGAGGCCCTGCAGCTCGTCGCGAACCTTAAGCGGATGGCGAACGACGCGTGAGCGCGCTCGAGACTGCGGGCTCGCCAGGCCGTTCCGCGGCGGCGCGCGCGCTGCCTTACGCGGCGGTGGCCCTCGCCGCGTGCTCTTGGGGCAGCTGGGCGATCTTGATCCGCAAGACCGACGCGATCGCGCCGATGCCGACGGCCCTCGAGTCGACGGTGGTCATGGCGGTGATCACGGGCGTGTCGGCGGTGACGTCGCTGAAGGACCGGACGGCAGGGCGCGCGCCAATCCGCGCGCGGGCGTGGGTCGCGTGGCTGGGCGTGAGCGACGCCTTCAACGTCCTGCTCTTCTTCGCTGCCTACAAGATAACGATCGCGGTCTCCGTCCTGGCCCACTACCTGACGCCGATTTTGGTCGCCCTCGCGTCGCCGCTGGTCCTGCGCGAGCGGGTCACAGCGCGGACGTCCCTGGCCGTTGCGATCTCCTTCGCGGGCCTCGCGCTCATGCTCGTCCCGGCGCGAGGCCAGGTAGGCGTGGCGGCCGCGCTCGAGAGCGCCGCGCTGGGCGCGGGCAGCGCAGTCTTCTACGCGTCGAACGTGGTGATCAACAAGTTCGTCGTCAGCGCGTTCTCGACCAGCGAGACGATGTTCTGGCACGGCGTCGTCGCGACGCCGTTGCTCGCGGCCTTCGTCCCCCGGGCCGCATGGCTCGCGCTCGACGCGCGCGCGGTCGCCTTCTTGGCGGTGGCCTCCATCGGCCCGGGCGCGCTCGCCGGGATCGGGTTCGTTTGGGGCCTGCGCCGGATGCCCGCTGCGCACGCATCCACGCTCACGCTCCTCGAGCCGCCCGTCGCGGTACTCGTCGCGGCGGGCTTGTACGCGGAGGTGCTCTCCGCTCGGGCATGCGCCGGCGGCATGTTGGTCCTCGCGGGCGCGCTGCTTGTGATGACCCAGGGGGCCCGGAGGTGAAGCGAAGCGCTACTGGTTCGCCGGGGCGGGCAGCTGCGTCTGCCCGGGCGGGGGCGCGCCGCTCAGGTCGTCGTAGTTCGGCAGCGAAACGAAGTTGAACCCGACGCCGAAAACGTAGAGGAGCGGCTCGAGGTCGGTGAACCCCTTCATGAAGGTGACCATCGGGGTGGATGGCGAACTTCTTGCTGACACGGAAGTCGACGCCCACGCCCACTCGCGCCATGATCCCGGTGCTCGTCCCCGCGGCCTCAGCGTCGTTGGTGATGGTCGACGACCCCGTCGCCACAGTGTAGACGGCGCCCGGCGACAGAACGAGCGTCACCGCATCGGACACGTTCCAGCCGAGCAAAATCGGCAGGTGGAAGTAGAAGACTCCGAGAGCCGTCGACGTCGAGTTGCCGCTGGAGTCGGTTGTCGATGCCGTGAGATAGAGGAGCTGAAGACCCGGGTCGATGGCGAGGTCCAGGGGACCCTTGAGCAGCCGCACCTTCCCGTCCAATGCGACGGTGTCGAGGTTCGGCAAGCGCCCGCCGAGCTCGAAGCCGTCGGCGACGCCGACGCGGACGCCGACCGACGGAACCATCGGCACGAGCCCGGAGACGGTGGTCGTCTGCGAGGGGCCGGTGGTCGATGTGGTCGTGCTCTTAAAGCTGAATCCGTAGGCCTCGGGCGCCAGCGACACCTGGACCTTGCCCGGGTCGAGCGTGCGGGGGACCGTGTAAGTATTCGGATTGGGACACCCGCAAAGAACGGCGGCGGCGCCGCCTGCGGCCACGATGGACAGCGGTCGATTGAGTCGCATGGTTCGGATGGGCCTCCCCGCCCAGTCGCTCACGTCCGCGTCGGACGTTGGTACGACGCGCGCGATTCACCAGGGTCTCACGAAAAAGGGGGGGGCGCCCAGGACGAGCTACCCTGTCCCGCCATGAGCATCCATTTCGAGCACTCGGTCGACGTCGCGCGCACCCCGGAGCAGGCCTTTGCGGTTCTCGACGACTTCTCGATGACGCCGAAATGGCTCAAACGGTGCGTTCACCTCGAGCCGCTCCTCCCCGGGCCGCACTCGGTCGGGATGAAGCTCCGGTACGACTACCGGGACGGCGGCCGGAGGGGGACGATGGAGGGCGAAATCGTCGAGCGGGCGCCGAGCGAGCGGCTCAAGATGCGCTACTCGGACGAGGCGATGGAGGTCACCGTCGACTTTCGCATCGCGAGGACGGACTCTGGGGCGCGCCTCACGCACGCGATCGACATCACGCCGAAGGCGGTGATGGCCAGGCTTTTTTCGCCCATCATCCGCAGCCAGCTCCCCAAACAGACCATCGCGGCGATGGAGACGCTCCGGGGCCTTCTCGAGGCGGTTTGACGCGTTGCGCTCCGAGTTTCACCGGATGTCGGTCTGGATCGTCCCGGCCATGGGCATCTTGAGCAGCAGCGATTTCCACCGCGTATCCCCCTCGAAGTACATCTTCTGGAAGGCGAGGGCGTACGACCCCGACTCGCCCAGGGCGTCTGTCGGACTGAACCAGTTGAAGTGGCTTTGGCCCGGGATGTCCAAGATCATCTTGGGAACCCCGCTCGGGATCTCCCCATAGGACGTGTTCGTTCCCCCGCACGACGCCACGCTGTCGCTGTCGCTGCAGATGAAGAGGGTGGGCACGTGGACCGTCGGGCCGTCCGGGCCCCACGCCGCGAGGGCCACGGACGAGCGGAACGTCGAGTCGCTCTCCGACGCGAAGGCGGTGCCCCCGCCGCCCATCGAGTAGCCGGACGTCCCGTACCGACCGGCCAGCTTGTTGTAAAGGGGGCTGCTGCTGTTGGTGTTCTGCGTCTTGAGCTCCTTGATGGCGTTGACGAGCTCTTGACCCCGAGTGGGGGGCACGTCCGCCGCGCCCGTGTTGGTCACGACGCAGACGATTCCCCACGACGCGTACAAGGGCCCCCACAGTCTCATCTCCGGCCCCGTGTTCAAGAAGCCCGGACAGATGCTGAGCGCGGCCAGGGGTGCGTCGGCGTCGGTCGGGTAGTAGACCGTGCCGCTCGGCTGCACGAAGCTCGCCGTCTTGTAGGGTCCGTTCATCGACGTGAGCGACGTCGGGTCGGGGCCGTGGCACAGGCAATCCCCGTTCGAACAGCAGGTGCCGCCGGTCACCATCCCGGTTCCGCCGCTGGACCCGGTGCTGGCGGAGTCACCGCCGCTGCCCCCACTGCCTCCGCCGTCGTCTCCGGTCGCGCCAGAAGAGCCCCCGGCCCGCGCCGCCGGCGCCTCCGTCGTCCATCATCCCGCCGCCGCCGCTCGCGTCGGCAGTCCCGTTCCCGCCGGTGCTGCTCCCGCCGCCTAGCCCCTGGTTCGCGCCGCCGCCGGCGCGCTTGAGTTGCCGAAGCCTGTGCTCGTGCCTCCGTCGCTACCGGCTCTGCCGTTCGCGTGCCGAGCACCGGAGGCCGAGGAAGATCCCGACGCGCCGGAGGACGCCGCGTTGCTGCCTGCCGCGCAGGCCGTGAGGTTCATCAGACCGATCGCCACGACGCACGAAAGGGGAACCGAACTCTCATGATTGAGCTCCTTGCGCGCTCAGTGCCCGGCGCTTCGCCTGCGCCACTCGAGAGCGGCGTCGCGCATGTCTGTCACTGTATCGAACGCCGAGCAAACCATTTGCACGATTTGGAAAGAGGTATCAACGCTGAAATGGAGAATCCCCGATTGGGCGATCATTGAGGATTCGTGGAGTCCCTTCGTGGAGTCCCATTTTCGATGTTCGAGAACATTTATGGCTCGCTTGACGAAATAGGTATTTGGCAACCTTGCGAGCCCAGAAAACGTACGCGCAGACGTCAGGGTGTGCCGAAGCGGGCGTCGCACCCGCGAAGCTATACGCGCAGAAGCACGACCCGTTCATGTATTTCCAGGACATCCGCACGAACGCGAACCGCACGCAGAAGATCGTGCCGTTCACGCAGTTCGCGACGGACATCGCCGGTTCGACGGTGCCCAACTTCGTCTGGATTAGCCCGGACCAATGCCACGACATGCACGGCGTCTCCACGGTCAACGCGACGTACCTCGGCATCACCGGATGCGACGTCGATTCGAAGGCGATCAAGCTGGGCGACGACTTCGTCAAGGACACGGTGGGAAAGATCATGGCGTCCCCCGCGTGGAAGGACGCCTCCGCGATCGTCATCGCCTGGGACGAGGACGACTATGCGGGCTACGCAGGGTGCTGCAACAGCCCGACGGGCGCCGACGGCGGCTTGCTCGGGGGCGCCAAAGCCCCCGCCCTCGTCATCACGTCGAAGAACCCGAAGGCGCAGACGTCGATGGATCCGTACAATCACTATTCGCTGCTCGCTACGATCCAGCACTTGTGGGGCCTCGACTGCCTCGCCAACACGTGCGGGATGACGGGCTCGGCGCTGATGACGAAGCTCTTCCTGCCGTAGGGCGCCTCGACCTACGCATCGCGCTCACGATGCGCAGTGTCCTTTGAAATATCGCCCTCGGTCGTCGCGAATCGCGCGTTCTGCGTAATGGCGAATGGTTGCGATTCAATGCACGCTCACTGCCCAGAATCGGCTGTTGCGCCTTCGACTACGCTCGGGCCGCTGAGGAGGTTGGTGTCATGACCGTCGTGCCTGCGCTTCGATCATCGCGCGTCGCCACCGTGTGCGTCGCCCTGCTCTCGTTCGTGACAGGTTGCTCGAGCTCCCCGGAAACCGCGCGCGGAGAACCCGCGGGCAGCGGGGCGGGCCTGCAGGGCGCGGCCTCCGGTGGATCGACGTCCGGCTCCGGGGGTGGAGGCAACGCAGGCGGTGGCTCGGGCAATGGCACGGGCGCGCAGGGCGGGACCGGGTCGGGGGGCATGAGCGGTGTGGGGCCGGGCATGACCGGCGCTGGCGCGCCGGACGGGTCGTCCACGTCGACCGGCCCAGGCCCGAGCGACGGCGCGGCGGCGGGGGTCGATGCGAGCCTGGACGGGGGCGCCGCGCCGGCGGGAGAAGCGGGCGCCCCGGCGATGCACGCGGACCTCGGCAAGGGCAACGGAAGCGACGTCGTGCTCCTCGGGGACTCGTGGATGTCGAACACGCTCCAGGTGGAGGGGACGGGCGGAGGGATCGCGCCCGCTCTGCAGCAAGTGTCGGCCCAGCCCTACCGCAACTACGCGGTCCAGGGCGTCATGATGTTGCAGGCCGACACGTTCGGTCCGGCCATTCCGACGCAATGGCCCCAGGCGGTGATGGCCAATCCGAACATCAAGACCGTCGTGATGACCGGCGGCGGAAACGACATCATCCAGAACGCGTCGCTGCAGACGGACTGCCAGCAGGGCGGAATGATGTGCGCGATGGTGATGGAGCAGATCGCGCAGGCGTTCAACACGCTCTGGACGCAGATGGCCGACGCCGGCGTGCAAGACGTCGTCTACGTGATGTACGCGAAGAACGTCGGGGCTACGGCGGCGAGCCTCCGTCCCGACGGCGGCCTCGGGCCGTATCCGATCTGCACGAGCGGCAAGATTCGCTGCCACACAGTCGATACGACGGCCGCCGTCAATGGGCAGATCGCCGGCGACGGCATCCACCCGCTCGCCGCCGCGAACCAGCGCGTCGCGATGCAGATCTACAACTTGATGGTGAGCGAGGGCATGCGCCGTTGACCATCCCGCGTGACGGGGTGGTGCTAAACCATTGCCCCCATGCCCGCCACCGCACTCGATCCGAAGACCGCGCTCGTCGTCATCGACCTCCAGAAAGGCATTGCGCAGCTGCCGTTGGCGCACCCGATTCGGGAGGTCGTGGCCAACGCGGCGCGGCTCGCCGACGCGTTTCGGCGCGCGGGACTGCCGGTGGTCCTCGTGAACGTCTCTTT
>DATGJA010000084.1:0-12383 GCA_035295445.1 Polyangiaceae bacterium | reverse complement strand
CGCCGCGGTGCTCGCCAAGGTGGGCCACGCCGCCGCGTCCCTCGACGACTCGTACATCCACTTCCAATACGCGCGCGCGATCGTCGAGGGCCACCCGTTGCGGTTCCAGGCGGGCGAGCCCGTCACGAGCGGCGCGACGAGCCTCCTCTGGCCCGCCCTCCTCGCTCCCTTCTGGGCGCTGGGCGCTCGGGACGACAACATCGTCTGGGGGGCGTGGGCCCTCTCCTATCTGGCGCTCGGCGGCCTGGCGTGGGAGGCAGGGAAGCTCGCGTGGCGCCTCGCCGGCCCCGCCGCGGCCTGGGGCGCGGGCGCCATGATTCTCTCGTTCGGAGGCCTCGCGTGGTGCGCCGCGAGCGGGATGGAGGTCGTGCCGTTCGCGTGGGCCGTCGCGCGGGCCACGCGACGCGCGAGCGAATGGTCCGAGGGCGCGGCGGACGTGCGGAGCGGGCGGCGCGCGGCCGAGGTGCTGGCCCTCGCCTGGGCCGCCGCGCTCCTACGCCCGGAGGGAATCGTGACGGCTCTCTTCGTGTGCGCCACGCTCGTCGCGTTCCGCGGGCCGCATCCTCGTCGCGAACGCGCGTATGCCGTGGCCGCCGCCGCCGCCGTCGCCGCTGCGCCGATCTTGCTCTGGGCGACGACGGGGTCTCTTCGGAGCAACACGGCCGTGGTCAAGCTGCTCCCCGGCAACCCGTACTACGTCGGAGACGCCCTGGCCGCGAGGGTGGGCGCGCAAGCCCGCCAGCTGGTCGGCGATCTGCTCAACGGGGACATGTACT
The DNA here is from genome assembly GCA_035295445.1 of Polyangiaceae bacterium. Taxonomy (GTDB): domain Bacteria; phylum Myxococcota_A; class Polyangia; order Polyangiales; family Polyangiaceae; genus Palsa-1150. Next base: position 11,607 of record DATGJA010000084.1, on the reverse strand, counting down.
CGATCGAGTTCTTGCCGCACGGGGGCGCGCCCTTCGCGATGGCGGGGCTCGGAGCGGTGGCGCTCCTCGCGACGCGGACGAAGTCCTGGTGGCGAGGCGCGGGCGTGCTCCTCATCGCGCTGACGATGTTCGCGCCGTGCTTCTACGACACGTTCCTCTGGAACCGGCTGCGCTACCTGTGGCCCTTTGCTCCGGGCTGGATCATCGGCCTCGCCTGCCTGGCCCGGCTCGCCGGAGACGCCTGGGGGGTCCTGCGTTCGAGCGCGCCGCTGGGGACCGCCGCGCCCGCCCCCGCCACCCGCGCGGGCTCGCTGCTGACGACGGCGCTCCTTTGTGGAGGATTCGCCGGCCTCTTCGTGTCGCGCCTCGAGGGGGTCATCGACGACGTGGCCGAGTCGGCGAGCGAGATCGACCGTCAACACGTGACGCTCGGCCGGTGGGCCAGGGCGAACTTGCCGCCGGAGGCGCGCATCGGCGTCAACGACACGGGCGCGATCGCCTACTTCGGCGGACACAAGACGTTCGACGTCGTGGGCCTGACGACGCGCGACGAGGGACGCTACTGGGTCGCGGGCGCCGCGTCGCGCTTCGAGCACTACGAGCGCCTGTGGGCGAGCGACCGGACGCGCCTCCCCACCCACTTCATCGTCTACCCCGAGTGGCTGGGGCTCGACGCGGTGCTGGGCGACGAGCTAAGTCACGCGACGGTCCCTCACGGGACCATCCTCGGGGGCGAGACCATGCGGGCCTACGTCGCCGACTGGTCCAAGCTCGGCAGCGGGGAGCGGCCATGGAGCTCGTCGGCCCGCATCGTCGACGCGCTCGACGTGGCGGACCTCGAGAGCGAGGCGGAGCACGCCTACGATCTGCTCGGCGCGCACGAGCGCGAGGAGACCGTGATCGACGGCAGCAACCCGGACGGCGGCGACGTGGTGGACGGCGGGCGGACGCTGCGCACGCGCGAGCGCTTCGAAGCTCACCTGGTGCCAGGAGCGCCGTCGCGCGGGATTGTGCGACTCAAGGGGTCGGAGGGCGCGCTCGTCCGGGTCCTTGCCAAGGGCCAGCCGGTCGCCGTCCTGTCGTTCGCGGACGATCCGGACGGCGCGGAGGACGAACCGGAGGCGGACGACTGGGTCGAGCGGACGTTCGACATCCCCGCGTCGGCGACGGCCGCGCGTACGCCCATCGAACTGGTCGTCGAGGGCGGGACCGTGTCGACGTTCCACTACTGGTTCGTCGCGCAGGACGTCCCGCCCGGGTAGCGGCTATTTCTTGGGTGCGGGCGTCGCCGGCGCTGCCGGCTTTTTGTCGGTCGCCTTGTCCGCCTTGTCGCCTGCGGCGGGCTTCTTTTCGGCGGCCACCTTGGGGGGCGGCGGCGGCGGCATCACCTCGCCGATGTTGCCGAAGGCCCACGCGTGCTCCACCTTGCCGTCGGAGGTCGCCTGGAAGATTTCGCCCGCGTGCAGGGTCACGTCCTTGCCCGTCGGCGCCGCCGGTCCGAGGCGCCCCTTGAGCGCGCCGGTGATCGTCCGCTCGGCGATGACGTAGCCATCGGCCGCCCAGACGCTCGAGATCGCGAACTGCGCCTTCGGGATCGCCTTGAAGAAGTCCGCGTTGAACTTGTCGAAGTCCTTGCCCGCCTTCAGGACCTTGGCGCCGGCAAAGTAGAAGGTCACGTCCCCCTCCGCAGTGAGGAGCGCCGACAGCGCCTTCGGGTCGTCCTTGTTGAACGCGTCGTTCTCCGTCTTCATCCAGTCGGCGAGCTTGTCCTCGTCCGGCGTGTTCTTCGCCACGTGCCACTCGGTCGTCGCCGGGAGCGTCGCCACCGGAGGCGCCTCCTTCATCCCCTTCATCTGCGCCACGGCCCCGAGCTCGTCCGTGTACTCGTGACTGCCGGTCATCAACCCGTCGTCGTTGAGCGACGTGATCACGAGCCGGTGCAGGCCGAAGGGCTTCTTCGTCGCCTTCATTCCCATGAGGTCGCCCGTCATCGTGCCCGTGGTGACCCAGTCGACCGCGATCACGTTGCCCTTTGCGAAGAGCCTCGCGGCCCCGCCCTTGGCGTCGCTCGACGCGTCGAACAGTCGTTGGAAGTTCTTGGCGATCTCGTCGCGGCCGTGAGCCTCGCCCACCCCGTATTCGGTCTGCACGGCGTCGGCCGTGAAGTTCGCGGCGAACTTCTGCGAGTCGTGCGCGTTGAACGCGTCCGTCACGTTCTTCAGCGTCTGCGGCACGAGATCGGCCATCGACGGCTTGGCCGGCGCGGCCGGCGGAGGCGCCTCCGTCGCGGAGGCGGCGGGCGGCGGCTCGGCCGGCGGCGGCGGGGGCGGCGGCGCGGGCGGCGGCGGCGGCTCACCTCCGCACGCGACGGCCGAACAGGTCAAAGCGACGAACGCTAGAAGAGTCTTGGTGTGCATGGTCCTCCCTCACTTTTGTTGGTTCTTGGCCGCCGCGTCGGCCGTTGCCCCCTTGGCCGCCGCGGCAGGCTTCTTCTCGCCGCCCGGCGGCCTCAGGGCGCCCGTCTGCTGCATCATCTCGATGAGGTTCGCGTAGCCCCACCCGTGCTGGACGTTCCCCTCAGCCGACGGCTGAAGGATGTCGATCCAGTGCCAATCGCTCACGACCTTGTTCGACGCGGGCAGCGGTCCGAGCCGCCCCTTCTGGGTACCCGACATCGTGTGCTCGACGATGGCGAACCCGTCGACGCCCATCGCGCTCGTCGTCGTCCACTTCTGGTCCGGGAACGCCGAGAACCACCGCTCGAGGTCCTTGGTCAAGTCCTTCTTGCCTTTGGTGGCCGGACCGAACGACACGCTCTGCCAATAGTCCGCGTCGTCGGCCATGAGCGCCGCCGCCGCCTTTGCGTCGTCCTTGCTGAAGACTTCGTCGATGGAACGGGCCCACTCGGCGAGCTTGGCCTCTTCTCCCGGAGGCGCACCGGTCGCCGTGTGCACCTGCGGCGGGTTCGTCGGAAGCGAGGGGACCGCGGGCGCGCCCTTCTTTCCGGCGATCTGCGCCAAGAGCCCGGCGTCGTCGCCGTATTCTCGCATCTCGCGGACGAGACCGTCGTCGGTCAGCACGAGGACCTGCACGCGCATCGCGCCCAGCGCCTTCTTGGTGGCCTTTATTCCCATGAAGTCGCCGGTCATCGTTCCGGCCCAGGCGAACTCGTCGACGACGACGTTGCCGCTCACCCACACGCGCAGGTTCGCAGACCTGGCGTCCCCGACGAAGTCGAAGAAGGCTTGAAGGCCCCGCGCGAGTTCGTCCCTGCCCCGCGCGGACGGCGCTCCGAAGGCGGAGACGACGCAGTCTGCCGTGAACGAGTCCGCCACCTTCTTCGGGTCATGCGCGTTGAACGCGTCCGCGAGGGCCTTCATCGTTTGGGGAATGAGCTCCGAGAGGGCAGGCTTGGCCGGAGGGGGCGGCGGTGCGGGCTCTTCGGCCGGCGGCGGCGTCGGCGGGGGGGGAGCGACCGGCGCGGCCGCGGCTCGAGGGGCCGGCTGCTCGCCCGCGCACGCCATGGCGGCGAGCATCGAAAGAGCCGCCAGAGAAGTGAAGCGCATCCCGGGTCCCCTCGCGTGCCAATCAGGGCATTGCTACGGTAGCCTCCTTTACCCGGTTTGAGCTCGACCGGGAAGCAGGATCCACCTCCTCCCGTGCGCCAGCGACCCCTTGGAAAGACCGGCCTTCGCACGAGCGAAATGGCCATCGGCACGTGGGGCCTCTCGGGCGACGCCTACGGCCCGGTCGACGAGGGCACGCAAGAGCGAGTCCTTCGCTGTGCCCTCGAGATGGGGTTCACGCTCGTCGAGACGGCGGACGCGTACGGGGCCGGGCGCATGGAGCGCCTCGTCGGTCGCCTCGTCGCGGACTACCCGGAGGTCGTCGTCGTCACCAAGGGCGGGACGGACCGCACTACCGTTCCCGCGCGCAAGCGGTTCGACGCGCCGTACCTCCGCGAGTCCGTCGAGCGGTCGCTGCGGCGCCTCGGCACGCGTCGAATCGACGTCTACCTCCTCCACAACCCCAGCGAGTCGGCGATCGAGCTCGGGGAGGCGTTCGATGCCCTCCGTCAGCTGAAGCAAGAGGGCAAGATCGGGTACTGGGGCGTGAGCGCCGGGGGGCCGCCCGTCGGCCGTGCGGCGCTGCGCCGTGGGGCCGAAGTGATCGAGCTCGCGTACAATCTCCTCCATCCATTCGAGGTCCACCGCCTGGCCGGCGAGATCATCGTCGGGGGCGCCGGCCTCCTCGCCCGATCGACGCTCGCGCACGGCCTCTTGGCGGGCGCTTGGCCGCGCGACCGGGCCTTCGCCAGCGGCGATCACCGCGCGGACCGGTGGAACAAGCCCGAGTTTGAGCGTCGGGTCGAGCAGGTCGACTCGTTCCGCTTTCTCGTGCGCGGCGACGTCGAGACGCTGCGCGCCGCGGCGGTGCGCTTCGTCCTGGCGAACTCGATCGTCTCGAGCGCCGTCCTCGGCCCGCGGACGGTGGAGCAGCTCGAGGAGCTCGTGCGCGAGGTCGGGATGGGACCGATGTACCTGCGCGACGCCGACCTGGCGCAGATCCCGCGCCTGCTCGAGCAGATGGGGATGGAGACATGAGCGACCTCGGTCGTCTCGCCGAGGTCGCCACCGCCGCCGCCCGCGAGGCGTCGGGGCTCATCATGAGCGTCTACGGGACCGCATTCGAGGTCCAGTACAAGGCGAAGGACGACCCGGTGACCCGGGCCGACCGAGAGGCGAACGACCTCTTGTGCCGGCGACTGGCGCAGGCGCTGCCCGGCGTGCCAATCGTCGCCGAAGAGAGCGACCCGAGCTCCTACGCGGGCTTCGCCCAGGCGGGTAGCGCCTGGTTCGTCGACCCGCTCGACGGAACGCGTGAGTTCGTCGAACGCAACGGCGAGTTCGCCGTGATGATCGGCCTTGCCGTGGGTGGAAGCGCCCGCATCGGCGTGATCGCGGCGCCGGCCTGGGGCCGGACGTTCGTGGGCGTCGTGGGGGAAGGGGCGTGGGAGGTGGCGCCGCACGGCGACCGGACCCCGATCCGCGTGAGCGAGCGCGCGACGCTCGCGGGGGCGTCCGTCGTCGTGTCGCGCTCGCGCCGCCCCGCCCGGCTCGCGTCGATCCTCGAGAAGATGCGCGCGTCGGCCGCGTTCCCCCACGGCAGCTCGGGCCTCAAGGGGGCCCTCGTCGCGATCGGAGCGCACGACGTGTACCTGCAGCCCGGCAACGCCGGCATGCGATGGGACGCTTGCGCCACCGATGCCCTCGTGCGCGCTGCCGGGGGCCTCCTCACGCAAGCCGACGGGACCGACATCGACTACGCCGCGAACGAACTGACGAACGCGAGGGGAATGGTGGCCACCAACGGCCGCCTGCACACCGCCGTCCTCGACGCGCTCCGCGAGGACTGAGCCCCGCCATGCGTGATCGGGCCCAGGTGGTCGTCGTCGGCGCCGGCATCATGGGCCTCTCGATCGCCTACCACCTCGCCGAGCGAGGGGTGCGCGACGTCACCGTCGTCGACCGCGGGTACCTGTGCGGGGGCGCGAGCGGACGGAACGGCGGAGGGGTGCGCGCGCAATGGTCGAACGAGTACAGCATCCGCCTGATGCTCGAGAGCATCCGGATGTGCCGCGAATTCGCGAGCAAGATGAAGATCAACGTGTGGTTCCGCCAGGGCGGGTACCTCTTTCTCGCGAGGAGCGCGGACGTCCAGCGCACGCTCGAACAGAGCGTCGCGCTCCAGAACGAGTGCGGGCTCGCCACGCGGATGCTCACGCCGCAGCAGGCGCGCCGGATCGTGCCGGAGCTCGACGCGAGCGAGATCCTCGCCGCGAGCTACAACGAGGACGATGGCGTGGTCTTTCCGTGGCCCTTCGTGTGGGGCTACGCGCAGGCGGCGCGCAAGCTCGACGTCGACGTGGCGACGTGGCACGAGGTCGTCGGCTTCGAAACGTCCGGCGCGCGCATCGACGGGGTGCGCGTCCGGCGCGTGGGCGAGTCGGCCGGTTCGGGAGCCGAGTCGGTCATCCGGACCGGCACGGTCGTCAACGCGGCCGGAGCGTGGTCGCCGACCATCGCGTCCATGCTGGGTGTTGCGCTCCCGAACGTGCCCCACCGTCACGAGATCTGCTCGACCGAACCCCTCAAGCCCTGGCTCAAGCCGCTCGTGGCGGACTTATCCGACGGCCTTTATTTCTCCCAATCGACGCGCGGCGAGATCGTGGGCGGCATCGCGAACGAGTACGTGGCGAAGGGCCTCGACGCGACGAGCTCCCACGCGTTCCTCGGCAAGTACGCTCGGTCGCTCGTCCGGACCTGCCCCACCCTGTCGCGCGTCAAGGTTCTGCGCCAGTGGGCCGGCTGCTACGACCTGACCCCCGACGCGAACCCCATCGTCGGGGAGGTGGACGAGGTGGAGCGCTTCTTTCAGGCGAGCGGTTTCATGGGGCACGGCTTCATGATGGCCCCCGTCGTCGGCAAGCTCTTGGCGTATTCGATCGCCGAGGGGCGCGCCGAGCCTGCCTTCGAGCGGTGGAACCTGCGGCGCTTCCGGGAGGGCAAGCTCCTGTCGGAGGGCATGATCCTGGGCTAACTCCGCGTTGACACTCGCTCGGCGGCCCTTGTACCGTCCGCACGCGGTTTTTTGCCGTGGGTCCCGCGCGAGCAAGGCCGATGAGGGTCGCGGCGGCGCCAATCCAGGGAGAGGGTCACATGAAGACCATGCGTAGGCTCTGCTGCACGCTGCGCCTGCTTTCGGCGGCGGCCGGCGTCGCCGCGCCGTGCCTCCTCGGCGCGGCCGTCATAGCGTGTGAGGACGACAACGACCCCAAGACGTGGGTCAAGCGCCTCGACGACCCGGCCCAGCGCGCGAACGCGATCAAGCGCCTGACGCAGTTCTACGAGGACGACATGACGCGCGCGAGCAACGACGCCAGCGCGCCGGAGGTCAAGGAGCTCCTCGCGGTGATCGTCGACCCGCTGGCGAAGCAGTACACGGGCGGCGGTCTCGACGACAAGACGCGCGTCGACCTGATGAAATTTCTCGCGGAGACGCACGACCCGCGCACCCAGCCGGCGATCGCGAAGGCCCTCAAGGACTTCGAGATGGGCAAGACGGACGACGAGGTCCGCGTCGCGTGCGAGTCGGTCAACGCGATGGCCAAGTCGGGGGTGAAGCTCGAGCAGACCGTCATCGACGAGCTCTGGAACGTCTTCTCCAAGTTCCAGCTCTCGAAGACGAACAGCGAGCGCCTCTACAAGGCGATCCACGAAGCCATCGTGAACGTCCACGACGCGAGCTACGGCGACAAGGCGATCGAAAAGCTCAAGGGGACCGTCATCCCGGACAGCGTGGACTCCCAGAAAGATCAGCTGATGTGGTGGCAGCTGACGAGCGTCCAGGTCCTGAGGGAGCTCAAGTACACGAAGGCGGTCAAACCCCTCATCATCACGTTGCTCACGCCGACCAAGACGGCGACGCTCGGCGCGACGATCCAGTTCGTGCTGCTGAAGATGGGCAAGGACTCCGAGGTGGAGCTCATCAAGGCGCTCAACGGGGAAGACCCCGACTACGTGAAGGCCGGCGAGGGCTTCGAGGACAAGGCCGCGGTCGGCGTGGTCGCCGAGGTCCTCGCGCAGATCGGGCGCGCGCCGGGGCGCGACGCGATGCTTGCGCGGCTGCCCAACGCCGAGACGGACACCGTTCGGACGGAGCTCGCGCAGGCCCTCGTGCAGATGCCCCCGGACCCGCGGGTCGAGCCCGCGTTCTTGGCGGCGTACAACAAGCTCACGTGGGACTCGAGCGACAAGCTCGTGTCGATCAAGCCGCGCGCCGCGCTCGCGCAACAGTCGGCGAACTTCTACGACCCGAAGCTCCTCGACTGGCTCCTCAAGGAAATGAAGAAGGCGCCGGACTTCCAGTCCAAGATGCTGCAGATCGAGCCGGCGGTGAAGATCATGACCGTCGAGCGCGTGAAAGACGTGGCCGACGCGATGGCCAAGCTGAAGAAAGAGACCCCGGCCGACATCTTCAACCTCAGCCAGCAGATGTTCGACAACGCGAGCTCCGCGCTCAACACCTGCAAGGCGGACACGAACTGCTACATCGGCCTGCTCGATCAGCCGATCCCCACGAACTCGCCGACCGCCAACTACAAGGCGATCAAGGCCACCTGGATGGCGGTGATCTTCGGGTCGGCGAACGCCGCGGCCACGCGAGCCGAGCTGCTCAAGCACCTGGACAAGGTGAAGAACACCGGGGCGCGCATCGCGATGTGCGAGGCGATCGACGAGCTCGCGCCTCAAGGCGATCCCGCCGCGGCGGACGCGTTGGACAAGATCATCGAGTCCGACGCCAAGAGCGGCGAGGCAGAGCTCATCGCGTCGGACAACACCGTCGCCCAAGTCGCCTGGCGCCTGCGGGTCCGCGGCCAATAGAAGCCCCGACGCACCAGAACGAAGCTACTATCGCACGGGCGATGATCCGCCTCGAGGTCACCCACGGCCTGGCGAAGGGGTCGCGCCACGAGTCGTCCGCCGAGGTGATCCGCCTCGGCCGCGCGCCCGACAACGACGTCGTCCTGCCGGACGAGCACGTCTCGGGCGAGCACGCGCGCGTCGTCTTCGGCGGCGACCAGTACGTCCTGCGCGACCTGCGGTCGACCAACGGCACGGGCGTCGTCCGCGGCGACCGACGGATCTCGCTCGACGAGCACAACGGCCGCGAGGTCGCCCTCCAGTCGGGCGACGTGGTGGAGTTCGGGAGCGAAGAGCCCGTCGTGCGGGTCCGCGTCACGCTGACCGAGGACGCGGACGAAGAGGGCCGCGTTCTCGCGGTCCGCACGATCGACGAGCTCAGCCGCGCCGAGTCCAGCGTCGAACGCGACGCGGGCCGGCTCCGCGCCCTCTACGAGGCCCAGAAGCGGATCGGCGCGGCCGACGAACCGGGCGACGCCGTGGTCGCGATTTGCGAGGGTGCGTTCTCACTGGTGCCGGGAGCGACCCACGTCACGGTCGTGCTGAGGGACGAGGACGACGACGGGGGGCGTGAGGGGGGCACGGCCAGCTACGTCCCCATCGTGACGCGCGTCCGCGGACAGAAGGGGCCCGCCACGCATCCCATCCCGATCACGCGCACCGTCTTCCGCAAGGTCGTGCTGGAGCGCGCCGCCGTCATCGCCGCCGACGCGCCGAACGAGGTCGGACAGACCGAATCGCTCCTCGGGGCGAAGATCCGGAGCGTGCTCGGCGTCCCCCTGTGGAAGGGCGAGGAGATCCTCGGCGTCCTGCAGATGGACAATCGCGAGAGCACCGGCGTCTTCACGAGCTCCGATCTCGACGTCGCCGCGGTGCTCGCGCACCACGCTTCGTTGGCCGTCGCGAACGCCCGCCTGGTCCAGCGGCTTCGCGCCGCCGAAGAGCGGCTGAAGAAGGAGAACACGTTCCTCAAGACGCGCGAAGAGTCGCGCCGCATCGGCCCCGGCGAACAGGAGATGATCGGCAGCAGCCCCGCGATGCGCGCCCTCTTCGACCAGCTGGCCAAGGTGGTCGACACGCGCGTCACCGTGATCATCGAGGGTGAGACGGGGGTCGGCAAGGAGCTCATCGCGGCCGCGGTGCACTACCGCTCGCGCCGCCGGAGCCAGCTCTTCGTCAGCCAGAACTGCGCTGCGATGCCGGAGAACCTCCTCGAGAGCGAGCTGTTCGGACACAAGAAGGGCAGCTTCACGGGTGCCCACGAGGACAAAAAGGGTCTCTTCGAGATCGCCGACGGCGGCACCCTCTTCCTCGACGAGGTGACGGAGATGCCGCTCTCGCTGCAGTCGAAGTTGCTCCGGGTCCTTCAGGAGGGCGAGATTCGGCCGCTCGGATCGACCCACGAACGGAGGGTCAACGTCCGAATCGTCGCGGCCACGAACCGCAACCTCGAGAAAGAGGTCAAAGAGGGGCGCTTTCGCGAGGATCTCTACTATCGCCTCAAGGTCTTCCCGATCCGCGTTCCCCCGCTGCGCGAGCGACGTGAGGACATTCCGCTCCTCGCCGATCACTTCCTCGCCCGATACGGGGTCGAGCTCGGCAAGCCCGCGGCCGGCTTCTCCCAGCAGTCGATGGAGCTTTTGCAGGCGTACGATTGGCCCGGCAACGTCCGGGAGCTCCAGAACGAGGTGCAGAGGCTCGTCATCCAGATCGAGGGCGAAGGCTACGTGACGCCGGAGCTCCTCTCCCCGCGGATCCGCCAGATCGAAGGGGTCATGGACCGCGTGCGCCCGAGCAAGGGGACCCTCAAGGAAATGATGGACCAGCTCGAGCGATGGCTGCTCATCGAGTCGCTCCGCGAGCACGGCAACAACAAGACGTCCGCCGCGAAGGCGCTCGGGATCACGCGCGAGGGACTGCACAAGAAGCTGCGGGGCTTCGGGCTATGACGTTCAGAGGACGTCGTCGGTCCTCCACACGTCGCCGTGCGGGGCGACGTACGCGGCGCCGCTCCGCGGATCGCGGGCGTCCGGGGCCACCTCGAGCATCGGGAGGAGTGCGAACGCGCGCTCGGTGAGCCGCGGATGCGGCACGACGAGATCCCCTCCGTCGACGGCGACGCCGTCCACCCACAGGAGATCCAGGTCGATGACGCGCGGTCCCCACTTTTCCGCTCGAACGCGTCCGAGAGCCGCTTCGATCTCGAGGAGCGCGCGGAGGAGCGCGGCGGGAGGTCCGCCGTAGGCGACGAGCGCCGCGGCGTTCAAGAACTCCGGCTGGGCGGGGCCCCCTACGGGCGCGGAACGGTACACGTGCGATCGGCGCTCGACCGCGGCGACGCCGGCGATCGAGCCCACCGCCCGGCGCAGGGTCGCGAGCCGGTCGCCCAGGTTCGACCCCAGGCCCACCACCGCGCGCAGTCCGCTGGCTCGAGCGAAGCGAGAGAGCGGACGACGCACCCGACCACTCAAGGACTCGTCGGCTCGAGCATCAAGGGGTCCGCCACCGGCCCCGTGTAGCCGCCGTTGGGCTGCCCGTTCTCGACGAAGAAGATGAAGGACTTCCCGCCAATCTGCCGCTGTCCGTCGACCTGCGCGTCGAGCGTGACGGTCCCTCCGGGCGGCGTGTCGAACGTCACGCCGTCCACCCCGGTGGTCGTCGTCGTCGTCGCGGTGACCTGGCTCATTGCTCCCTGCGAGAGCTGATCGCCCGTCTCGAAGGCTTGCGACGCGAGGTTGGCGATGGCTGCGCTCGTCGAGATTCCGATCTGAAAACCGCACGAGAGGCCGGTCAGCGACGTGTCGCAGGTCCACCAGACGTGCCAGTGACCGCCCGCCCGGTATTCGACGTACACGCCGACGCCCTGCCCTCCCGGCTGCGAGAGCGTCTGGTTCGTGTCGACGTCCACGAGCTGGGGCGGCATGCCGCCGCTCGACGCCCCGCTCGCGTAGGGGGCGGGGCCCGCGCCGCCGTACGAGCCCGAGGGGGGCCCATCGCCGCCGCCGCACGCGACCATCGCGATCGCCGATGCGCCCGCGAGCACGAGGCCCGTGCCGGTCTTTCCGCTCTTCATCCCGTGCCTCCTGATTGAAAGAAGCCCGCCCGACTAACGGTGCCCGCCGTG
>DATGJA010000083.1:0-12373 GCA_035295445.1 Polyangiaceae bacterium | reverse complement strand
CTACGGTTGCGCAGTAGGGCGCGCTACCATCCCCCGCGCATCGGATCTGTCCGCCTGGGCAACCCGAAAGACACACGCCCATCGAACAGACTCGTCCTGAGCCGCACAGGTTGCCGCACGAACCGCAGTTGCCGTTGTCGGTTTGGAAGTCGGCGCAGTACGGGTCACCCCCGTCCTGCACGCAGAGGCTCTGGCCGACGGCACACTCGGAGGCGCAGCTGCCGCCCGAGCAGACCTGCGGAGCGTCGCACGTATGGCCGCAACTGCCGCAGTTGGCGTTGTCGCTCGACAAGCTCGCGCAGTACGGGCCGCCGCCGTCCTGCGCGCAGAGGCTCTGGCCGGCGGCACATTCGGAGCTGCAGGTGCCGCTCGAGCAGACCTGCGCCGCGCCGCAGGTATGGCCACAGCCGCCGCAGTTGGCGTTGTCGCTCGACAGGATTGCGCAGTAGGCCGCACCCCCGTCCGAGGAGCAGAGAGATTGCCCATGGATGCAACTCGATGCGCACGCCCCCTTGATGCACACCTCTTGCGCTCCGCATTCGACGCCGCAACCGCCGCAGTTCTTGTTGTCGCTCGCTGTCCTCGCGCAATAGGCGGTGTTTGCGTCGGGCCCAGCGTCAGGGGGGGTCGTGCACAGCGTCTCAGCCCCGCCGCATGAACTCACGCACTGCCCGCCCCTGCACACGCTGTCCTGGGTGCATGAAGCGCCGCAGCTGCCGCAGTTGACGTTGTCGTTTTGGAGGTCGACGCAAGAGGAGCGGCCGCTGTCCTTTTCACAGACCGCGGAGCCCAAAACACAGAGAGGGGCAGGGACGTCGAGCTCGGTGGCCCCGCAGGCCGGGAGCAATCGCCCCAACGCAACGAGCGAAATACATCCCCTCGAGAACCACGCAAAGAGCCAACGAGGGAGCTTCGCACGCATGGATCTAATTAGAGCATGAGCTCTTTCCGCCGTATGCCACCACGTCTCACGTCATGTCTGCCGTGTGCGCACAGCTCTTCCAGTAGGGAATCGTTGCGATTCTCGGCGTCACGAAGGGGCCGGCGACATGAACGCACACACTCGGTGCGGTCTCAGGACAGACGACGGCTGACGCGGCCAACGTCGTCGATGGGTCCTTCCTGCACGTGCTCGATGCAACACCAGCCGTGCGACGCCACCACCGAAGGCGGTCGCGCAAGTCGAGCAGGGCCCGCGCTAGGTCGAGATCGTTTGCGTCGATGGCTCCCCGAAACGTTCCTGGCGCAGCGCTTGCTCTATCTAGCCGTGTGAGTGCGTACACCGATCGGTGTTGTGGACGGCAGGTCACAGCGTGACGCAACGGGGGCACACACGGCGAGCCGTTCATCGTCTCGCCGCGATCATGCTGGTCTCCTGCGGCTCCTCCACGGGAGGGTCCGCGCCCGCCAGCGGGGCGAGCCCCCAGGACGGTCTGGATGGCGGCAACAGTTCCACGGCCGTCAGTACCTGGTCGCTCGTGCCGAGCGGCACGACTCTCGATCTCCACGCGCTGTGGGGCAGCGGCAGCAACGATGTCTGGGCCGTCGGAGGCAGCGCGGGGACAGGCATCGTCCTGCACTGGGACGGCAGCGGATGGTCGACCCTCTCGAGCGGCGGGGCCGACGGCCTCTTCGGCGTTTGGGGAAGCGGCCCTCTTGACGTGTGGGCCGTAGGTTTCAACGCAAGGATCCAACATTGGGACGGCAAGGCCTGGCAGACATCCCAGCGGGGCGCTGCAGGGTCGCTCTCCGGGGTCTGGGGCAGCAGCGCCAACGACGTCTGGGCGATCGGTACGTCAGGCTCGATCGTGCACTGGAACGGTGTCGCCTGGTCCGCCGTGCCGAGCGGGAGCACGGTGAATCTCACGGGCATCTGGGGAGGCAGCGCAAATGATGTCTGGGCCGTAGGGTCCGGGGGAACCGTCGTGCACTGGGACGGCGCCGCGTGGTCGTCCTCGAGCGTGGATTCAGCCGTCGGGCTGACGGCCGTCGCTGGTGCCGGTCCGACGAGCGTCTGGGCGGTAGGGTCGAGGACTACGTCCACGGGCTACGAGGGAGCGATCTTTCGATGGGACGGGGTGACGTGGTCACCCTCGACGAACGGTGTCTCGCTCAGCGGGGTCTGGGCCGGAGGAGGGAACGATGCATGGGTCGTCGGTGGGACTGCCTATGGTTCGGTTGCGCACTTCGACGGAGCCCGCTGGTCAACACCTCGGTACCCTGCGTCGAGGCTCCTCGATGGAGTATGGGGTTCCGGCACGAACGATGTGTGGGCCGTTGGTTATGGTGGAACGATTTTGCATGGTCCCTGAGCTCATGATCGGCAAGGTGAAGGCATGATGCGAAGGGGCGGCGTCTTCTTTCGCCTCGGGGTCGCTTGCGGTGGCGTCGCTCTTTCGTCTTTGGCATTTGCGCAGGATGCCGTGCAAGCGCAGCGCACACCCGAGATGACGTGGGTTCACCTGGACGACGACGGCGTAAGCCTCGAGGTTGCAGAGGACAGCGCCCACGACGAGTGGGCAAGTGTTTGCTCGGCCCCATGTGACATGAAGGTGTCCACCGATTTCTACTACCGGGTGCGCGGCGGCGGTCATAGAGCGTCGAACAAGTTCGCGCTGCGCGCTTCGGACGGTCAGCACTCTCGTCTCCGAGCGCGCGGCGGATCCACCGCCCTGACGGTCTTTGGCTGGGTCGCCATAGGAGCTGGAGGTGCGACCGCACTCGTCGCACTCGACAATATCTTGCTCGGCCCTCTGGCGGGGCCGGCGTATACAGCGAGCCTCTACGGTCCATCCTCGAGCTTGCAGGACGAGGAGAAGGGAGGCCTCATCCTGCTCGCTATCAGCGTCCCCCTGATCGTGGCGGGGTATTTCCTGGTCCGCGACAACCGGACGACGACCGTGACGCAGGAAATCATCCCCGCATCAACGACGCCGAGTGCGTGGTTGGGGCCGCGGGAGGCAAGGGGGCCGGCTGTTTTGCGCGAACCGCTGTCGTCGGCCTCGATTCCACTCCTCGCGGTGAGCTTCTAGAGATCGATGCGGCGCAACCTCTCGGTCGCGTCGTTTCGGCGACGATCAACGAAGGGCCGGTGCGCTCCTCGTGAAGCCGCTCGAGTAGCGGGTCGGAGTGGCTCCTTGGCGTTCGCGCGATGCACAGGGGCGATTCGTGAGCCATCAGATTCTCTCGAGCGTGAGCCTGGGTCGAGCCGACGAAGGTCATCGACATCAGCGGTGACCACAATCGCTCGCTCTCTTCGAGCGACCAGCACGACGGCAGCGTCGATGACATCCGAGGATGAAGCTCGGCCGCACAACACGCCCGCAGCCGGGCACCAGCGTCTAGGACGCCCGCTTTCGGACGCACCTTGCTAGAGGATTCGCGAAGCGAATCCGAGGGGTGCGAGGCACCCCTTCGAGACCGTCCAGCGCGCTACGACCGACGAACTCGGTCGCAAGCGCTCCGAAGCCACGCAAAGCGCGCTAGCTAGGGCTCTACGCTGTGCGTGCTCAGCAGCCGAGAGGCGGCCCTCGGTGTTGCCGGGGGCGCCGTGCGATTCACGACAGCGATCGCTCGAACGCGGGCTATGCTGCGTGGATGGCTGAAGGCAAGATCAAGCGGCTGACGGACAAGGGCTTCGGTTTTATCGACATCGGTGGCGGGAAGGATCTCTTCTTCCATCGCTCCGCTGTCGAGGGCGCGCGTTTCGAGGATCTCCACGAAGGGCAGCGCGTCGCGTTCACCGAGGGGCAAGGCCCGAAGGGGCCCCGGGCGGAGAACGTCAAGCCGATCTGACGATGCCAAATCCTCCCGCCGACGGACGCCTCGTCGGTCGGGCGTGCGGCCGCGTGAGTCGCTCGACTCTTGTCAGAGCCGCCGCGTGATCCGTCCGCGGCTCGTGTCGTACGGCGAGATCTCCATCCGCACGCGGTCGCCCTCGGTGATCCGGATGCGATGGACGTTCAGCCTGCCGCTCCGCTTGGCCAGGACCGTCCCGCGATGGGCCCCGGACTGGAACTCGACCGTGTAGAAGCCACCTCGACTGCACTTGGTGACGACCCCCTCGATAACGAGAAAGTCACGCTCACTCGGACCTGCATTCATCGACAATCGGTACCTCGATTCTGTGGCGGATACATTTTAGTTTCTGTCAAGGCGTCGTTGCGGGGGGCCGTACCTGCTTGCGGATCTTCTTGATGAATGTCTGCGTGCAAAGACCGTGGGTCGCCTCGTGCTCGATCACCTCGCGAATCAATCTCGCCTTCGTCTCGGCCGTGCACATCTTGCTGTCGCGTACCTCCGCGGCGAGGTTGCAGCCTTCGACGGTCACCGGCCACTGCGGCTTGACCGCGACCTCAGCCCTGTTCGTCGGGCGATGATGCGACGGCTTCGTCTTGGTGACGTCGTGGAAGCCGGTCGTCGTGACCTTGCGTCCGGAGCCGTGGCAAGCCGGGCAGGTCGTCGTGAGTCCGAAGGAGTTCGCGATTCTACGGTCGCCCCCACAGACGCCGCACGATTCCTCCGACCGATCAGAGGTCATCCGCGGTCAAGCGTGCTCCGGAGATCCATCGACCGAGTGTAGCCTATCGCAGCTTGGAGCGAAACCTCTGCGAACGCACCCGCAGCCATTCGCGGTCGTCCGGCCAGCGCTAGCGCTCAGATTCTCTCGAGCGTGAGACGTTCCCGGCCAAGGTCAGCGGTTTGGCAGCTGGAGTCCCCGCCCGTTCCCGCGCCAACGCGGCGTGTCGAGCCCCGCCAGCTGCGACACGGTTCGCACCCCGAGCTTGAGCAAAACGGACCGCGCGACCGCGGACACGGTCGAAGCTCTGAGCCCGAGCGCGTAAGCCGTGAGCTTCATCGAATCGCCCTGCACCATGTGCCCGCAAATCTGCCGCTCCCGCAAGGTGAGCGCCAGCGGACCGGGAGGCAGAGGCTCGTTCCGTCGAGCCACCACGTAGCGGCGGCCATCGCGCTCGAATCGGTCCATCAAGGACCAGCGCCCGGACACCATCGCCGGCCAAAGCGCGAGCGCCTCTTGTGGCTCGCCTCGCATCTCGCGCATGCGTGCACGGTCTCGCTTGACGACCGCGTCGCGGAGACGTTCGCGCGCACCGCTCGCCGTGGCATCGCCTTCTGCGTGCACCGCGCGGCCATCGGGGGTCAAGATGCACTCGTCGTTCGGCTCCCCGCGGAAGCGCATCCGGTTCGCGGTCGCCACGTGGGCTCCAAGTACGCTCCAGAGCGAGCGGACCCGTCGGGACAGGCGCGTGATCCGAGGGAGCCCGGCCGCGATGACGATCCCCCGACCCTCGGCGTCGAGTGCGACACAGCCGAACGCGTCTTGCGAGCCGTACGCTCGGACGAAGGTCGCATGCGGACTCGAGGCCATGGCTCCTCGACCCAGCTCCGCGGAGATCGTGGAGACCTTGCGGGGGGAGCAGTGCAGTTTTCGGAACTCACGACTCGCCTCCAGCGAGGCAGAATAGCTATCCACGAAACACCTGAACCCCGCCTCAAATCCTTCTGGCAGTGAAATGGCGACGGGCGCGCCGACGATACGTGGCCCCGCCTCGGACGCGCCGATTCGGTAGCAATAGCCATTTCGAGCATCCGGCACGAGGGCGATGACTCCGTGGACCAGGCGTTGGAGCCACTCGGCATCTCGCCCGTTGCAATCGTACAGGTCCTCGACGAATTGGACCGGATCTGGCTTCACGCGTCACCTACGCTTTGCGGATCCAGTCCTCGCCGCTCCCCAAGTCTGCGAGAGCCAGCTTCAACGCGACCTGAGCGCGCGACGTGGCGCCGAGACGCCGCAGGATCGAAGCGACCTGGTTTGCCACCGTGCGCACGGAGGTGCCGCGCCTGCGTGCGATTTCGGCGTTCGAGGCACCCCGAGCGATGGCGCGGGCCACGTCCAACTGTGCCGACGTGAGGATGCCGTTGGGTGCAGGGCGGAGAGATTGACTGACCACGAATAGTTCCTGCCCTTCGTGTACGAAACGAAAGGCGCGTCTCTCTTCGACCGATTCGTGTCCGCCAGGCTTCCTCCGGTTCATGGTGCACGCGCCCCGGTGTCGCTTCCCCACCTAGCACGGGAAGGCACCCTGAGCCATTTGGCTCCTCGCGGTGACGGAGGCAAGCACCTTCCGATTGCCAAGCAAATGACTATGCACGGCGCGGCAGGTTGTCCGCCACGTGCCCGGCGCCTCCGATCGCGGCGACGCACGCCCGGTGTCGGAGTGCTAAGGAGCGTTCCATGGGGATTCGGACTCTGGAGACGGACTACCTGGTCGTGGGCGCCGGCGCGAGCGGGATGGCGTTCGCGGACGCGCTCGTTGCCGACTGCGACGCCGACGTCGTCATCGTCGATCGCCGCCACGCGCCGGGCGGCCACTGGAACGACTCGTACCCGTTCGTGCGCCTGCATCAACCCGCGGCGTACTACGGGGTGAACTCGCTGCCCCTCGGCAGCGAAACAATCGACCGGCACGGCATGAACGAGGGCTTTTACGCGCAGGCGAGCGCTCCCGAGATCCGCGCCTACTACGAGCAGGTCATGAACGAGCGGCTGCTCGCCTCCGGCCGCGTGCGGTATTTTCCCATGTGCGAATATCGCGAGAGGGGCCGGTTCGCGTCGCGCCTGTCGGGTGACGAATACGAGGTGAAGATCCGGCGCAAGGAGGTCGACGGCCGGTACCTCGAGCCGTCGATCCCGGCGACGTACCCGCCGCCGTTCGAGGTGAGCCCCGGGGCGCGCTGCGTTCCGCCGAACGATCTGGTCCACCTGACCGAGCCCGCCGACGGCTACGTGGTCATCGGCGCGGGCAAGACTTCCGCGGACACGTGCCTGTGGCTCCTCGCCAACGGCGTGCCGCCGGACGACATCCGGTGGGTCAAGCCGCGAGAGATCGCCTTTCTGAACCGCGCCTACGCCCAGGGCGGTGAGCTCGTGAGCGCTCTCTACGACGGCTTCTCGCTGCAGCTCGAGGCTGCCGCCCAGGCGAGCTCCATCGACGACCTCTTCGCGCGACTGTGCGCGGTCGGGCAGCTCCTGCGCGTCGACGAGAGCGTCGCCCCGACGATGTACACGGCGGCGACGACCAGCGTCGCGGAGGTCGAGAGGCTCCGGTGCATCCGGTCGGTCGTCCGCCTCGGGCGGGTCCGGCGCATCGACCGCGATAGCATCGTGCTCGACGAGGGGTCGATCCCCACCAGCCCGCGGCACGTCCACGTCCACTGCGCGGCCCCCGGGCTCACCCTCGCCCCGGGGGTACCGATCTTCGCCGACGACCGCATCACCGTGCAGCCCGTCCGAGCCGGCCTCGTGCCGTTCAACGCCGCGCTGATCGGCTTCGTCGAGGCGACGCGCCGCGACTCCGCCATCCAGAACGCGCTCTGCCCGCCGAACCCCATGCCCGACGTCCCGCTCGACTGGGCGAGAGGAATGCTCATCAGCTCGGGCGCGGAGCGGGGCTGGGCTCGGGAGCCCGACGTCGCCGATTGGCTCGAGCGCGCACGTCTCAACATCTCCCGCGGGTTGAAGGGGAAGAGCGACGACCCTCAGGTGCAGCAAGCACGCCGGAGGCTGAAGGCCAACGTGGTCCCGGCGCTTCAGAATCTGATGCAGATCGTCGCTCGGGGGACCGGCTAGCCAGCCGCCCCTCCGGGCGCGCCGCAGCGTGGCCGAGGCAGGCATGAGGCGTCCGCAATGGGTTCCCGCGCTCCCCGACCTGCGGGGTCTGGGCCTTGCGCTGGCCGTCGGTTCGGCGTCCCTCGCGCTCACGCGAGCTCTGCCGCCATCGCCCCTTCTCTCCGACGTGCTCGTCGCGCTCGTCCTCGGTGCCGTCATCCTCAATACGCCGCTGCGCCGCGCGATCCGGCTGGCGTTGCCGGGGCCCGATCGGGAGCCGGACGAGTATGCGCCGGGCCTGCGTTACACCGGCAAGTGGGTCCTGCGCCTGGCCATCGTCCTGATGGGGTTCAAGGTGCAGACGGGCCTCTTCGCCCGCGGAGAGCTCGTGCTCGTGGCGGGTGTGACCTTGGCCGCGCTCCCGAGCACCTTCTTCCTGGCGCACGGGCTCGGCGCCACGCTGAACGTGCGGCGGCCGATGGCGGATCTACTCGCGGCCGGCACGATGATCTGCGGCGCGTCCGCCGTGAACGCCGTGGCGCCGGTCGCGCGCGCACACCGAGACGAGCAAGCCACGGCCATCGCCGTCATCTCCCTCTTCAGCATCACGGCCTTGCTCGTGTTCCGCCCCATCGCGATGGCGGTCGGTCTCGATCCATCCGTCGCGGGGCTGTGGAGCGGCCTTGCCGTGAACGACCTGTCGTCGGCGATCGCCGTCGGCACGCAGATGGGGGGCACCGGAGGGGTGATGGCGGCGGCGGCGAAATCGTTCCGCGTGCTCCTCTTGGCGCCGGCGCTCGTCGTGCTCTCGCTCCTGCGACGCGACGCCGGCCCGGTCAACGTCCGCAAGAGCGCCTTCGACACGCTCCCCGGGTTCCTCGTCGGTTACGTCGCTCTCGCCGTCACCCGTGCCGTGGCCGATCGCCTGGTACTGCACCATCCGACGTACGGCGCGGTCCTCACGGCCGATCGGCTTCTCGTGGACCTGTGCATGGCGACGGTGTCCGCGGGAATGGGGCTGCACCTCTCGCTCGGGCAACTGCTCGCGTCGAGCCCGCGGGCGCTGCTCGTCGGAGGCGGCGCGTCCGTGTGGATGGCCTCGGTGACGCTCGCGATGCTGGCGGGCGAGGCCCGCGGCTCCCACGCGACCGCGACGCTCATCGGCGGCGTCGCGCTGGCCGTCGGGTGGGCCTCTTATCGCGGGGGCAACCGCGCGGAGGTCCAGGAGCGTCTCCTCGCGCGCAGGTTCGAGAGCGGTGCTCCGCTTTCCCTGGGCGAGGCACGGCAACTGCTCGATCGCGTGGAGCGAGCGGGGCCCCTGGACGACCCCTTCCTGCGGCGCGTGATGACGCAGCTGCATCCCACCATCGGCGAGCTGATCCCCATCCGCGATAGCCCGCTCCCGCACGGCGAGGGGTGCCGCTGGATCACCTATTGGGAGGGTAAGAGCGGCTGGGCGCTCGTCGCGATTGCGCGCGACCCCGGGGCGGCGACGCCGATCCACGCGCACCCGCATCGGATGCTCGGAAAGGCCATCGAGGGCGTCCTCGAGGAGCTCCGCTTCCAAGAAGTGGGCGCCGGCGAGATCGAGCTCTTCTCGCGCGCAGTCCTCGGACACGAGGAGCTCGTCGAGGCCGACGGGCTCTCGGCGCTCCACGTCGTCCGCGCCGTCGGGCGCCGCGCCGCGATCGACCTGCAGCTGCGCGGCCCGGAGATGGGACGCCCGGGGCGTCTGCTCGTCGCGCGGCCGCCGGTGGACGTCTTGACCCTCGCGGTGGGCGATCGGCTGCAGGTCACCGAAGAGAGCGATTCGCGCCCTGGCCACGGCGGGGAGGGTGCGGGGGTCGGGCGGGTGAGCGTCGCATCTCAAAGCCTGTGATCCCCTCTTCGGGGCCCGAGCTCCTGACCTGCGGAGCGGCGACCAACAAGCGCGTGGGTACGAACTGAGCGGCCCGCGGACGGTTCAGAAAATCTTCACGACGCCGCCGTTGAAGTCCGAGCACGTCCCGTCGGGCGCCGGGTCTCCCGACACGCGGATGATCTCGGACACGTCGGGCGCGATGTAGTTCCCCGAGATCTCCATCGAGGCCACGCGCACGAGCGCCTTCTCGAGCAGCGTGACGTAGAAGCACGGGATCTCGGGGATCTTGCGGGAATCGCCGACGCCCGAGTCGTCCGCCAAGAACAGGTAACGTCCGCCCGTCATCAGCGCGGTCGTTCGCATCGTGCACTCGAGCAGATCGTTGGTCCCGCTCGCGGAGACCGGATAGACGTGAATCCCCGCGTCGCGCGCGCCGGCGATCGCCTGGTTCATGTTCGGGCCCCGGTCGTCGTGCTGGGGCGCGTCGGCCACCCAGAAAGCGACCTTGGCGACGGACGGGTCCGAACGCCAGGAGAGGGTCTGCAGCTGCGCGAGACCAATCTCGGGAGGCTGCCGCCGTTGCTGCGTCCCCCCGACGTCCCGCTGGACGCGGTGTCGGCGCCCGCGCTGGGTGCCCCCGCCGCTGCCCTCCCCAGGGCTGCTGCCGGCACCAAAGCGTTGTTCGACGTGGAGGGAGCGGGAGACGAGCCGCTGCAAGCCGAAACTCCCAAGGTGACGGCCAATCCAAGAATTGATGTGCGCATGCGGTGCAGGGAGAGCAGTCCGCGTGCCCGCGACAACCTGCGGAAAGGACGCGCGCGACTGTGCCAGACCGGTTCCCAAGGGGGCCGGGGCGTCAGGTGACGCCGGCGCCGACCTCACAAACGTGGGCAGATGTCGCTCCCCCGAGTGACCTCTCGGTATGCGCTCCTCGATTCGTTGGGCCGTCGGGTTCGCTGCATGGGCCGCTCCGCTGGCGGCAGGGTGCTCGTCGTCGGGCGACCGACCCCCGGCTCCGGCGGCCAGCGTGGCGGTCGGCGATGCGGCGAGCGCAGAGGCTCAGGGAGGCGACGGGGCCGCCGCGACCGCCCCGGCGGGAACCGACGCCGCCGTGGCGCCGACGTCCCCCGACGGCGCCACGCCCGTGGCCGGACCCGCCCCCGACTTCGGCCCGAACGTCCTCGTCTTCGACCCGTCGATGCCGATGTCCTCGATCCAGTCCCGGATCGACGCCGTCTATTCGGCGCAATCGAGCGCTCAGTTCGGGACCCACCGCTACGCCTATTTCTTCAAGCCGGGGCAGTACACCCTCGACGTGCAGCTCGGCTTCTACATGCAGGCGATCGGCCTCGGTTCGTCCCCGGACGACGTCACCATCACCGGCGCGGTGCGGTCGAAGGCGACGTGGAACGGCGGCAACGCGACCCTCAACTTCTGGCGCGCGGCGGAGAACCTCGCCGTCGTTCCGACCCAGGACTCGAACGTCGACGTCTGGGCCGTCTCTCAGGGGACGGACCTGCGCCGCGTTCACGTCAAGGGGGCGATCAACCTGTCGGACGGCGGATGGTCGAGCGGAGGGTTCATCGCCGACTCGGTCATCGACGCCAAGATCACGTCCGGATCGCAGCAGCAGTTTCTCACACGGAACACGACGCTCACGAACTGGCAGGGGGGCGTCTGGAACATGGTCTTCGTCGGCGACGAGCAGCCGCCGAGCGGGTCCTGGCCGGGCTCGCCGGTGACGGTCGTCGCGACGACGCCGACCGTGCGAGAGAAGCCGTATCTGGTCGTCGACTCGGCCGGAGCGTACTCGGTCGTCGTCCCGGGGTTGCGGACCGACAGTCAGGGGCCGAGCTGGTCGAAGGGCAATTCGCCCGCGTCCTCCGTCCTCGCGATCGACCGGTTCTTCGTCGCGCACGCCGGGTCCGACACCGCCGAGACGATGAACGCCGCGCTCGCCTCCGGCATGCACTTGATCCTCACCCCCGGCATCTACCACCTCGATCAGAGCCTGAAGCTCGACCGGCCGGGCGTCGTCGTCCTCGGATTCGGCGAGCCGACGCTCGTCCCCGACGCCGGCAGCTCCGCCATCGACGTCGCCGACGTGGACGCGGTCACGATCGCGGGCCTCTTGCTCGAGGCGGGGACCGTCTCGTCTCCCTCGCTGCTCACCGTCGGGCCGCCCGGAAGCGCGAACGCGCACGCGCAGAACCCCACCGCGCTCTTCGACGTCCACTGCCGCGTGGGCGGCGCCGCCGTCGGGACGGCGGCGAGCTGCGTGACGGTCAACAGCAACGACGTGCTGCTCGACGACGTGTGGCTCTGGCGCGCCGACCACGGCGCCGGGGCGTCGTGGACCGGCAACCCGAGCCTGAACGGACTCGTGGTCAACGGCAGCGGCGTCTCGGCGTACGGCCTCTTCGTCGAGCACTTCCAGCAGTACCAGACCCTCTGGAACGGCAATGGCGGAAGGACCTATTTCTACCAATCGGAGATGCCGTACGACCCACCCTCGCAGAGCGCGTGGTCGCACGGCGGGGTCAACGGCTACGCGTCGTACAAAGTGGCCGACGCGGTGACGTCCCACGACGCGAGAGGGCTCGGCGTTTACTGCGTCTTCCACAACGCCGTGGTCGCCGACGACGCGATCGAGTCGCCCACGGCATCGGGCGTCACGTTGCAGCACATGGTGACCGAATGGCTCGGCACGGCGCAGGGCAGCGCGATCAATCACATCGTCAACGGCACGGGCGCCGCCGTGAACTCCGCCAACAAGCAGGCCAAGACGAGCAACTGAGGGACACGAGACTGTCAGGGTACGCACACCTTCTTCGGCGCCGCCAGGATCCCGCTGAGGTTCGCGTCGCAGAGGGGCGCCG
>DATGJA010000082.1:0-16342 GCA_035295445.1 Polyangiaceae bacterium | reverse complement strand
ATTGGTCGACCATGCCGCGCGAGAGGAGAAAGAGTAGGTCTTTGTCGAGCTCGCCGGGGTGGAGCGCGCGCGTGTTGCCGGCGAAGACGACGCGGCACGCTTCGGGGTTGATCGAGTCCCCCGCGCGCAGCCGATCGAGCAGGCCGAGCTCCGCGAAGAACCCGAGGACGTGCCGCAGAAGCCAAAGATCAGGGGGCGCTGTGATCACGGCCGTGAGCACGACCTGGCGGAGCACCGTCGCACCTCCGCGCACCGACGCCTTCTCTTCGGCCGGGAGCGATGAGGCCTCGACCGCGTCGGCGAGACGTGCCGCGGCGTCGAGGACGCGCGTGCCGAAGGCGAAGAGGTGCGGGACGCAGTCGCGGAAGATCTCCCACGCGCGTGCCTCGAGGTACGGAAACCCCGACGAGCTCCTTCCCGTCCGCTCGCAGAGGACGCGCCCAAGCGTCGCAGCCACAGCGTCCTCGCCGGCCGCTGCGTCGAGGATCGCGCGCAGCGCGGAAGAGCCGAGCGCTCGGTCAGAGTCGAGGATTGATTCTACGGACGCGGTTCGATGTGGAGACGGCCGGTGAAGCATATCAGGCTACCTGATATCACGGCGTCCAACTCTCGGCACGGCGCCGACCTTCCACGGCCGGCGGACGTCTGGATGTCCCGAAATATGCTCGGCCGCACGCGCCCCTAAGGTCCATTCGGCGTCGTGGCGGAGACACCTTGCGCACGAAGTACCATCCGCGAGATGCAGCACTTGGTTCCGTCCGCCGAGGATTGCGGGGGTGCGAAATAGTCATTCGTCCCACGCTTGTTGGGCTGACAGGCCATCGGATCCGACGCCGCGAACGTCAGGGTGGTCGAGGTGAAGACCACGTCGGAGCTCGGCTTCGTCTGAGTGGGTTCTTCGATTTTGAAGAGAGCCCAGTCCTGGCCCTGCCCCATCAAGTCGACGTCGTAGCTGGCCTTTTGCCCGCTCTCTTTATCGACGATGACTTGACTCCACACCGTTCCTTTGAGCGACATCGTGATTTCGAGCGAGTCGCCGATCGAGACATCGATGATGTTGCCCCCGAAGCAACCGTTGAGGGATGGAGCGGACGTATACGTGTTTACGTAAAGCCCCGAGATCCACCATCCGGCAGGTTGCATCGGGGAATTCGGCGCGCACGAAGTACCCCAGGTGAGCACGGGCTGCAGCACGCCGTAGTTGACCGGGTTGAAATTTGCGCTGTTGGGGAGCGGTTCGAGCCCAGGCCACACGAAGAGCGTCGACGACGACGTGGGCTGCGCAGGCACGGTGAGCGTCGTCTGCAGCTCGGTGATCTGAGTGCTGGTCGAAGCCTGGAAGGTCACCTCGCCATACCCGGTGATCGGCGTGCCCGAACCGCCGGTGGCATCGCTCCCGAGCAACGAGCGGCCGCCGCTGCAGGCCGAGGCCGCGGCGTCGCTCCCGTGACCGGCGTCGCCGGAGCCGGCTGCCCCCGAGTCCAAAGGCGATGCGCCCTCGCCGTGGCCGCCGTCCGAATCTCCGCTGCCGGCGTCCGCGCTCTCGCCCGCGGCGCTCTCGGCGCTCGCGTCCGCGACGCTCCCGTTTGCAGGCGCGCCCGCACCTTGTCCGTTCGACCCGGCGGCGGTCGTACCGCCCGAACCTGCGCCGCCGCGCGATCCGGAACCAGACCCGACGGCCCTCGGCCCGCTGTCGACAGCGTCTTGTGCGCCGCCGCTCGCGAAGCCGTTCGCCGCGTTGCCGCCGTCGCTCGACGAACCGCACCCGGAAGCCGAGGCAGTCATGGCCACCGCGCCGGCGCTGGCGAACGCCGCGCCGACGATCCCTCGGAGAGACAGCACCCATGGCCCTGCGTCACGATGGCCGAGGAGGCGACGCCGAATCATCAAGTTGCCGGGCTAATACCTCGAAGAGGGCGCCACGGTCGACCCAGGTATGCTCGCCGCCCGGAACGTTGGCCACATCACCGCAATCGTGACCGGTCAGGGTCCCTTCCGGATGGACGGCCACCACCGTCCGTGGCCTCGAGACGTCGGTGAACGTGCGAGCGATTTCGCCAAGGGCCCAAGAGGGTCTAACCAACCGCTGAGGAGGAGCCGTATCTGTCGGATGGGCCCGTGCGGTCCTGGTCCGGGGAGGCGAGCGTGCTCGAGGGTGAGAGTCCGGTGCAGGACCCGTCCGATTGGCGGGGGACATCTCGATACAATGTCGTTCGCTGCATCGGCCGTGGGGGTATGGGAGTCGTCTACGAAGCGTACGACCGCGAGTTGAAGCAGTCTGTCGCCCTGAAGACGCTTCCGCGCTTCGAGCCGGCGGCGCTCTTCACGCTCAAGCAGGAGTTTCGACTGCTTGCGGACGTGCATCACACCAACCTCGTGCGTTTGCACGAGCTGGTCGCCGACGGGACGCGCGCGTTCTACTCGATGGAGCTCGTCCCGGGCACGGACTTCGTGAGCCACGTGCAAACCGCCGAAGCCCGCGCGCAGAGGGAGCGCGCCGAGAAGCCCGCCGCCCACGATCCGGCCGCGGCTCAGTCCGGGGTGCGGCGAAGTTCGACGGCGCCGCCCGATGGCCCCCGTGCTGCGCTAGAGGCCTCGGCTCCGAGGCCGGTCTCGCCGGCGGACGTGGACCGCCTCCGCCTCGCGCTGCGCCAGCTCGTCGAGGGTGTAGAGGCGCTCCACTCGGTAGGAAAGCTGCATCGCGACGTCAAGCCGTCCAACGTGCTCGTTACTCCGGAAGGCCGCGTCGTGCTGCTGGACTTCGGCGTCTCGACGGAGTTGCGGCGGGCGGCGGACGAGGGCCTCAGCGAAGAGGGTGAGCTGGTCGGGACGGCGCGATACATGGCGCCGGAGCAGGCGCTCAACGAACCGCCGATGGCCGCTTCGGATTGGTACAGCGTCGGCGTCGTGCTTTACGAGGCGCTCGTCGGACATCCGCCGTTTGACGGCTCGGCGGTCGAAGTTCTCCAGGCGAAGGTGGTGATGGACGCGAAGCCCCCGTCTTCGCTGGTAGCGGGCGTCCCCGATGACCTCGAGCTGCTGTGCCGCGCGCTCCTCGACAGAGATCCCACCAAGCGCCCCCATGGAGTGGAGATCCTGCACAAACTCGCCGAGGGGAGGCCTTCCAAGGCTCCCTCCGGCAGTCGCACGCCTCTCGCAAGCGGCCAGTGGCCCGTCGAAGGCGAGCAGTGGCTCATCGGACGGAAGGAACATTTGCGAGCGCTGCGGGAGGCGTTCGAAGCATCGTGCGGCGGACGCCTCGTCACCGTCCATGTCGCAGGACGACCGGGGATGGGGAAGTCGGCCCTCGTGGAGCGCTTTCTCGACGATGTCCGGCAGGCGGGTGAAGCGGTCGTTCTCCGCGGGCGCGCCTACGAGCGGGAATCCGTTCCATACAAGGCGGTCGACGCGCTGGTCGACGCCCTCAGCCGCCGTCTTATCGACGTCATCGACCGAGAAGGAACGATCGCATTCCCCCGAGGCATGGACGCTCTGGCGGACCTCTTCCCCGTCCTGCGGCGGGTCCACGGCGTCGAGGAGGTGGCCAAGGAGCCGGCCGGCGATCCACGGCGTCGGCGAATGCTCGCATTCGGCGCACTGCGTGAGCTCGTGGCTACCTTGCGCACCGCGGGGCCGCTCATCCTCTACGTGGACGACGTCCAATGGGGCGATTCGGACAGCGCCGCGCTGCTCTTGGAGCTCGTTCGCCCCCCCTTCGCGCCGCCCATCTTGCTCGTTCTGGCACACCGAGAAGAGGGCGAGCCATCGTCGCTCCTGAGCGACCTGCGCGCCCGCTGGCCCGAAGGGGCCGAGCTGCGCGAGCTGAAGGTAGGGCCTCTCGATCTGCAAGATGCTCGACGGCTGGCGCTCGCGCTGCTCCAAGCCGGGACGGAATCGGCCGACAAGACTGCAGACGCCGTGGCGCGCGAGGCCGACGGCAGCCCGTTCCTCATTGCCGAATTGGCTCGCAGCTCGGCAGCGCACGCGATGGTGACCAAAGCCGAAAAGGTCACGCTCGAAAAGCTGATCGGCGAGCGGCTGCAGGGGCTCGGAGCGGAAGTGAGGCAACTGCTCGAGGTCGTGGCCGTCGGAGGGCGACCCCTTCCACTGGCCTTGGCGGGCAATGCCGCGGGCGTGACCGCGCCCGAGCCGCTCGCGGTCCTCCTCGCCGCGCGCCGCCTCATCCGAACCGGCCTGCGGGACGGACGCGAGATGGTCGAAATGATCCACGACCGCATTCGAGAGACGGTCGTCGAGCACCTGCCCGACGCCACCGTACGCCGCCACCACGCGCAGCTCGCGCGTGTTCTCGAGGCAGCTCCCGAAGCGGATCCCTATGCGATCGCCACGCACCTGTTCGGCGCAAAAGAGGGAACTCGAGCGGCGGCGTTCGCCGAGCGCGCCGCCGAACAAGCCGGGGCGAAGCTCGCCTTCGAACAGGCCGCGCGCCTGTATGTACGCGCCTCCGAAGCGCTCGTTGGTCAGCCGGACTTCCATCGTCTCCAGGTTCGAGCGGCCCACGCGATGGCCCTCGCCGGTCGAGGCGTGGAAGCGGCGCGGCTGTACGTCGACGCGGCGCGCGACGCAGCTCCCCTGGAGCGCGCCGACCTCGAGCGATCCGCCGCCGAGCAGCTCTTGACCAGCGGCCACATGGTCGAGGGAGGAAAGTTGCTCCGCGGAGTACTCGGCGTCTGGGGAATCAAACTGCCAAACTCGCCGCTCTTGGCCGTCTTCGCCCTGATCTTCTACCGCCTGCGAGTGGCGATTCGCGGGCTCCGTTTCGAACAACGCGCGCCGGAGTCCATCCCGGCCGAAGATCGGGCGCGCGTCAACGCCTTGCACGCGGTCGCGGTCGGTCTCGGAGTCGTCGATCTGGTGTTGTCCGCGTGCGTCCAGGCGCGCCACCTACTGCTGGCGTTGGACCGAGGCGATCGCGGTCAGGTTCTTCGCGCGGCGAGACTAGAGGCGAACCATCTCGCCGGGCAAGGCGGCCTGCCGAGCCCTCGCGAGCGCCAGCTCGTCGCAATCGTCGAACAGCTCGCCGAGGGCGCCGACCCCGAGGCAGAGCGCGCGCAGCGGGGGATGGGATCCTTTTTGCGCGGACAATGGAAGGTTGCCCGCGAGTGCCTGGACGTCGCGTACAAAAAATACGCGGACAATCGCGGCAGCGCTTATTCGAATGCATACATATTCGGCCTCTACTCCCTATGGTTCTTGGGTGATCTCGTCGAGCTCGCCGCGCGGAAGGCGCAAATGCTCGCGGACGCCGACCAACGCGGGGATCTCTACACCGCGGTCAATCTTCGAGCGAGCTGGGGAACTCTGACGTTGCTTGCCCACGACGAGCCCGACGCCGCCCGCCTGAGTGTCCGCAACGCCATGTCCGTGTGGTCGCATCCGGGATTTTCGGTTCAACATTGGCAGGCGATGATCGTCGAAGCGTTCATCGAGCTGTACGACGGTAATGCTCGACGGGCTCACGAGCGGCTGGCGCGGGACACCTTGGCGTTGAAGAAGAGTTTCCTACTGAAGAATCAATCGTTGCGTGGTCACACCGCGTACGTGCGAGGCATCGCCGCGGTCGCGTTGTCCGACTCGGTGACCCCCGCCGAGCGTGACGCGCACCTCTCGGAGGCGGAACGTCTCGCGCACCGGCTCGAACGAGAGGGAATGATCTGGACCGCACCTCTCGCGTCGGTCCTCATGGCCGCGGCCGCGCGGGCTCGAGGGAACCGCGAGAAGGCGCTGACCCACCTTCGGCTCGCCGTCGAGCGAGCGCACACCGCGGACATGGCCCTGTACGAGGCCGCTGCGCGCTATCAGCTCGGGCTCGCGATCGGGGGCGATGAGGGGGCCGAGCTCGCGGCCGCCGCGTGCGAGACGATGGTCGACCGCGGCGTGCGCGCGCCCCTGCGCTTTGCGTCCATGCTAGTCCCTGGCTCGTGGGAGAGACACCGCCTCCTGCGACTACGACGAGGCGCTCGCGGCGGCCGTTGACGGACTGCGGTCGGCGGCCGGCTTTGTAAATCCCGACGTTGGCCTGAAGGCCAAAGTCGTCGACTCCGGGGTGCAAGTCGGTGGCTTTACGACGAACCGGGGATTTTACGTAACGCTAAGGATGGGGTAGCTTCTCCGCGTCCGGCGCGACGGAGTGGGGCCTTCTTCCCCCGCGTCCGCCACGGTCCCGGCGTCTGCGCCGCGGACGTTCCTGCGTGGCCCGCTGTTGTGTCGCATTGGTGCGGCCGCCTTTCGACGGTCCCTGCGAGTCGCCGTGGACAAGTGCGGCGGTTACCTCGGTGCGCCAGCTGGCGGTACCGGCTCTCGCTGCCGGCGGGTGGCCGGGAGCGCATAGGCCCGCTCTGCCCCGGCCGCGGCCTGCCGGGGCCGCTCGCCGTCGCATCGTCTCTTTTTCTGATGGGTTACGTCGGCTGCTCCCAATTGTGGCCGAGGGGACGCATTCCTCCACCGCATGCGCGTTGCCTGCGGGCACGCCTGGCGGTCTAAGCCGCAGCATCCTGTCCGCCGTCAAGACACCTTCGAAAGGGCCACGACCATGCGCATCGTCTTTTTCGTCGCTCCGCTCGCCCTCTCGGTTGCTGCGTGTGGGTCCGGCGAACCGGGCAAGCACTCGGTGACGTCGCCCGCGCCCGGGAAGAGCGCCGGAGCGTTCACGCCCCCCCCGTTGCCCGCAGGGTACACACGGCTCAACGCGGCAACGATCACCGACATCCTGCCGGGCACCGACGTGACCCATTGCCAGTACGTCATGGCGCCGCTGGACCACGACGTGGACATCGTGGACGTAGAGGGACGGCAGTCCGCCTTCGGACACCACGCCGTCGCTTTCTCATACACGCCATCCGGTACCGATAAGGTCGGATCGGAAGTCAAGTGCATGATGGATAGTACCGAATTCACGAGCGGCGTCTCGAGCGCCGCGGGCGGCGGGAACTCCGCCCAATCCATCACCGGTGGCGCGTTCCTCGGAGGTGTCGGCCCTAAGGGTCGAACGACGACGCTCCCGGACGGCGTCGCGTTCCGTCTGAAGAAGGGCGAGGGGATCGTGCTGAACTTGCACTACATCAACCCGGGTGCGACGACGGTCAGCGGCGACGCGTACATGGACCTGAAGTTCGCCGACGTCGACCCGACGCGCCTCATCGCGGCGCTGTTCGTGAACATCAATGGCGGCTTCCAACTGACACCGTCGATGGAAACGAACTCGAGCGTCGATTGCGTCGCAAAATCGGACGTCAACATCATCATGATGGCCAATCACATGCACGAGTACGGGACGCACGCGACCACGTCCGTCGTGCACGCGGACACGGGAGCCGTGGAGGTTCTACGCGACGATCCCGTATGGACCACCGACATGGTGAACAACCCCACTTATGCGACGTGGAGCGCCGCGAGTCCGTTCGTTCTCCACGCGGGTGACGTGATTCGGACGTCCTGCAGCTGGATCAATACGACGGACGCCGCCATCACCTTCCCGCGAGAAATGTGCATTTCCGCGGGATTCGCCCTCGCGACGGGCGACAACCCCACGGCGCCCCTTTGCTACAACGGTTCCTGGATACAGCAGTAGGGAGGGCATCGTCCTTCCCTGGAGCGGAGCGGGCTCGATGCCGTGCTCGGCGAGGATGCGCGGCGCTGCTGCCTGACACCGCGCGCCGCGCTCCGGCAGGCGATCGCGTCGGCGCAGCAGGCAACGAGGGAAGGCGGGGAGGCCCGCCACGTACCGGCGGCGGGCCCCGCAGCCACGCGACGCTAGTAGTCGAACACCCAGAGGCCGCCGGCGAGGTAGTTCGTCCCGGCCGGACACACCCCAGGGTCGGACGACGCCGCGGTGCCGTTCGCATAATAGTACGCGGACCAAGGCGTATTCACGTCGTTCGTCGCGCTCCAGTCGGAATTGGGCTTGGGGCCGTTCGCCTCGTTGCCAGTGATGACGCTGAAGTCACTGCACTCGGTCCAGGCCCAGAACGATGTGTCGCACTGTTGCGCCGTGCAAAACGCGTTATCGCTCTGACCACGCACGACCTCTGTGCCCGTAACATTGTTGGCCAAGGTGATTCCGAGATTGCCCCAATTCGTCCACATGATGGCTTGGAACCCGCGTGACGTGGTTACGGTAAAGCTGTTGTTGGGGTCAATCCAGTCGGACGTGACCCAACCTTGTCCGGCGTCCGCCGTGGCGGCTCCCGTCAGCGTGGCGCCGAAAGCTGCGACGGCGAGTGAGGAAATCAACAAATGTCTCATGTGCGTTCTTTCCGGCCCGGACCGTAGCCGAGCCTCTGTTGGTACATCGATTGAAGAAGACGAGAGGGACAGCGAAGAAAGTCGTATGTTCATGGGATCGCGAGACTTCGTGCTTCAGTTCTTCGCCGACGCGGCCGGCTGCAGGCGAAGCTCGATGTCCTCCACGCGCTGCGCGGGCGCGAGGTCTCGGAAGAGGCTGGCCGCGCCATCGCCGCCCTGCGCTCGAATCTCGATCGTCCCGGGCGCCACGTGGTCGACGAACCACTTCCCCTGCGATTCGGGGCCGAACTCCGCCGTCAGCCTTTGGGTCCTGTCCTGGTTGTCGATCGCGATTTGAAAGTGGGACGCCGGACGACCCCCTTCGTCGAGTACGACGCCGGCAATTCGCCCGGGCACGCTCATTCGGATCTCGACGTCCTGGCCTACGGCCACCCCTTCGACGCGAGCCTCGCCGCCCAGCGCGTGGCTCGCGACCACCGCGAACGAGCCCGTCTCGAGGAGTCCATCGAGCACGAAGCGTCCTTCGACATTGGTGAGGCTGCGCCTCGAGCTCGCGTGGGTGACGGGCATCAGCATCTGCCCGACGCCGTTTCTGCCGGTGCCCGACGGCTGCGCGGAGACCCACACGTTTTCGATCGGCATGCCGTCGCTGCTCAGGACGCGGCCGCGAATGCGTCCCGAGTGGCCGCCGTAGGTCGCTTCGACGCGCGAGACCTCTCCCGAGGCCACGTGGACCACTCCGTCCGCGCCGCCCACCTGGAGGACCGGATTGACGCCGTCCTGCAGCTCGACTCGATAATCTCCCGCCGGAAGACGGCCGATGCGATAGAGGCCCCCGCCGTGCGGTTCCCCGAGCCCCATCCCGCCGAAAGGGCCGCCCGCCGCGTGGTACATCACCGCGATCTGTTCGTTGGGGTGCCCCTGCGCGTCCTTCACCACAACGTCGATGCCTCCGATGGCTTTCGTGGTCACCGCGAGCTCGATGGGCGCGGAGGAGGCCGTCAGGACGACGTCCAGGGGTTGATCGATGTCCGGACCCGCGACGACGTATCGCCCCTCGGGGAGGCCGAGGATCTGGGCGGTTCCGTCGTCGTTCGTGCGCGATGACCGTGAAGTCACCGAGGCGTCGCCCGCGGCAGCATGGGTCAAGACGACCGTCGTGCCGGCGACCGCCACCCCCGTCGGAGTGCTCGCGCGGACCGTGACGTCGACCCCCTTCTCGAAGGTCCAGACCACCCCGTCCACGTCGGCGGCTTCGACTTGCACATCGGGGCCGTGACGCACGCCGTAGCCTGTGCACTGGGCGTTCGACCGATACCGGCCCGGGGGCACCGCCTCGAACCGGACGTGGCCCGAAATGTCCGTCCCGGAGGTGACCTGGGGAAGGTTCTCGCCGGGGGCCGGCATGAGGGACACCACCCCCGAGCCGCACGGCGCTTCACCCACCCGCACGGCCCCGGTGACGTGCATTGCCTTCACCACGGGGACCGTGACGTCTCGTGCGGAGTCGTTGACGTCCAGCGTGACGGTGCCCGACCTTCGACCCTTCCAACCGTCGCCCGACGCCTCCAGGGAGTACGTTCCCGGGGGAAGACCGACGAGCGTGAACGCTCCGGCGATGTCCGAGGTCGCGACCTGCTCGAATCCGACCGCTCCGTGGGCTGTGACGCGCACGCCGGGCACGGCGGACTGACCGGTGCTGGCCACCACGGTGCCGGAGATTCGCGACGCCGGAGTGAGGAC
Source organism: Polyangiaceae bacterium (assembly GCA_035295445.1). GTDB lineage: Bacteria > Myxococcota_A > Polyangia > Polyangiales > Polyangiaceae > Palsa-1150. Next base: position 6,334 of record DATGJA010000082.1, on the reverse strand, counting down.
CAGGCGTACGCCGCCCAGTGGCGCATGGGCTCCGGTTCGATCCTCCGCGTAGCCGTCCGCGGCGGCGACGAGCAGCAGGTGGCCCTCGGGCACCGTCATGGTGAAGGAGCCCGCGTCGCCCGACTTCGTGATCGCCGTGAAGAGACGACCAGGGGGGAGCTCGTCGAGCGAGAACGTGGCCCGTATCGTCGCGCCGATGACAGGGCCGCCCGTGGCGTCCGAGACGGTGCCGGTCACCTGGGCCCCGCCCTCGTCGAGCTCGGTGTCCCCGAGGTCGACGTCCTTGTCGCGCAGGCGGATCGGCCCGCTGCGGTTCGCGATACGCGGTCGATGACCGTTCGCGATCAGCGAGACGTGGTAGTCGGCCGGGCGAATGCCGAGAAGAACGTAGCGACCGCCTTGGTCCGGCGCGTCGCAGACAGGGTCGCTCCCGTTGTGGGTCAGGTCGCAATCGGCGCAGAACGCGCACGCCATCGCCCCGGAGAGTGGCTTTCCCGATTTCGAATGGACACGCCCGGAGATACTAGGCAAACGGAGTGGGTCCGATTCGACCGCGCGCCCCACCCCCGGGGCGAAGAGCGATCGGCTCTCCGCTCTCTCCGACGACGGTACGGATTCGCTCCGCCGGACCCCTGGACGACGGACCACGACCGCGAGCACGGCAATCAGGCCAATCCCTGCGACGACGAGCGCCGTGGTCCGCTTCGTGTTCATCCCTCGCCTCCCTCTTATCGCTCGAGGTCCGAGGGAACTGTCCGGCACGCGATCACGCGCAGAACCACCCTCGCCCCTTTCTTGAGCGGGCGCTGGCTGGAGCAAGGTCGATGCCCGGAGAGATCCGAACCGCTGTCGTCGAGCAGCGAGACCGCTGCGACCCAAAAAAAGCCGTGTTTTGTGCCACACGGGGGCTCCGACGCGTGCGTCGGCACCTTCGGTGCGGGGATGGCGGCGGCGATCGACGTGCGGACGGGATCACGCGTGTGCGCACACGAGTGCGGCTATCGCACGCGCGACCGCACGGACTAGCGGGAGAAATCGACCGTGAGGAACGTCCTGCCGTCGCGCGTCAGGATGCCGACGCCGAGTTTGCGCCACTCGGGGCGCAGCACGGTGTCATAGTCCGCGCCGCCCGGCCCCTCGTTCATGAAGCGCAGGAGGACCGCGCCGACCCGGTCCTCTAGCGCGCCACCCTCCGAGCCGTCCGCCGGGCCCTGGACTTCGGCGCTGGACGAACCGAGATCCCCCGCGTGCGCGCGCAGGTGGGCGCCAGGCCGATGATCGATCGCGAGCTCGTCGCTCCCCGCCTGGGCAAAGGTGTCGAGCGAGCCGTCGCGCGCCAGCAGAACGACGCCGTTCAGTTTTCGCACGCCGTTCACGTACTGGAGCACATAGTCGCGCGCCTCGTCATCGCTCATCTCCAGCTCCGCGGGGCGGCCTCCTCTGGACGAGCCGGTCGACGCCGTCGGCTGGATCTTCAGACACGCGTACTGGTCGTCGTTGTCGCAATGGGGCGACACCGCGGCCGGCGCACCCGTGACCGGGGCGTTCCTCCGCGCCTTCTCCTCCGCGATGGACTGCGCGACCTGGGCCCCAGCCGCCGCGGCCACGAAGCCAGCCGCGATGGCGGGGTTGGCGCCTTGCGCCCCGGCGCCGCTGCAGGAGAGGCAATGGCCCGCGAGGATCACGCCGACACGTGCGAAGCGCATGCTTACCGGCCCTGGGCTCCTCCCCGGACCACTCCAACCGTACCGCAAGTTCCCGATGGTCGCACGACGTACCCGTACCCGCGGGCACGCTGGTGCGCTACACCGACGACTTCGTCGTGATGTGCGATACGGCGAAGGCGGTCGAAGAGGCCGAGCAAAGGGTGGGCGACACCCTCGCTCGTCTCGGCGGTGGGAAAGTAAGATCTACCAATGGCCACGCTCGTCGCGCTCCTACGTGCGGTCAACCTCGGGGGACGCTCGATGCCGATGGCCGGACTGCGCGAGATGCTCGCGGATCTGGGACTCGGCGATCCGCGAACGCTCCTTCAGAGCGGGAACGCGGTGTTCGAGAGCTCGAAGGCGCCCCGCGCCCTCGAGGCGCTTCTCGAGAAGGCGACGGTGAAGCGCTTCGCGCTGGCCAGCGACTATTTCGTCCGCACGGCGCGCGAGTGGGAAGCCGTCGTTGCCGCCAACCCGTTCGAGCGCGAGGCACAGAGCGACCCCTCGCACCTCCTCGTCATGCCCCTCAAGGAGGCGCCGTCGGCCGCGCAGGTTGCCACGCTCGTCGCGGCCATCCAGGGCCGGGAGCGCGTAGCCGTCGACGGCCGGACCGCGTACATCGTGTATCCGGACGGGATCGGACGCTCGAAGCTCACGAACGCGTTCATCGAGGCTCGGCTGGGCACGCGCGGGACGGGGCGCAACTGGAACACCGCGCAGAAGATCGCGGCGCTCGCACGCGCTCGCCCCTGAAGTCGCCCGCGAATTCGCCCGCGCCCGGCCCGCTAGTAGCAGGCTGCTGCAAAAAGCAGCCTGCTCGAAGGCGCATCAGCAGCGTCGCCTTGAGGCGCCACTCGGGCGGGATCGACGGCCGACCCGTAGCCGAGTACATCGCGTCGAACACGGGCGAGAGCTAGATCGTCCCGCCGCCGCATTGCCCGGGGACGCCGCCGCCCCCGCACGTCTGCGGCATCAAGCACTTGCCGCAGTCGAGCGTCCCCCCGCACCCGTCGCCCGCCGGTCCGCAGGAGATCTTGAGCTCGTCGCACGTGAACGGCTTGCACATCCCGCCGCATTGGCCCGGCACGCCGCCGCCGCCGCAGGTCTGCGGGGGGGTGCATGGTCCGCAGTCGATGCCGTTGCCGCAGCCGTCGCCCGCCGGGCCGCACCCGATGTGCTGCTGCATGCACGTCTCCGGGACGCACGCGCCCCCGTCCGGCGCACCGCACTGGCCCGGCACGCCGCCGCCGCCGCACGTCTGGGGAGGCGTGCACGGCCCGCAGTCGATGCCGTTGCCGCAGCCGTCGCCCGCCGGTCCGCACCCGATGTGCTGCTGCATGCACGTCTCCGGGACGCACGCGCCGGCGTCCGGGGCCCCGCATTGGTTCTGCACCCCGCCGCCGCCGCACGTCTGGGGAGGCGTGCAGTGCCCGCAGTCGAGGAGGTTCCCGCAGCCGTCGCCCGCGGGGCCGCACGTGATGTTCTGCTGCTGACAGGTGATCGGCGTGCAGTGCGGGGGCGTGTGCCGGACGCACGACGCCAGATCCCAGATCATAAACTCGAGGATCTTCTCCTGCGCCGTGAGCGGTGTGCTCGGGCACTCGCTCGGGAACGTCGACCCGTTCGTCAGGTTCTGCGTGTTGACGTGAAAGTCGCTGTAGATCGCGTGCCCGCACTCGTTCTGCGAGCCGACCGGCGTGTCGAACGTGTAGTGAAGGAGCATCTGGCTGTTGCCACCGACCGGCGGTGACGGATCGGTGCCGTCGATCCACTCGACGGACGATCCCGCGACGCTGTCGACGTCGTGGCGTCCCTGTTGAATCGAGACCGTCGCCGGGTTCGGCGGCGTGCCGCCGGGGTTTCCGTTCGACAGCGCGCCGACGAGGTTGAGCCACTGCACGAACGTGCCCGGGCGCGCCGGCGGGACCGCGAAGCTCACGTCCCCGGTGAAGCCCGCGTTGAGGATGTTCGTGTTGGCCTGCGGGTCCCAGTTCGCCGTCGTGCTGAACGGGTTGTTCTGGTAGAGCCACGAGTAGCTGTAGTGCGTCGCGAAGAACCGCCCACCGGCGTTCGCGTAGCTGACCAGGTTCGAGAGCTCGGCCCCCGTCTTGGTCGTCGGCGAGCCCCAGCACGGCAATAGGATCTGGTCGTAGTTCGCGTACGTCCCGCCCGTGTCGAGGAGCGACGCCTCCTGCCGCGTACCGTTGCCCGCCGTCGCGCCGGGGCCGAAGCCGACGCCGGTCGTGGGACCGCCGCCGTAGATGTGGATCCGACCGCTTCCGCTGTCCTGCGTGAACTCGGACGGGTCGACCCCCATCTTGAGGAGCACGCACTCGATGGCGTCGTAGCTCCCTGTGGAGATGGCGGTGAGCGGGATGTTCGAGCTGCCCGGGATGTCCCCCGAGTCGCCCGCTTGCGTACGCGGCATGTGGATGTCACCGACGTTCGCGCTCGCGCAGGTGTTGGTGACGTTGAAGGTGACCCCGCGGCGCCAGCGACCGAGCTGGATGACGACAGGGATGTTCGAGCCCACCGGGACGTTCGTCAGCGTGAACGTCCCGTCGTACGCCGTCGTGGCGGAGACGAGCGGGTTGCCCGAGACGTCCGACTCGCAGCCGCCGCACGAGGCGCCGCTTCCGACCGCCGTCAGCGCGGAGTTCGGGATGTAGACGAGGACGCCCGGGACCGGGTCGGGACCGCCGCTCGAGGGGAGGTACGCGCCGGTCGTCCCCGCCACGACGCGCCCCGTGAGGGTCGTGGGCGTCCCCCCGTCGCAGGGTGCTTGCTGCGTGCACAGGCCCGTGCACGGCCCGCCGCTGCCGCAAACGCTCGGGAACCCACCGCCGCCGCAGATCTCGGGCGACGTGCACGACCCGCACTGGATGACGTTGCCGCAGCCGTCCCCCGCGGGCCCGCAGCCGAAGCCGAGGGCGGCGCACGTCGTCGGCATGCACGGGTTGACGGGGCCGCCGTCCGCCCCATACGCGGGGTTGCCGCACTTGTCGAAGCCGCTGCCCCCGCAGTAGTCCTGGCCCGTGCAGGTCCCGCACTGAAGCTGGTTGCCGCACCCGTCCGCGGCGCGGCCGCAGTTGTAACCGAGGGCCTGGCACGTCGTCGGCATGCAGGGCATGACGGGACCGCCGTCGGATCCGTACGCGGGGTTGCCGCACTTGTTGAAGCCGCCCCCGCCGCAGTACTGCTGGCCGGAGCAGGTGCCGCACTGGAGCGACCCTCCGCACCCGTCGCCGGCGGCGCCGCAGTCGAAGCCTTGCTGCTGGCAGCTCTGCGGCATGCAGGCGCCCCCATCGGGGGGCGGGGGGGGCGTCGTTCCGCACACGCTGTAACCGCCGCCGCCGCAGTACTGGCCCGCGGGGCACGAGCCGCAGTCCATGAGGTTGCCGCATCCGTCGGCGTTCGGGCCGCACGTGTACCCCTTGCCCTTGCAGGTGAGCGGGGTGCAGTGCTTGCCGCCGCCGTCGACGAAGATCGAGGGGACGTCGTCGCTCGCGTCGATCGCCGGCGCGGTGGCGTCGTTGGTCGACGCCTCGGGCATCGAGTAAAAGCCGCTGCCGCCGCTGCCCTTTCCACTGCTGGCGCAAGAAAAGGCAGCAATCCCGCAGGTCGCGGCGATGGCCAAGGAAAGAAGAAAGCGTCCCACGTCAACGCTGCGCATGCGGCAAGCTCCTACCGCGTTAAATGTCCTCGCACGGCACTTTTTTTGTCTCGCGGCGGTCACACGCGGCGGTCTTCGTATCCCCAGAGCGAAAGGTCTTCGACGCGGAACGGAGGTCGATTTCCGCTCGTCGCGAGCGTCACGACACGATGCGCGAGAGCGGGTCGCTCCAGTCGCTCGTGCCGTCTTTCGTTACCGTGCGGTAGCGGAAGAACACGGAGGACGCCGGGGCGAGGCCCCGGATGATGGTGGTCGCTTGGACCGTGGTCGGGCAGCTCATCCACGTCTTCTTCCCGTCGCTGCTGTACTGCCACTCGTACGCGGCGCGGTTGCCCGCCTTGGGGGCCACGAGTTGCACCGATCCGGACACTCGGCCCGTCTTCACCGTGAACGTGCGTGGCGCGGGTCCGCCCTTCTTTCTCACGGCCATTCCGGCGCTCTCGATGATCGACGCGCCGTGCTCGGCGTCCGCGTCCGCCCTCGCCTGGACGTGGCCACGGAGCTGCTCGAGGAGGATCTGCAGCGCCAGGCGCCTCTGGTCCCGGGTCGCGACGGTCCCCACCCGTCGGGTCAGCGTCGCGGCTTCGGCCTGCTCCAGCGCGCGGATCGCGCCTTCGACGGTCGCCAGCGGCGGACGCGGTGAGGGGAACGACGGGTTGTTCGTCACGGCGCTCAGGATGCTTCGCGCATACGAGATGAGGCGAGGCACGTGGTTTTTGGGGAGCTTCAGGACCGCCAGGCAAGGCGACGTGCTCTTCGTGACCGTGGTCATGCGTGCGAGGCCGAGGCTATCCGGTTCCTTGCCGAGAGCCACTTTCGGTGCTCGGTGCGGCGGCGAACGAGGTTCCGCGGCGTGAAACGACGGACCGTGCGGCGCGGAAAGGCGTTCGACGCCCTCGAACCCTTGTCCGTTCGTCGGGGCGAGGCATAGAGCGGCGTCGAACGTCCTTCCGTG
>DATGJA010000081.1:0-16720 GCA_035295445.1 Polyangiaceae bacterium | reverse complement strand
GCGAGGAGCGCGCGTGGCTCGAACGTCCACGCACGAGGCTGCGCGAGGAGCGCGCGTGGCTCGAACGTCCACGCACGAGGCTGCGCGAGGAACGCGCGTGGCTCGAGCGTCCTCGCACGAGGCTGCGCGAGGAGCGGGCGTGGCTCGAACGTCCCCGCACGAGGCTGCGCGAGGAACGCGCGTGGCTCGAACGTCCTCGCACGAGGCTGGGCGAGGAGCGCGCGTGGCTTCGAACGCCCTTGCCCTCTCAATGGCAGGCGGACGCGCTCGGCGCCGCGCACGCGCCGTTGGTGCACACACCGGGGGGAGCGCAGTCCGGACCGTTGGCCGGATCGCAGCTGCCGCCGGCGGCTGCCGCTGCCTGACACACGCCCGAGTTCGCGTTCTGCGGCACCACGCATCCGCCGTTCGCCGAGCAGAGCGTGAGCGCACCGTTGAGCAACCCGCAGGGCTGGCCGGCGCCGACCAGGGTCACCTTGACGCACATGTTCGACTGATCGCATAGGGCGCCCGCGAGCTGATCGCAGCTGCCGTACGGGCTGGCGCCGTTCGGGTCCGACGCGCACGCCGCGCCGAGCGCGTCCGGCGTCGCGCACGAGCCGTTCTTGCACGTCAACGTCGGCAGGCACGGTTGCTGCGCCGAATCGCACTGCGCCCCCGCCCTGCCGAAGACCACGCACGCGCCGGACGCGTTGCACGTGCTGCCCGGCGGACAGTCCGCGTCCTGCATGCAGGAGGCGCCCGCGGCGGGCGCGGCGGCGCACATGCCGCACGTGCTCGTCGGGGCGATGTTGCAATACCCGCTCTTGCACTGCGACGAGTCGCCGCACGCCGTGCCGTTGGCCAGCGTCCCGGCCGCGGGCTGGCACTCCGAGGGCAAGTTGTGGCCGAACGCGTCGTCGCACGAGATGCCTGCGACCTTCGTGGCGCACGCCTCGGCGTTCCCGGGCGTCTGTCCCGTGCCGGGCGCGCCCAGCGTGTTCACGACCGAGGCCTTCACCGTCGAGGCGCACGTCGCCATGTCCCCGAACTGCGCCGCTACGAGGTACGCGGAACACGCGCTGTATTTCGCGCAGAGCGCCTTCGCGACGTCCGTCGCCGCCTGCTCGGCCGACGGGCCTTCCTTGCTCCCGCTGCTGCTCGAACAGGCCGCGACGGCGAGCGCCGCCAGCATCCACCGGACCACCCTGCGCATTCGCTCTCCTCCCTTTCGTCCTCTGCGCCGAGGCCCTCGCCTCAAGCTTCGACATCCTCGTATATCCGGAGCGTCCGCAGCAGCCCGCTCTCGCCGCGCTCGTAGACGGCGAGACCGGCTTGCGGCGCGATGTCGCGCCCCCGCGCCCGAACCACCGTGTACTCGAGCGCGCACGTGCGCCCATCGTCGGCGCGCGCACCCTTGAGGACGAGGACACCCCCGGCCCCGCCGCCCGGGGCCGCCACCGACTTCTCGTAAAAGGCCCGCAGGACCTGGCCGCCCTCGTCTCGCACGTAGGTGCGGCCGGCCGAGTCTCGGAGCGTCCCGCCCACCTCGAAGCTCGCGACGATGGCGCCGAGGTCCCCGCGCGCGAGAGCGTCGAGGTGAGCCGAGACCGGCGGGGGAACGGCGACTTCGTCGTCCTTCGGCAGGAGCGGGGAGCGAACCGCGCGGGTGCCCTTGATGGGCTCGGTCGAGTAGTACAGGCGGATCTCGACCTCGCGCTCCGGCCGTCGTTCGGCCACGACGGCGACGGGCACCTGCACCGCGCGCCCGTCGAAAGCGAGCGCGAGGGTCCCCTCGGTGACGTCGCGATCGGATCCGGTCACGAACGACACGCGCTCGAAAGCAGCGCCCCGCTTGGACAGCCATGCGGCAATCTCCTCGAGATAGCGCGTCAACGCCGGGCCGTTGGCTCGTCCGAAGATGGGATCGTCCACCGTCGCGCGGTCGCCCAGCCGACGCACGAGCTGATCCGGCTGAACCGACACGAGCGCCGGGAAATACACGTCAGAGAGCCACCCGCGTAGGCCCGACGTGCCACCGCGCTCCGGAACGTCCTGCATCTTGCCGAGGATAGCGGGAGCGGCTTCTCAGGGTCCAGCCGCTCGGGGCAGGGCTGCTCGCCTGGAGAGGGTCACGCCTGACTTGCGCGGGTGCGCGCCCGGACCGAAATTGGTGGGGTGGACCTTTTTGCTCGACTCCCGGACGCCGTGTCGGTGTACGAGGTGTCCCCACGGGACGGGCTCCAGAACGAGCAGGCGACGGTGCCCCTGCGGAGCAAGCTCCGCCTCATCGACGCCCTCGTGGCGGCGGGCCTCCGGCGGATCGAGATTACGAGCTTCGTCTCGCCCAAGTGGATCCCCCAGCTGGCGGACGCCGACGAGGTGGCGCAGCGCGCTCACGCGCCCGCGGGCGTCACCTTCAGCGCCTTGTGCCCGAACGCGCGGGGCCTGGCACGCGCGCGGGCGGCGAGCATGGGCGAGATCGCCGTGTTCGTGTCGGCCAGCGAGACGCACAACCGCAAGAACGTCAACAAGACGATCGCCGGTACCCTGGCGGCGTTCGAGGAGACCATCGGCCCGGCCCGGGACGCCGGGCTCCGGGTACGCGGCTACGTGTCGACGGCGTGGGGCTGCCCGTTCGAGGGCGACGTGGACCCCGCGCGGGTCGCCGCCGTCGCCCGGAAGCTGGTCGACATGGGCTGCTACCAGATCTCGCTGGGCGACACGATCGGGGTGGGGACCCCGCGCCAGACCGAGCGGCTGCTCGATCGGCTGCGCGAGGACATCGCGCCGGAACGCGTCGCGATGCACATGCACGACACGAGGGGCACGGCGCTCGCGAACGTCCTCGTCGGCCTCGAGATGGGCATCCGCGACTTCGACGCCAGCGTGGGGGGGATGGGCGGCTGTCCGTACGCGCCGGGGGCGGCGGGCAACCTGGCGACCGAAGATCTCGTCTACATGCTCGAAGGGATGGGCCTGCGCACCGGGATTGACCTCGAACGTCTCGTCGAGGCGGGCAAGGTCGCCGAGAGCGTGGCGGGCCGTCCGTTGCCCGGGAAGGTGCACCAGGCGGGCGTGCGGAGCTTGAAGGCATAGGAGGCCGCCCGCCCCCGCGAGGCCTCACTCGATGTGCACTTCTGCCTTTTCCACCGCGACGTCGGGCGTCTTGAGGAACGCGAGGAGCGGGAGCACGGCGAGGAACGCGACTCCGGCGAGCAGGAACACGCGGTCGAACGAGAGCAGCATCGACTGACGTTGCACCGCGCCGTCGAGGGCCCTGAGGGCCATGTCACGGGCCTGGACCATCCCGAACCCTTTCGCCACGAAACCGCCCGACATCGCGCGGAGGCGGTCGATCGCCGACACCGTGCTGCCCGTCACGTGGGCGACGATCGCCGTGCGCGCCTCCGCGTCGAACCGGGTGAGCAGCGTCGCCCCGACCGCCAGGCCGATCGACCCGCCGACCTGACGGAAGAGCGAGTTGAGCCCCGTCGCGTCGGCCATTCGGTGTCGGGGGATGGACGCGAGGGCGACCGTCGAGAGCGGGACGAAGAGGCACGAGAAGCCGACGCCCTGCGTCATGATCGCCCAGATGACGTCGTGCTGGCTGGTCTCGAGGGTGAAGTGGCTCATGTCGAAGGCGCCCCACGCGATGAAGAAGACGCCGGCGGCGATGACGACGCGAGGGGAGACAGAGTTGTAGATCCTGCCGATGATCGGCGTCGCGACCATCATCACGAAGACGCGCGGCATGAGCGCGAAGCCGGCGTCCGTCGCGGTGAAGCCGAGGAGCGTCTGCATGAAGAGCGGCAGGAGGAACATCGTCGCCATCAGGAGCGCGAACATGAGCGCTCCGATGAGCGTGCCCGAGAGGAACACGGGATCCCGGAAGAGACGGATGTCGACTGCGGGGACCTCGCACGTCAGCTCGCGCACGACGAACGCCGCGAGCATGACCATCGCGAAGCCGAAGATGATGGAGATCTCCGCCGACTCGAACCAGTCGTTCGTTTGCCCCTCTTCGACGAAATACTGGAAGGCGCAGAGGCCCGCCACGAGCAATCCGATGCCCCACCAGTCGACGCTCCTGCGCTGCTTCTCGGCGAGCTCCCGGTTTCGCGCGACGATTTCTTCGTCCTCGTGGACGAAGGTGGCCACCATGACGAGGCCGAGCACCCCGACCGGTACGTTGATGAAAAAGATCCAGGGCCAAGAGTAGTTGTCGACGATCCACCCGCCAAGGGTCGGGCCGACGGCGGGGCCGAGCATGACCGCCATGGCGAAGAGCGCCATCGCCATCCCCTGCTCCTTGGGCGGGAACGTCTGGCGCAGGATGGCCTGCTCGGTCGGCTGGAGGGCGCCGGCGCCGAAGCCCTGGAGCGCGCGGTAGAGGATGAGCGACGTGAGGGACCGCGAGGTGCCGCACAGGATCGAGCCGACGAGGAAGAGCGCGAGGCAGAACATGTACACGCGCTTCTGTCCGAAGAGTCGGCCGAGGAACGCCGTCAGCGGCATCACCACGACGTTCGCGATGATGTACCCGGTGCTGATCCAGGTGATCTCCTGAACCGTTGCCCCGAGCGATCCCATCATGTGCGGCATCGCGACCGACACGATCGATGTGTCGATGGCGCCCATGAGCGTCCCGAACGTGATCGAGACCGTCACGAGCCACTTGTTGGGCCTGGGCCGGGAAACGCGCGCCGGCGCCGCTCGGAAGGCGAGCGCTGCCGGAGACGAAGCTTGAATCGACATTCGGGGCTGCTCTTAGCCTCCCATGCCTCCCATGAACGATGCCGTCACGAACGGGCTCGTGTCGAGCCAGCCGCGTGACGGGACTGTGGAAAGCTCGGGCTCGGCCCAGAGCCGAGGCTCATCTGTCCACAGGTAACCTACGTGCCTACGTTTCACTTCTGAAAGTGTCGGCGAACACTTTTGCGATGGTGAAGCCCCGGCGTCCATCCGAAAGGAAGGTAAAGCCACGAAACCGCTTGTTCGGCCCATCTGGCACAAGGATCGCAATAGAGTCGCTCGGCACCGCGTAGGCCGGCTCTCCCCCCCCGGGCCCCTATGCGGTGCCGTTTTCTTTTTGTCGCGTATGGCCGGCTCAGAATGCGCTCCCCCGGCGGGCGCAAAGCGCGCTAAAGGCGCCCGATGGTGCGCGCGTTGGCGGCGGTGATGGGGGCGCTCGTGCTGGAAGTCTCCGCCGAGTGTCAGAGGCGGACTCCGCCGGAGGAGTTCACCGTCTCGGTGCCCGCGCCTCCTCCCGCGGCGCCGGTCGAAGCGACAGCGGCCGCCGCACCGTCGACGAGCGCGCAGCCACCCGACCCTGTCTATCCCCCCGGTCGCTGCGTTCTTCGCACGCCGGCCACGCCGCCGCCCCCCGTTCCGGCGGGGCCCGCTCCGGGGTGTCCGGCCGATCCCGATCCGGCGCTCGCCCGGCTGCCCTCGGCGCGCGTCACCTTTCCCGCCACGGTCGGCGTCACGGTCGACGCCGAGGTCGTGCGCTCGCCGCACGATACGCAGCGCGGCTTGATGTACCGCAGGCACATGGACGAAAAGAGCGGGATGCTCTTCGACCTGGGCTTCCGCGACGACCACAAGTTCTGGATGCACAACACCTGCATCCCGCTCGACCTGCTCTACGTCGACGACGATGGGCTCATCGTCGGCATCGTCGAGAACGCACCCACGCTCGACGACGAGTCGCGAGGCGTGGGCTGTCCGTCTCGATGGGTCCTCGAGGTCAACGCCGGGTGGGCACGGCGGCACGGTGTGCGGGCGGGCCAGCGAACGAGCGTGCCCTCCGAAGGAATTCCGTAGCCCCGGGGTCGACCGCCCCCTTTCGTTTCTCTCAGTGCGAGAACGTCCCGACGACGGCCCCCTGCGCCAAAACGTGGCCGCCGAGGGCCTGCTCGAAGGCCCCGCGCGATTCGGCGCCCCTCGGTCCGATGCGCGCGTCGAGCGCGAACACGCGAAAGACGTAGTGGTGGATCTCGAGCCTCGGGGGGCAGGGTCCGGAGTAGCCGGACCGCATCGCGTCGTTCGTCCCGTCGATGCCGCCGGCGGCGGTGGCCGGGTCCGCACCTTCCGACAGCGTGAGCGTGTCGGGCCGCAGGTCGACGGCGACCCAATGGGTGAAGGTGCCGCCCGGAGCGTCGGGGTCCTCCATCAGGATCGCGAGCCCCTTCGTCGCGCTGGGTGGGGCGCTCCACGTGAGCTGCGGTGATTTGTCGAGGCCGTCGCACGTGTTGTCGACCGGGATCGGCCCGTTCGTCGCGAACGACGTGCTCGTCACCGCCATCGTTCCCATCGCGACCCCCGGAGGCGTCGTCGGCTGCCACGCCCCGGCGCCGCACCCGCAGAGCGCGGCGGGCAGTGCATAGAGCGCGCACGTTCGCGTCATCGGAGCACTCTTACCATCGTCGGGCGGTGCTTGGGTCAGTCCGGCTGGTAGACGATCGTCTGGGACCCGTCGCGGAAGTAGAAGCGATCGAACTGCGCCTTGTCGAAGGTCGCCGCACCGAAGGTGTTCCACGCCACACCCCACGCGGCGGCCACGGCGAAGGCGCTGCGCATGGGTCGCCCCCCGACGGCCAGGAGGGCGAAGAGGGCGACCGCGTAGTCGTTCGAGAAGCGGTAGCCGAACTGCCTCCAGCCGGAGTTCTGATAGAGAAGCTCCAGCGCCGCAGGAATGAGCGCCGACGCCGCCAGCGCCGCGTAGAGCCATCGACGCTCCGGGTCCCCCTCGAGGCGGCGAGGCCAGAGGACCCACAGATAGAGGGGCGTCGTGAACCAGAGCGCGAGCCCGTGTTCGTTGATCTTGAACGGCGCCCCGAAAAGCTGCGAGTTCGGGCCCCCGGGCGGAAGCCACGGCAGGCTGGTCAGCGCGATGCCCAGGTTCTTGGCGAGGAAGTGGTAGTTGAAGAGCCCCCACTTGAGCATCCGCCCCTGCCAAGTCACCGTCAGGAACTGATGGTCGAAGGGGAAGGGGGTCGCGCGGCCGTAGCGGGCGAAGTTCATCCACGCCATGACCGCGAAGGCCGCCACGATGGGGGCGGCGAAGAGCCCGCAGCGCGTCGCGAAAGCGCGCGGGTCGACCTCGCGCGCCATGCGCACCGTTCGAGCGACGAGGCCGGCATCGTCGCCTTCGGCGCCCTGGTGCTCCCCGCTGCGGCGCGCGACGCGCAGCGCCTCGAGGGCAAAGAACACCGACGCGAGGAGAATCGGGGGGCGGGTCAGATACGCGCACGCCACCATGACGCCGGCGAGCAGCGGCCGCTCGGCGTCGAGCGCGAAGAGGAGGTAGAAGGCGAAGAGCGCCGCCCCGACGACTTGCGCGGCGAACCAGACGGTCCCCTCGACGGCCGTGAAGAAGTAGACGGTCCCGAAAGCAAAGAGGAGCGCCAGGACGACGTTCTGCGTCTCCGTCCGAGCCGATCGCCCCGTCCTGCGGAGCTTTTCAAGCACGAGGAACAGTGCCGCCGGCGCGACCCCCGCGAGCCAAACGACGAACTGCCCGTCACGAAAGTTCTCCGGGCTCCCGGCGAGCTTTACGAACGGGAGCATCAAGAGCGCGGGAAAAGGCGGGAAGCTGATGAACGTCTTGCCCGCGTACTCCGCGAAGTCGTTGTTCTGAGCGTACGGGGGCGGGCCGTGCGCCAAGTCCTGACGACCATGCAGCCACGCGTCTGCCAGGAGCGCGTAGTGGTTGTAAGGCGTGTGCTCGGTCAGCCTTGCGGGTCCTGCGAAGGTCGCGAAGACGACCGTGGCGACGACGTAGGCGGCGGCGGCCACGAGCAGGCGCCGTGGACGGGAATCTGGCCGCGTCAGGCGTGCGACCAGCGCCACCGGTTCCGTGCGCGCGGGCTCGCTGCGAGGGCCCGAGGTCGTCATGGGGCGCGCACGCTAGCATTTCGACCCGCCGCCCCCGCCCCGCGAACGACATTTCGCGTTGGCGGGGTCGCCCACGTGCGCAGAGCGTTTCGCAGAAGGGCCGAGAAAGCGGAAAAATCGCGGTCAACTCGAGCGTTGAACGGATGGCACGTGCCTTGTACGCGAGGCATCGCCCCGGCGTCTGCGATCGCACGTTGCGTTCGGCCGACCCCGACCGGTTCCCAGGAGCTCAGGCGACATGGCCCTACCCTTCGGTGACACCCCCGGAGCACGCGATGCCCGCGCGCTCTCGATCTTGGCCAAGACCATCTATCGAGAGCTGCGGACGAGCGGGTTCGAGGCGCGCGACGTGATCGCCCTCGCGGGAGAGTTGCTTGGCCAGGTCACGAGCGAGGTGAAAGGCGGGGCGAGGGAGACGGCGCTGCGGGCGGCGCCCAAGCGGCGCCCCTGACGGGGTGCAAGCTCCGGTCCTTTCGGAAGACTCGCCGCCGGGCGCGCGGCTGTAGTTGACAGCCTCGCGGGCCTCCTCCGACAATTCCCTGCGCCGTCCGGCATCTTGCGGTGCCGTGCCACGCACGTCGCCTACGTGCGAACCGCGACGGCAGCTGCGAGCAGCCAGCCGCCCGTCCAGGGAACCGAATGTTCACGATCATCATCAGCGAGAAGGGGGGAGCCGAGCGCCGGGAGGGGTTCGATCGCGGCGAGATCAACGTCGGCCGAGTTCAGGGCAACGACTTGATGCTCCCGAAAGGCAACGTCTCGAAGCACCACGCCCGTCTGCTTTATCGCGACGGCAGGTTCATCGTGACGGACCTCAAGAGCACGAACGGCACGTACGTCAACGGTCGCAAGATCTCCCAGGCGACCATCGTGCGCGAAGGCGACAAGATCTACATCGGCGACTTCGTCCTGCGGCTCGAGGTCGGGCAAGGGGCGGAGGGAGCCGAGCGTGGGCCGGCGGCCGAGGCGGTCGGCGCACCGGTCGAGCCCCCTGCAGGGGCCGTGGTGCCGCCCCCCTTGCCTCCGCAAGCCGGGTCCATCGCCCCGCCGCCCCCGCTGCCGGAACAGCCGGTCGTGAGCCACTATCCCCTCGAAAGGGACCCCGACAGCGAGAGCGCTCCCGAGTGGCCGGGGGCGCCCGCGGCCCAGGTCCCGGGCCCGCCCCGCGTGCCCCAGCCCGTGCCGGTGCGCGCGCGCGCGAACACCGCGGTCATGCAGCACCCGGACCGGGTGGCCTCCGTCGCGCCCGCCCCGCGCGCCGCGCCTCCAGCCGCCGCCGCGGCGCCGGGCGGGCCAGCGGGGCAAGCGGGCGCGGTGCGCTCGGTAGCCACCGCCGCCCGGTCGCTGCCGCGCGAGACGCCCCAGCAAGCAGCGCGGCGCCTTGCGCTCATCACGCTCGTGGACCGCGTGGCGGACGCGATGGATCTCAGCTCGCTGGATGCGCCGGGAGGGGTCGAAGAGGCCGTGGCCCAACGGGTCGAGCGGGTCGTACGCGAGCAGGCGAAGGCCATGCGCGACGAGGGCGAGGCGCCCGAAGGCATCGACTTCGACCTCCTGGCTCGCGACGCGCTTCGAGAGCTCGTGAGCCTCGGACCCCTCGGCCCGCTGCTCGAGGACGAGGACGTCAGCGACATCCACGTCGTTCGCCCCGACTACTTGCTGGTCGTTCGAAAGGGGCAGGCCGCGCTCGCGGATCCGGCGTTCACGAGCGAAGAGGCGCTCGGTCGCATCGTCGCGAGGCTGGCGCACCAGTCGGGCGACCCGCTTCGCTCCGGTGACGTGCTGGTGGAGCGTCGCCTGGCGCGCGGGCGCCTTGTGGCGATCGCCCCGCCCGCCTCGAGCGGTTGGGTGCTGACGATCCGCAAGCGACGTCGGATCGAGGTTTCGTTGGAAGAGCTGGTCCGGGGCGGCGCCATGTCCCGCCCGATGGCGCACTTCCTCGAGGCGTGCGTCGGCGCGCGCGCGAACGTCCTGGTGGTCGGGTCCGGCTCGGGCGCCGTCGCGACGGCCATCGGCGCGCTCGCGTCCGCGGTGCCGGCGGGGGAGCGAGTCGCCTTGCTGCAAGACGCGGAGGAGGTCGGCATCCCGCAGGCGCAGGTGATCCAGCTCGCGCCGGGGGCCGGTCGCGGGGAGGCGTCGGTCCAGGCGGCGGCGCGACTGGGGCCCGATCGGATCGTCGTCGCTTCTGCGAACGGCGCCGTCGCGGCGGCCGTGGTCGACATCGTCGCAGGGGGATGCGACGGCGTCCTCGTAGGGGTCGCGGCGCCTTCGCTCCGCCACGGGCTCGCGCGCTTGGCGACGCACATCGCCCTAGGCCGTCCAGGAACCTCCGTCGACGTGGCGCGAGAGGCCATCGGCGAGTCGTTCGACGTCGCGCTCGAAGTGTTGCGGCTGCCGGACGGGAGGCTTCGGGTCCAGCGCGTCGCCGAGCTCGCGGGTGCCGACGCGAAGGGGGTGGTCGCGCGCGACCTCTTTCAGTCGAGCGTGGAGGGCACGGGCGAGTCGGGGTTCATCGTCACAGGGACGACGCCGCGGATCGCGCTCGACCTGGCTGCTCGCGGGATCAAGCTCGACGCGACGCTCTTCAAGCGCGCACGATGAGTCTCGTATGAGGGGCGCGGTCCCAGGCTCGTTGTCTGGGGCCCCGGCCCAAGCCGCTCCTCTCGAGCTCGCCCTCAGCGTTCGATGTGCGACTTGAGCTTTCGGTGGAACGAGGGCAGCCGAAGCTTGCGCAGCGCCTTCGTCTCGATCTGTCGGATGCGCTCGCGGGTGAGCTCGAAGCTCTTGCCGACGTCCTCGAGCGTCTGGTCGCCCGCGGCGTCGATCCCGAAGCGCATCCGCAGCACCTGCTCCTCGCGCGGCGTCAGCAGCTTGAGGAGCTCGCGGGTCTCGCGCGACAGCTCCTTGTCGCCGACGGCCTCGTCCGGGGCGGGGAAGGAGGGGTCTTCCACGAAGTCGCCGACCGTCGCGCCGCCGTCTTCGCCCACCGGGGAGTCGAGGCTGACGGGATCGCGCGTCGCCTCGAGCAGCAGCCGGATCTTCTCGACCGGAACGTTCATCCGTACGGCGACCTGCTCGGGCGTGGGCTCCTCGCCCCCCTCTTGCACCATGTCGCGGAGCGTCTTCGACAGCTTGTTGTGCGTTTCGACCATGTGCACGGGGATCCGGATGGTCCGCGCCTGATCGCTGATGGCGCGGCTCACGCTCTGCCGAATCCACCAGCTCGCGTAGGTGCTGAACTTGTAGCCGCGCTTGTACTCGAACTTGTCGACGGCGCGCATGAGACCGAGGTTGCCCTCTTGAATGAGGTCGAGCAGATGCAGGCCCCGATTGCGATAGCGCTTGGCGATGGACACCACGAGTCGCAGGTTTGCGGCGATGAGGTCCGCCTTGGCGCGCTCGGAGACGGCCTCCCCCGATCGGATCGCCTGGAGCGTCGCGTCCACGGCGCGTCGGCGCGCGATCGGGGCGCCGTCCCTCGCCCGCCGGAGCTTCACGACGATGCGATCGAGCGCGCGGCGCGCGAAACGAACCTCGAGAAGCGCCTCGACGAGCTCCTCCCGGATTCGAACCGTGACGCGACGAGCTCGTGCAGCGGTCGCTGCGCGCTCGAGCGATTCGGCGATCGATCGGACGGCGCCGTCTTCCTCGTCGGCGGTGTCGTCGTCGACCGTGGCGCGCGTCACATCCCGGAGACGAAGCTTGCGATCTCGGAGGAGTCGACCGAGCACGCCGAGCTCGCGCGCGCCCACCGTCGATGCAACGATCGCGCGTAGGGCTTGCCGCTCACCGTCCTCGATGCGCTTCGCGAGGTCCACCTCGCCCTCGCGGGTGAGGAGCGGGACCCGTGCGAGCTGTTCGAAGTAAGTGGTCACCGCGTCGGAGGGGGAGTCTTCGCGGAGCGGAGGGAGGGTGAGGGGAGTTGTCACTGCGCTTTAATGGAGTACGGGCCGAAAGGAGGGTTCGGTCTAGCTCAGTCTGCGAACGTGCGGTAGGACACGAATGTTTCCACGCGATTTGGGGTGGTGCGACCTCAGCCGCGAAAAAAATGCAACACAACCGGCCTTTTGGCCAACTTCCTATGACGCTGCTCGTAAGCCCGACGGTTCAGGTGAGTGACTCGCGGACGCGGAGAGGCTCCTCGCGCCCACATCGCCGGCTTCCCCTTTCGAACGGCGATTGGCCGACGCTTCTTTAGGCCAGCGACGCTCGCTGCGGCGCACCGTCGCGGCGCCGCCTCGCGTTCTTGGGCGGTTCAGCCGGGGGCCGCCGCGCCCGCTTCGGTTCGCTTGATCATCTGCCGGTGCAGCAGGCGCCTCTTCAGGGGTCCCAAGCGGTCGATCATCAATACCCCCTGTAAGTGGTCGTATTCATGCTGGATTGCGACCGCGAGGAGGCCCTCTGCCTCGAGCTCGAACGGGCGCCCCTCGCGATCCAGCGCCCGAACGCGCACCTGGGCTGCGCGCTCGATCTCTTCCCGGGCCGAAGGAAAGCTCAAGCACCCCTCGTCGAACGTAATCGTCCCTTCGGTCGAGAGGATTTCCGGGTTGACGAAGACCCTAAAATCGCTCGGTTCTCCCTCGGCTGAACAATCGACGACGAAGATCTGCCAGGCCTCTCCCAGCTGCGTCGCCGCGAGGCCCACCCCGGGGGCCGCGTACATCGTCTCGGCCATGTCGTCGATGAGCTGGCGAAGCTCGTCCGTCAGCGTGGACACCTTTTTGCCCGGCTCGCGCAGCCGAGGGTCGGGGTAGTGAAGGATGGTACGGACAGCCATGGGCGCGTGCTCCAGAATCTAATGCGCGCCACCGCCCCTGGCGAGGGTCAGCGCGGGTAACGAAGCCCCCCCCACACGTGGGCGTCGAAGCCGCAGACCTCCCATTGGGGTTCGGCGATGCACGGCGCTTCGGCCGGAGTGGCCGGTCCTGCCCAATCGACCGCGCCCGGCCGCCCGCGCGGCCCGAGAAGGATCGGCGCGACGAACGCGTGGAGCTCGTCCGCGAACGCCCCGGCCAGCAGGCTCCCCGCGAGCTCGGCGCCCCCCTCGACCATCGCCGCGACGATGCCCCGTGAGCCGAGGAGCCGCAGCGCCGTGAGCGGATCGAGCCGGCCTTCCGCCGTCGACGGCGCGCGCAGGACCTCCACACCCCGCTCGACCAGCTGCTCTTCCGCCGACGAAGGCGCGTCCGCCGCGCACACGACCCAGGTCGGCACCTCGCGCGCGCTCTCGACCAAGCGTGACACGAGCGGTAGGCGGAGCTTGGTGTCGAAGACGACGCGCAGCGGGCTTTGTCCGGGGGCATCGCGAACTGTCAAGCGTGGATTGTCCGCCAGCGCGGTGCCGATGCCGACGATGACTGCGTCGTGCTGCGCGCGAAGCAAGTGGACTCTCGCGCGTGCCTCCGGACCCGTCACCCACCTCGAAGCGCCGGTGCGCGCTGCGATGCGCCCATCGAGGGAGAGCGCCAGCTTCAACGTCACGTAGGGAACGCCCGTCGTCACGAACTTCGTCCAGGGCGCGATCAGGCGGTGCGCCTCGACGTCGCGGCACCCCACATCGACGACCACGCCCTCGTGGCGCAGTCGCTCGACGCCGCCCCCCTGCACGTGCGGGTTCGGATCGAGACAACCGACGACCACGCGCGCCACCTTGGCGGCGAGGATGGCGTCCGTGCACGGCGGAGTTCGACCGTGATGATTGCACGGCTCCAGGGTGACGTAGAGGGTGGAGCCCTCGGCGAGCGACCCCGCTTCGCGCAGCGCGATCACCTCCGCGTGCTCCTCGCCTGCTCGCTCGTGGTGGCCCGCCCCGACGAGACGTCCGCCCTTGACGAGCGACGCTCCCACGTGCGGGTTTGGGGACGGCGTACCGCGGGCGCCCTGCTCGAGGGCCATCGCCATCCACTTTTCGTCGTCCTGCGAAAACGGGGGCGGCGACGGCGCCGGCGCCGAGGTCGTCATCGAGCCTCCCCGATGGCCCGCGAGCGCGCCATCTTGTCGAGCTCGGAGCGAAACTCGTCGATGTCGCGGAAGCTTCGGTACACGCTCGCGAACCGTACGTACGCGACCTCGTCCACCTCGCGCAAGAGCTTCATGACGCGCTCGCCGATCTCCTGGCTGCTCACCTCTTTGGCTTCGCCTTCGATGAGCTCGCGCTCGAGCTCGTCGATGGATCGCTCGAGCTGCGCCATGGGCACGGGTCGCTTGTTGCATGCGAGCCGGACGCCCCGCAGGACCTTCTCCCGATCGAAGGGCTCACGGGCCCCGTCTTTCTTGACGACGACGGGAAGCACGTCTTCCACCCGCTCGCGGCTCGTGAAACGCCTGGCGCAACCCTCGCACTCGCGCCGGCGGCGGATGACGTCGCCCGCGGCCGAAACGCGCGAATCGATCACCTTGCTGTCGAGGTGCGAACAGAACGGGCACCGCACGGCGGACGACTCTACCCCTCACAACGGGACAGGACGAGCGCACAATTCGTACCGCCGAATCCAAATGAGTTGTTCATCGCGTGCCGAACCTTTCGCTCGCGCGCCTCGTTCGCCACGTAGTCGAGCGTGCAGTCACGGTCCGGTTCGATCAAGTTGATCGTCGGCGCGACGCGTCCCTGAGCGATGGTGAGCGCGCAAATCGCGGTCTCGACGGCGCCGGCAGCGCCGAGCAGATGCCCCATCATCGACTTGGTGGAGCTGACCCAGAGGGACTTGTCGGTGGCGGCGGCGCCGAAGACGGCGGCGATGGCGCGGGACTCCTCGATGTCACCGATCGACGTGGACGTGCCGTGCGCGTTGACGTAGTCCACGGCGTCCGGGGCGAGGTGCGCGTCCTCGAGGGCCATGCGCATGGCGCGCTGCGCGCCCTCGTGCTGCGGGGCCGGCTGCGTGAGGTGGTGCGCGTCGCTCGACGCGCCGTACCCGGTGACCTCCGCGTAGATGCGCGCGCCGCGTCTCCTCGCCCGCTCGAGCGATTCAAGCACCAGGATTCCCGCGCCCTCTCCGCAGACGAACCCGTCGCGTCCCCGGTCGAAAGGACGGCTCGCCCGCTCGGGGTCGTCGTTGCGCTTGCTCAAGGCGAACATGGCCTCGAAACCCGCGATGCCGACGGGCGTGATGGTGGCCTCCGATCCGCCGGCCACCATGACGTCCACTTTGCCCCGCCGGATCCACTCGGATGCTTCACCGATCGCATGGGCGCCGCTCGAGCACGCGCTCGTCGTGCAGTAGCTCGGTCCCATGAGGCCGTGCGCGATCGACACTTGTCCGGCCGCGAGGTTCGCGATGATGCTGGGGATCGCGTAGGGGCTCACCTTGGTCGGCCCCTTCGTGAGCAGCGTCTCTTTGGTCTTCTCGAGTGAAAATAGACCGCCCACGCCGTTGCCGATGAAGCACCCGGCGCGCGGCCGCTCCGCGTCCGAGAGCGTCAGCCCAGCGTCCGAGATGGCCATCGCGGCGGCCCCCAGGGCGAACTCCATGAACCGGTCGAGCTCCTTGAGCTTCTTTCGCTCGACCCACCGGGTGGGATCCCAGTCCTTTACCTCACCCGCGATCCGCACGCGGAACGCGGCGCAATCGAAGCGAGTGATCGCCGCCACGCCGCTCCGACCCGCGAGCAGCGCACCCCAAGACTCTGCCGTTCCTACCCCGACCGGGGTCACGAGGCCGATGCCGGTGATGACGACGCGTTCCATGGCTGCGCCGGACAGGCCCGAAGAGAGCCTAGTCCCTATTTCTTAGCGTGCCTCTCGATGTAGTCGATGGCGTCCTGCACGGTGCGGATCTTCTCGGTGTCCTCGTCGGGGATGTCGATCTCGAAGGCTTCCTCGAACGCGAGAACGAGCTCGACGAGACCGAGCGAGTCGGCGCCGAGATCGTCAATAAAGCTCGACTCGGGCTTGATGTCCTTCTCGTCAACGTCGAGCTGCTCTTTGATGATGCGCTTGACCTCGCTGGGGATGTCGGTAGCCATGGGTAGGTTCGCCTCGTATCGGAAAAACGGACCAGAGTCGAGCGCCAGCGGCGCGTACTTCGCTGCGCTGTAACTGCAAGTTCACACGTACATTCCGCCGTTCACGCGAAGGACTTGCCCAGTGATGTAGCTCGCCTCTTCGCTTGCCAGGTACACGCACGCCGCCGCCACGTCCGACGCGGCCCCGGTGCGGCCCAGGGGGACGAGCTTGACCACGAGCTCCCTGCGTTCGTCGGTGATCGCCGCCGTCATGTCGGTATCGATGTATCCGGGCGCCACCACGTTGGACGTCACGTTGCGCGAGGCGAATTCCCTCGCGATGGACCGCGACGCGCCGATGAGGGCTGCCTTCGTTGCGGCGTAGGCCGTCTGGCCCACACTGCCCATTTCACCGACGATGCTCGAGACGAAAACGATCCGTCCCCAGCGGCCGCGCATCATGGTCCTTGCCGCCGCGCGGGCGCAGGCGATGGCTCCCCGGACGTTCGTCGTCCAGAGCTTGTCGAAATCGTCGTCTTTGAGCCGGAGCAGTAGCCCGTCGATCGCGATGCCTGCGTTCGCGATCAAGATGTCCACCCGACCGTGCTGCTTGACGACCGCGGCGAAGGCCTCTTCGACCGCGTTGGAGTCCGCGACGTCGAATCCGGACACCTCGGCCTTGCCCCCCTTGGACACGATCCCGTCCGCGACCTCGCGGGCCGACGCCTCGCCCTTGACGTAGTTGACGACGACGGTTGCGCCTTGGGCCGCCAATGCCTCGCAGCACGCGCGACCTATCCCCCTTGAGCCGCCCGTGACGAGAGCGATCTTTCCGTCGATTCGGAACATGTACTCTCCGGTCGGCAGGGGCGCGAGACTACGTCAGCTGGCTTCGCCA
>DATGJA010000080.1:0-12656 GCA_035295445.1 Polyangiaceae bacterium | reverse complement strand
ATGATTTCTCCAGCCCCTGCCGCGCGCCCGAATCGATCTCGCGCGTTGGTCGACAACCCTAGGGCCGCGCCCGGGTGCGGGGCGTGCCGTGCGGCGAGGACGTGATAAGAGTCACCGCGGAATCGTCGGTGCGCTCGGGCGCAGAGATAGGGTTGACCATGGGTCTGTTCGATCTGTTCAAGGGGGGCCGCAAGGGGGACGGCAAGGCTGGAGGGAAACCCAGCCCGGCGGCCAAATGGGCGGATCGGGTAGAGAAGCGCGCGCAGAACTACGATCGGCAAGAGGCCATTCAGGCGCTGTCCGAGATGGGGACGGCCGACGCGGTCGAGGTGCTGCTCAAGCGCTTCACGTTCCACATGGATCCTTCGATCACCGACCAAGAGGAGAAGGACTCCGCGTTCCGGGGAATCTTGCGGGCGGGAAAGGAAGCCATCGAGCCCGTGAGGGCCTTCGCCGCCAAGGCGGCGAGTCTGGCCTGGCCGATGAAGATCATGAAGGAGCTCGTGGGCCCGGAGGAGTACGTCGGCGAGCTCCTGCACTGGCTCTCGAAGTGGGACACCGAGTACGCGAAGTTCGTCGATCCGAAGGTGCAGCTACTCACCGCGCTGGAGGAGCACCGCGATCCCCGGATCGTCGCCGAGGTCGAGCGCTTCTTGGAGGACGTGAACGAGCCCGCGCGATTTCATGCCGTGTCGACGGTGATCGCGCAGGCCGATCCGGCGGCCGTCCCGGCCCTCGCGACGTTGCTCTCTAGCGAGGAGAGCGTGCGAGTTCGCGCCAAGGTGGCGGAGGGACTGGCGGGTCGTGAGTGGGTTCTGCCTGCCGAGCTGCGCGACGGTGTCCGCGCTGCGCTTCCCCAGGGCTTCTCGATCGACGCGAACGGACGCGTCCTCAAGCGCTGACCGGCGATCGGCGGCGTGAAGAAACGCGCCTGGGGCGCGGGCGTCCCCTGGCCTGCTATTCGCTTAGCTTCGGCTTCGTCGGCAGATAGAAGCCGAGGCTCACCGTGACCAGCTGATTGAAGACGTACTCCTCGTCTTGCCCGTCGATCCGGCCGTCCGGGAAGTTCCCGTTGGTGCCCGAGCCCTTCGAGTCGAAGCCCGCCCGGTTCCACGCGAAGGGGAGCAGGCGATACTCGACGCCCAACGAGAAGAAGTTGGCCGGATAGAACGTCAACCCGAAGCCGGCCGTCCATGTGACCTTGGACGTCGACGTCAGCTTGAACGAATTCGGATTCGAGCACTTCAGCTGGTCAGGTGCCCCGCAGTTTCCGCGCTCGTCCACGCCGACGAACGCCACGCCGCCCGAGGCGTAGAAATCCGTATCGACGAAGATCTTGTTGAAGATGGCGAGCTTGCCGCGAAACGGCACGAAGGTCAGTTGCGGCGCGGCCACGTACGTCAACTTCGCCGCCTGGGCGGCGAAGGGCGCGAAGCCACCCGACGGATTGTTCAAGTGGTTCACGTTGACGGCGGTGAGCGGGTCGCGCGGAGCGCCGCCGGCTTGATCGATCCGGTCCGTGAGGTCCGTCGTGATGCTCGCGGCGCCGAAGCCGCCCCACACACCGATCCCGAGCCAGTCGAGAATGTTGTAGGTGAGCCGTCCTCCCGCCAGGATCGTTCGCCTGTACTCGTCGAGCAGGCTGAAGGAGGCCGCGGGTGCGATCTCGAAGCGGCCCTTGCGGTAAAGGCGCTCTTGGCGCACGGCCGGGGCGCCCTTCAGCGGGCCCGTGAGCTGGATCTCCTGCGCTTCTGCTGCTCGTGACGTGACGAGCCCGGTCGCCAGAGCGACCGCCGCAAGAACCGCACTGACGAAACGCGGCTTCATCGTGGTCCTCGTCTCCGTTCTCACTTGGGCAACCGGTATTCGAAGGAGGTAGGCAGAAAGAGTGCGAGGCCGATCTGCATCTGCACGTCGTTCGTGAAGTGCGTATCCGGGTCGTACCAGGTGGACGGGCTCGTCGCGCTGTTCGAGCCGGTGCCGTTGGCGATCGTGAGACGCTCGATCTTGTCGAAGAAGATGAGGTCGCGAATCTCGAAGACCGCGGCGAGCCAGCGGTTGAAGAAGATGCGAAGTCCGATGCCCACGTCGAAGTTGATGAGCGTGTTCCAGTCGAACTTCCGGTTGTCCGGGTCGATGACCGGGATCGGCCTCGTTCGGATGAAGCCGACGCCGCCGTCGATGTACGCGTCATAGTGGAAGATGAAGTCGCCGAATCCGGCGAACTTCCCGTACATCGGCACGTACGTAAAATTCAGGTCTCCGCTGGCTTGGTACTCGTTGAGAGGTGCCGCGATGCGCGCCTCGCGCCGATTCTGGAAGTTGAAGTCCGAATCGGCATTCAAGCCCTGGTACCAATTTCCGTTCAACCCTACGGCAAGTACCTGAGTGATGTAGTAATTCAGTGCGAGTCCCGGGGCATCGTGACTCACGAACTGATCGTTCAGCGTAATCTCGAAATAGGGCTGGAGCTCGAAGCGGCCCGACTTGATGACGTACTGTTGTTGAACGGCGTAGATTTCCGCGTGGATTGGCTTTTGTGCCTCGACCGCGAGGTTGAACTCTTTCGCGGCCTGGCATTGCGGGGCGTCGGGCGTGATTTGGCAAACGTCCATGCCGCCTTCGGCGGCGCCACCCGGTTCGGCGGCTCCCGCGCCTGCGGCGCCCGTGTCCGCCCCCGCGGGCGGAGGCGCTCCTGCAGGAGCGGGTTCGGCATCGGCGTCGACGGGAACGGGTGCCGCTCCAGCGGGAGCAGCGCCGGCCGGGGCGGGTGCGCCCTCCTGCGTGGGAGCCGCGCCCTTGGTGCCGCCTTTGGGCTTCTTCTTCTGCGCATACGCTGGTTGCGCCAGCAGCGTGAGGGCTGCTGCGAGTAGAAGCCACCTGCGAGCCTGCTTCATTGCTACCCCTTCTGCATCCTTCGAGGCGTTGTCGTTGCGCGCGCTCGCGTCAGAATGGGCGGCCCGGAAGCCGGGGACGAACCTCACGACGCGTCGTGTCTAAACTACGAGAACTGCTGGGGAATCAGGCTTACAGCAAAAGTGAGCGCGACTATATCAGCGACATTTCAGCCGAGCAACGGAGATTTCTCGAGATTGTCTATGGTTACTCGTTTGGGACTGCGTCCCCGCATTCGCGGTGCTCGGCGATGCGCCGTGATGCACCCAAGTGACGCCCCCTAGTCGAGCTCTCTCTGCAAGGCCCCCAAAGGTCCGAGGCGGTGACGCGCTCACGCTGCAGCGACCTCGTCGTCGCCCTTGCCGAACAAGGCTTCGACGAAATCGCCGGCATGGAACTCCCGCAAGTCCTCGGCGCGTTCGCCGAGGCCGATGTACCGAACGGGTACGCCAAGCTCGTCACAGACGCCGAGGACGATACCGCCCTTGGCCGTGCCATCGAGCTTGGTAAGAACGATGCCGGTGAGATCGAGGGCATCCTTGAACATCGCCGCCTGTTGCAGCGCGTTCTGGCCCGTCGTGGCGTCCACTACCAAAAGGGTCTCGTGGGGTGCCCCCTCCATCGCTTTGCCGATGGTCTTGCGCACCTTCTTAATCTCGTCCATGAGCGGCTGCTTCGTGTGAAGACGCCCGGCGGTGTCGACGAGCAGCAAGTCCGCCCCCGCCTCTTTGGCTTTCGTCGTGGCGTCGAAGGCGACGGCGCCCGGATCGGCGCCCTCCTTGCCCCGGACGACCTCCGCCCCGACCCGCTTGCCCCAGACCTCGAGCTGCTGGACAGCGGCCGCGCGAAACGTGTCGCCCGCGGCAAGGATGACCTTTTTCCCGCCCGCGTTGAAGCGGGTCGCAAGCTTCCCGATCGTCGTCGTCTTGCCCACGCCGTTGACACCTACCATGAGGACGACCGTCGGCTTGCCACCGACGCGAATCGCCCCGCCGCCGATATCGAGGATGCGGGTGGCCTCGGCCCGGAGCGCGGCCCAGACCGCGTCCGTGTCGCGGAGCTCGCTTCGCTCGAGCGACTCGCGCAGTCGAGAGAGGATCGCCGTGGTCGTCTTCGGCCCCACGTCGCTCGCGAGCATGACTTCTTCCACCTGCTGGAGGATGGCCGAGTCGATCTCCTTCTTGCCCTGAAAGAGGGCCGTCAGTCGCGCGACGAAACCGCTTCGCGTGGCCGCGAGCCCCCTGCGCAGTCCGGCGATGTCTTTGCGGAGCGGCGGTGCGCTCGGTGGAACGCTCGGTGCGGGACGCGCACTTTCGCGCGCGACCGCGGCGGAGGGGGATTCGGGTGTGGGGGGCTTGGGGGGCCGATTCGTCTCCGGGCGTTGCGGAGGAGTCTCGCCCGCGCGTGGAGGCGGGGGAGGTTCCGGGCCACGCGCCGGTCGCTCCGGGCGTGCCGGGGGAAGCGGGCGGGTGCTGGCGGTGGGGGGCGCCTGGAGCTGAGACGTCGTCTTGCCGCGCGCCAGGACAATCGCGATGACCGCGACGACGACAAGCGCGACGACGATGGCGACGGTGGTCATGGCGGCTTCTACGTGGGGGCGCGCGACTATAGGGACCCCGGGCGAGTCCCGTCAACGTGCCCGCGACGGCCCCGACGCAGGGCCGGACGGCTCGCCGCGCTTGTCTAGCGGGTCCCTCGGCGCGTCCACGGGCGCGAGGCCTTCGACCGACGCCTGCGCTCGCGCGTCGACCACACCACCCGCGTACGCCGCATTTTCGACCGCTTCCGCCCAGTGGGCAACTATCTCCTCGCCTCGCGCCTCGCGGCGAACCTCGGCGGGCGTGGGCTCGCCGTTCGTGCCGCGCGCTGCTTCGTGCCGCGGCTGTCGCTGGGCCCACGTGACCAGACCGTCGAGCAGCGAGCGCTTCCGAGACTTGAGGGCGATTTGAAGGCGGCCCTCGGGCGGCATGGGCCTGCGAAGCGTCGCGTGGAGCGAGCCTAGGACGACGAGCTCGTCCCCGGGCCGCGTGGCCACCTGCGGGATCGAGAAGGCCCCGGTTGCGTCGGTCGCGGCGTGGGCGATCACTTGAGCGACCTCGAAGCCCGGCCGCTCGACCGACACACGCGCCGCTTCGATGGGCGTGTCCTCGTGGGCGTCGACGACGCGACCGTTCCAACCTCGCGTCGGTTGCGTGGGATCGACGATCACCCTGCCGCCAGTCTCTTGTTCGGCCGCCGGGACAGGAGCGCGGCGTCGACGGAGGGGCACCCGCGTCACGACGAGCCATGCCAACGCGGCGAAGCCGCCGAGAACCAGGGGCGCCCTGCCCCACGGGCTCTCGGCCCGTATCGGAAGGACCAGGGTCTCCTCGCCCGAGGGGCGAAACCATGGCGCGCTGGGGAGGTACGCGAGCTTGAGCACGGCCTCGGGCGCGAGCGGATCGTCGAAGGCGACGTGGAGCTCCGCGTGGCCCCGGTCGAGCGCCGCCGCCCCGACGACGTCCGCGCCGACGCGCGCTTCGACGGCGCCGGTGGGCCATCCGGTGCAGCCGCGGCTCGCGCACCCCAGCACCGCGTCGACCTGGATCGTGACGCCGTCGGCCGGGGAGCCGGCGGGCAGCCTTCCACCTTTCGCCAGGGGCGCGCGGAGCGCCACGCGTGTGACTCGCTCGATCGGCGTCGAGCCGCTGCTCGGAGCGACCAGCGAGCTTCCGGGGAACGAGGCGCGAAGCTCGCCCCGGCCTGGGGGTCCCAGCTTGGTGGTCGGGATGACGAACTCGGCGCGACCGGCGCCGTCCGTGGTCGCGTCGGCGACGGCCGATCCCATCTCAGTAAAGAGCGTCAGGCGGAGGCCCCCGACGTCTGCGGGTGCGCCTTCGTCCTCCATGTTGGCGCCCACACGAACCTTGGCCGTCGGCTCGTCCAGGAGCATGGGCGCCTGGGGTCCCTCCAGCCGCAGGACGAGGGGACGCAGGGCCAGATCGATAGGGACGTCGGCGCGCGCGCCGTCGAGGAGGGGCGACGCGGCCGCTTCGAGGTGCGCGACGTAGCGGTCACTGGGCAACGACAGCCGTATACAGAAGGCGCCCCCGTCGTCGGTGGGCATGGCGAGCCGGTCGGCTCCCTCGACCACCGGAATGGGCCCGCCCTCCGCGCACGCCTCTGCCGCGGCGTGCACGAGGGGGACCTGCGCCAGGGCGCGCGATCCCGTCGCCCCGCTGCTGAGCGAGATCGCTACCCGGGCGCCGCGTAGTGGCGCGGCGACGTCGTCGCTGACGATGCCCGAGAGCACGAGCTTGCCGCCGGATCGGCCCGCGTGTGCGTCTATCCGCGAGGTGCCTCGTACGCGAACACGAGTCGTCTGCGCCGTCGCGTCGCGCGCCGCGCCGAGGGCAAGGCAGACGAGCGCCCCAATAAAAAAGTCGGACCTGCAACATCGGAACGTCGAAAAAGAGAGCCTCACGCTCGACGCGCCTCCACTCGCCCATGATACCCTTCAAGATCGCATGAGGGCGCGGCAGCGAACGCGGGGGGGGCGCGCACTGTGCAAGCTGCGCGTGCTGGTGGGGTGCCTCGCCCTCGCGTCGTCCGGCTCGGCCTCGGCGGACTCGCGCCTCGCGTTCCTCGCCGATCGCGTGAGCTACCCGCCGCCGGCCGGCCAGCCCGACGACTTTCGGGTCCGGACCAACGCCGCCCTGGCCCTCGGGGCGACGAACGAGGAGGGGGCGGTCCCGCCGCTCTGCGGGGCTCTGGGCGATCCGAGCGAGGTCGTGCGCCAGGCGGTGGCGGTCGCGCTCCGCCGCCTCGCGCGCACGTCCTCTCTCGATTGCCTTCGGCGCCGCGCCGCGGTCGAGTCGAACGCCGCCGTCAAGCTGCAGATCCAGCGGGCGCTCGAGGCGATCCAAGCCACGTCGCCGCCGGGTTCGAGCGATGCATCGGCCCCCGCGGCCTACGTCGCGAACGCCAAGTTCTACGTGTCGATCCCCCGAGTCTCGAACGGCACGTCGCGATCGGCCAACGACATCGATCGGGTGGTGCACGAAGCGATTGCCTCCAAGCTCGCAGAGCTGGGCGGCTACCAGATCGCGCCTGCGACCGAGACGAACGACGCGGCCAAGGCGGCCATCGCGAAGCGTAAGCTCAAGGGGTACTACCTCGCCGCCAACGTCGAAAAGTTCGACTACTCCGATGGCGGCCTGCGCGTCAAAATCAAGATCGCGGTATTCTCCTATCCAGGAAGGGACTTGCGAGGCGAAATCCCCGCGGGCGCGACCCTCCCCGGGGCCAGGCCGGGAGACTCGGGAGCCGAGGATCAGCTGATGAGCGCCGTGGCCGCGAGGGCCGCCGAGCTCTTCGCGCAGAACTTCAAGTAGCAGGGGCACCAACCATGACGACCGCAGCCAGTTCGCCCGAACACGCCGGAAGCTACAAGCGCCGCGTCAGAAACTACCTGCTCGATTCCCGGTTCCAGCTCAAGTACGCCGGCATCCTGGTCGGCGTCGCCATCGTCATCAGCGGCGTCATGGGGGTCGTCCTCTATCAAACGACGCGGGCCGTGGTCACCGAGAGCTCCGCGCTCATCGACGAGAGCCGCAAGGTCTCGGAGGTGAGCCGCATGAACGTGAAGGACCTCGCGTCCGACAGCCCGGAGCTCATGGCGGAGTTCAACCATGAGGCAGACGCGCACGACAAGGCGATCGCCGACGAGCAGGCCTCGCTCCTCCGCCGGCAGCAGCTCATGATCGTGTCGCTCGTGGGCGGGCTGGCCCTCATGGTCGTACTGATCGGCCTGCTCGGCATCTACTTCACCCACAAGGTCTCGGGTCCCGTCTTCAAGATGACCCGGCTCCTCAAGCAGGTGGGCGAAGGAGACCTGCGTGTGCACACGCGCTTGAGAAAGGGCGACGAGCTCAAGGATTTTTTCGACACCTTCACCAAGATGGTGTCCGGCCTGCGCGACGTCGAAGGGCGGCATCTCGAAGAGATCGAGAAGGCCATGGCCGCCATCGCCCGCGGCGAAGACGCAGAGGCATCGGACCTCCTGGGGCGCACGCGCGACTCGATGAAGCACGCGCTACGCGACTGACATCACGCGGGCCGCGTCTTCCGACAAGTCACCGGGCGAGGACGCCTGGCGCGTAGTGGACCAGCGTGCGTCCCCCTTCGAAGGACACTGCGGCGACGTCGATCCGCACGCGTGTCACCTCGCGCAGGGTATGCAGACGCGTTCGCCACAATCGATCGGTGGCCGCGAGCAAGCGGGTTCGCTTGTCGCGACCGACGCTCGCGAAGGCGGGGACCCAGGCGCGCGGGCTTCGCGTGCGTACCTCGACCACCACGATCAGCGACCCGCGCCGGGCGACCACGTCGATCTCGAGGGCGCCGAGACGAACGTTCCGGCCGAGGATCGTGAAACCGGACGCGAAGAGGTAGTCCGCCACGGCGGCCTCGGCGCGGTGGCCGAGGCGCGCGCGCGCTACATGACGGTGATGCCCTGGGCGTTGCCGCAGTTCTTGGCGTTCGGGTCGCACGTCCCACCGCAGGGATTGGTCTGATCGTACAGCGTGCCGTGCTTGATGCAGTAGCCGCCGGTGAGGCCCTCGCTCGTCGTGCCGATCGAGCTCACGAGCTGCGTGCAGTCGTACCCGTCCGGACAGGTACAGTAGACGGCGCCGTCGTTCTGGTTGCCGTCGACGTTCGCGCACCGGCAAGAGCAGTAGACGGCCTTGTCCGCCGTTCGCAGCAGGCACTGCGGCTCGACCGCGGCCTTCTTGGTCTTGTCGACCTGCATGCCCGTGGCGTCGATTCCGTCGACGGCTGTTCCGACCCCGGGCGTGAGACACCCCTGCGAGGCCGGGGGAATGGGCATTCCGTTCGTATCCTGACCGTAGGGACAGGAGACGCGACCTTGGAAGTGATTGACGAGGCAAAGGCGCGTCAGACACTGGAAGCTCTTCGACTCGACCTCGACCTCGCTTTCGTCGAAGCCGAGAAAGGACTTGTCGTACTCGGCTTCCGGCGTGCAAGGGTCGCCCACGCCCGTCGTCTGACAGCCGGTACCCGACACGATTGCGAGCCCTACGGCGGCGGCCAGTCCGGCCAGGATCGATCGGGTCATTGTTCTGTCGGCGCTCCGTTCTGGCGGGGGGCAGGGACGCGTTCGTCGCGGCGTTGGGTACGCAGCCGGCGATGTCGGCGAAGGCGTGACGAAAGCTAATCGAGCGGCGCGAAAAGCGTCAAGACGTTACGGAGGTAGACGCGGGAGTTGCGTTTGAGTCGGCGGCTCGTTTGGCTTCGCAGCGTCTCGACGGCGTAGCGTCGATGCTGCGCTGCGCCGCGTCCCTCTCGCGTCCCAGAGTCCGACGAGGCGAGGCTTCGGCGAACCCGATGCGATACGAATGGCCGCTCGCATCGGCGCCCGTCGGAGGGGACCGCCCCCGTCCAGACGGGCTCGCGCGGGGATCGCGACATCTGACAAACCCAAGGCGCTCGGTCGGCGTCACGTCATTGCGATTGTAGATTGATGTCCCCGCAGGAATCCCGAAGGTCCCGACGTTGTCGTACAGCTCACACCCTAAGCAGTTCGTCGCTCGACGCGGGCTCAACGACGCGGTGCGTGGGGGTTTTTCGCCTTGACAACAGCGAATGCGCGTCCGTACCATCACCGCGCTCGAAGAGAGTATCTTATCAACATTGTTGAGGTTTTCGCTGCGCGGACCCAGGCTTCCGCGGGCGTCTTGAGGGAATGCTGGCTTCGAGCACGTGAGTCTCTTGATGCGCGCGCCCTTCGCGAAGTCGCGAGCTCGTCGCATCGATTCTCGATACGGGAAAGTGGTCTCCGGTGACGCGGCGATGCGGTGCACGACGGCACCGATCGCCTCAGTGAGGGAGCAACGACAAATGCGCACAGTGCTGACGAGTGGTGGGCGGCCCGCCAAGGGCGTCTCCGTGTGGTCAAAGCCCGTCGCGTTGACGGCGACGGCTCTCGCCGCCGCGGTTTGGCTGACAGGCGCGTCGGCGGACGCGCAGAAGAAGCCGAAGAAGCCCGCCGGGGCAGCCGCGGCCCCAGCCGCCGCCGCGCCCGCCGGTGCCGCGCAGCCCGCTCCGGTCGATCTCGACTCGGAGATCAAGGACCAGGTGCAGCAGCAGCAGGCGGCGCAGCCCAAGTCGAAGCCGAAGGCGGCGCCCGTGGACAACTCGCCCCCGGCCGTCGCGGGGCAGCCGACGGAGGCCGCCGCGCAGGCGAAGCGCCTCTACGAAAGCGAGAAATGGTCGGACGCCGCGAAGGCGCTCTATCGCGTCTCGACCGGCGAGACCGGCGACGACGAAGGCAACAAGCAAATCGCGCAGTTCAACCTGGCCAAGGCGCTCTACAAGCTCAAGTTCTACCAGGGCGCGTACTCGATTTTCAGCGAGATCGCCGACAAGCCGAACCACCTCAAATACAACGAGACCCTCCTCTGGTTGGCGAAGCTCGCGACGGATCTGCCCGAGCCCGCTGACATCATCGAGCGGGTCGGCAAGTACAACGAGTCGCACGTCGCCAAGTTCAACAACCACGAGCAGCAGGAGCTCTACTGGCAGCTCAACTATCTGCTGGGCCGGTACAAGTACCGGAACGGCCAGTTCCCCGAAGCCCTCTCACTCTTCGAGAAGGTCAATCGAAGCAGCAAGTACTACGTGCAGGCGCAGTTCTTCGGCGGCGTCTCCAACGTCCAGCTTCGCCAGAGCAAGCCGGCGGTGCAGGCCTTCCAGCGCATCCTCGGCGCGATCGAGGACGGTGACGTCGAGGTCGAGGACGAAGCGCGGATGAGAGACCTCGCGTACCTCTCGATGGCGCGGACCTTCTACTCAG
Source organism: Polyangiaceae bacterium (assembly GCA_035295445.1). Taxonomy (GTDB): domain Bacteria; phylum Myxococcota_A; class Polyangia; order Polyangiales; family Polyangiaceae; genus Palsa-1150. Next base: position 1,906 of record DATGJA010000080.1, on the reverse strand, counting down.
CCAGCATCAAGCTCGACGACAACACCAACCAGCCCACGGTCGATCAGACCCGGCTGAGCGCGGCGGTGAAGTACTGGAATCGAGTCGACGTGGCGAGCGAATACTGGCTCGACGCGCTCTTCGAGGAGTCGTGGGCGTACTTCATGGCGGGTGACTACAGCCACGCCTTGGGGAACATCCACACGATTCAGTCGCCGTACTTCCCGCACGCTTACTACCCGGAGGCGGACGTCCTCAAGGCGGTCATCTACTTCGCGAACTGTCAGTACGACGACGCCCTGATCATCGTCGCCAAGTTCCGGTCGCACTACGAGCCGATCCGCGACGCGCTGGTGAAGACGCTCGACCGCTTCAAGAAGGGCACCAACCAGGAGGACGAGTTCTTCAAGTTCCTGAAGGACGTGCGCGACGACAAGGCGCAGGTCGACTCGAAGATCGCGCCCGTCGTCAAAGGCTCGCTTTCCGACCGGCAGCTCCTCCGGAACCTCGAATACGTCCGGCTGCTTGACGAGGAGGACGCCCGGTTCAAGAAGGCGCCCCACGGCTTCCGCGACGCGAAGGTGGCCGATCTCGTGAAGGACTCCATTCACGACGCGAAGGAGCTCGCGATTCGCAATGCGGGCGACCTGGCTCGCGCGCGCTACGAGCGCAATCTGGCCGACCTGAACGAGCAGCTGCGCAACGGACAGAAGATCATGGTCGACATCACGGCCGCCCAGCGCAATCAGCTCGATCAGGCGCTCCAAGGCGGCCAGATCACGGTGGAAGAATCCAAGGCGAACATCGTGAAGCCGGACGAGGAGCACGTCATCTGGCCGTTCAACGGCGAGTACTGGCGTGACGAGCTCGGGTTCTACCGCCAGACGATCACGTCGAAGTGCGGGAGGTAAGGATGAATCGCGTTCTATCAAGGTGGGTGATCGCGGCAGCGCTCGTTCTCGTCGGGCGAGTTGCGAGCGCGGCACCCGACTCGTCGGGGTCGTCGTCGTCGTCCAGCGCGGGCTCCACGTCCTCGGGTCCGGTGTGCATCGGCGATCAGGCCAAGAAAACCCTGGAGACGTGTCCCAACGGTCCGACCAGCTTCAGCGGCAAGGGCAAGCAGCCCGAGATGTCGTTCCACGGCAAGGTGGAGGACATCAAGAAGGGTGACAAGAAGATCGAGGTCGCCGCGCCGGACACGCAGATGACCGCGGGCTTCCGCGACATTCGCCAGCAAGCTCTCAAGCAGCGTGCTCTCGCCCTATTGGTTACGGAGATTCAGCAGCTCGAGTCGCTCTACAAGTCGACCGAGGCGCGCTCGAAGGACCGCCCGCAGCTGCTCCGACGCCTCGCCGAGGACTACGTCGAGCTCGAGAACGCCGCGTTCCGCGAGAAGACCGAGGCCGAGGTCAAGCGCGACAACGTGAAGAAGACCAACCCGCGAGAGGCCGCTCGGCAGCAAGCCGTCGCGAACGCGCGCAAGAACACCCTCGACCGTTCGCGCAAGGCGGCCATCAACTACTACAACATCCTCGTCACGGACTACTCGGGCCAGCCGTCGAATACGTTCCCGCAGAATCCGCCCCCGCCCTATCCGGTCCTCGACGAGGTCTACTACTACCTCGCGTACGAGTACGAGCAGTCGGGCGACACGGCCAACGCGCGCCGCGTGTACCTCGACCTCATCACGAAGACGCCGAACTCGAAGTACCTCTCGAACGCGTACCTCGCGTTCGGTGAGCTCTTCTTCAACGAGGCGCTCAGCGATCCGAGCAAGTGGGATCCGGCGAAGCAGGCGTACCAGAAGGTCATCGCGAAGCCGCCGCCCGAGAACAAGGTCTACGGCTACGCCTGGTACAAGCTTGCCTACGTCTACTGGAACATGAACGATCTTCCGCACGCGCTCGACGCGTTCAAGAAGACGATC
>DATGJA010000079.1:0-9819 GCA_035295445.1 Polyangiaceae bacterium | reverse complement strand
CGACCGCGACACCTCGTAGTTGAAGTCCACGTGCCCGGGGGTGTCGATGAGGTTCAGCTGATAGAGCTGCCCGTCCTTCGCCGTATACTTGAGGCGCACGTTCTGGGCCTTGATGGTGATGCCGCGCTCGCGCTCGATGTCCATCTTGTCGAGGAACTGGGCGCGCATTTCGCGCTCGGTGAGCGCGCCGGTCACCTCGAGGATGCGGTCGGCCAGCGTCGACTTGCCGTGGTCGATATGGGCGATGATCGAGAAGTTGCGGATGGAGCTCTGCGGCGTCGGCATCGGTCCGGCCCTGAATTTCTCTGAGAAGGGAGGGGGGCGGATCAGCCCTTGCCCGCCGCGCTCCCGACGGCGCGGCCGGACGGCGGGTCCGCGGGCGCTGCGCCGCGTTCGGTGCGCAGGGCGGGGGCCTTGGCGTCCGACGACGTCGTCGCAGCGTCCGCCCCGAGGGGCAGTTGTCCGGGGAGCAGATGCTCGTACTCCCTCAGGACGAGATCGATGCCTTCGCGGATGTACACGGCCACCGGCACCTTCGTTCGCTCGTGAAGCAGGCGGAGGCGTTCGCTTTGCTCCGGCGTCACGTAGATGGTGGTCGAGATCTTCTTGCGGGACATGCGATCGCGGACGGGTGGCGGAAGGACAAGCCCTGCGATGACGGGGAGTTGCGGAACCCTAGGCGAAAGAAGAACGCGGCCGGGGAGGCCCATTAGCCGAGTGCGCGCGACCTGGCCAGAGCCGCCCCTCGCGAACATGACTTACACTATGTGAACATACGTGCAAGCCCCGCACGCGTCCGTCTCCCTTGAAGGGCCAGCCCATCCGAGGCATCGAACGGTCGAGCATTGCGAGGTGTGCTGCGAGAATCGCTGAAGAAAATGGCATCCGAAAGGGGCGCGGGATGTCACCGTCTCTTGCCGGCATGACGGCCGGCCGCGTATTGTCGCACCCGCGTTCGGGGGGGCCTTGAAGGACTACCGGGATAGACCGATGAACGAGCCTCGCTTCGATTCCTCCCGAGTCTGGCCTTGCGCGGCGGGCCGTGCGCTCCGGGGCGTCGCGGCGGTCGCACCGGCGACGCTGGTCGCGTTGGTCGTCTGCGCGGCGTGCGGCGGCGGCAAGAGCGGGGTGGGGGGCTCCAAGCTCCCGGAGGGGGCGCACTCCGAGGCGCTCGACCACGAGAACTGCAGCGACTCGGGGCACCAGGTGCAGACCCTGGACACCAACTCGGACGGCAAGGACGACATCCGGCGCGTCTTCGACAAGGGCTCTGGCAAGGAGCTGTGCCGGGTGGTCGATTTGAACCACGACGGAAAGCCGGATCTCTACGAGTATTTCGAGTCCGATGGCAGCACCGTCCGGCGCCGCGAGTTCTGCTACGACGACACCGGCGTCGTGAACGCCATCGAGCACTACGAGGGCGGAAAGCTCGTGCGCCGGGAGTTCGACACGAGCGGCCAGCATCGGATCGACACGTGGGACTGGTTCGACCCGTCGGCGCCGACCGACGCGAAGACCGGCAAGCCGAAGCACCCGTCGCGCCGTGAGCGGGACACGACGGGCGACGGGCAGGTCGACCAGTGGTGGACTTGGGACGGCGACCGGGTGACGATCGCGTACGACCGCACCGGGGACGGCAAGCCGGATCCGGAGGCGACCATCGTCCTCGGGGGGGCGGACGACGCCGGGGCCTCGCCGGCGGCCCCCGCGACGTCGGACGCTGGTGTCGCAGCGCCGGCGCCGGCCGAGGCAGGCTCCCCGACGGCCTCCTTGCCCGCGGACGGAGGCGGCCAATGAAAGAGGCCCTGACCGAGAGAGAGCCGTCAGGACGCCGGGCTCGCCAGGGGAGAAATGACCGAAGATCTTGGTTCTCTCGACCCTGGCGTCCGGGCGGTCCAATTGTCTTCAGCGCCCTGCTGGCGGCGTTCGCCGTCGCGTGCGGGAGCAAGACGCCGCCGCCGACGTCCGAGAATACGGCGCCGGGCGGGTCCCACGACCCGAGCCACTGGCCGGCGGACGATCACTCGCTGTGCGAGCGGTTCTATCACTGGAAGACGAACGCCCAGCTCGAGGTAAGTGAGACCGTCGGGCCCGGCTCGCTGCGCCCGAACATCCGCCGGGTCTTCAAGACGGTGGGGGACCGGGACAGCCGCCACACCGTCGCGCTGTGCCGCGAGATCGACACCAACCTCGACGGTCTGAAGGACGTGGTCCGCACCTTCAATGAGAAGGGCGAGCCGCTCCACGAAGAGGCGGACACGAACTTCGACGGCAAGATAGATTCGTGGATCAACTTCGCCCAGGGGCGCATCGAGGAAGAAGACGTCGACACGACGTTCGCCGCCGGTCGGCCCAACGTGTGGAAGTTCTACGTGGACGGCCGCCTCTCGCGAATTCGCCGCAACACCCACTGCGCGAACGGCAAGCCCGACATTTGGGAGATTTACTATAGCGATCGGCTCGAGCGCGTGGGCACCGACACGTCGTGCGACGGCCACGTCGACCGCTGGGACCGCGACGCGCAGCTGCTCGCCGCGGAAGAGGCCGCGCAAGAAAAGGCTGCGGCGACCGCGGACGGCGGTACGGGCGGGGGGACGACGCCGGTGACCGTCGGCACCAGCGGGGAGATCCTCGACGGCGGCGGCGCCGCGCGGGACGCGGGCAAGAAGAAGAAGTAGCTCCGCCGGCATTCACCCCTAGCGCGAAGCCGCTCCCGCGCCTTCCAGCAGGCTGCTCTTGAAGCAGTTGCTGCTAGGTGGTTCCTGCCCGCCCGTACGCGTCCTCGAGGCGAACGACGTCGTCGAGCTCGGGCGTAGAGACCTCGATGACGTCGACGTCGGTCACCGCGATCATGCGGTGCACCGTCCGCGGCTCGCAATGGAACGCGTCTCTCGCCCGCATCCGCAGAACGCGGATGTCGGCGCCCTGGCCGATCTCGAGGTCCATCTCGCCCGACTCGACGAGGAACGTCTCGTCCTTGCGCACGTGGTACTGCCGGGAAAGGCGCTGCCCCGCGTCGATGTGGAGGATCTTGCCAACGTAGCGGGCCGTCTCCGCCCACACCAATTCGTAGCCCCAGGGCTTCTCGATGCGTCGCACGAACGTACCCGTTTACGCTATCACGCGAGGATGGCAAGCGTTCGGCTTCAAAAGGTCCTCGCCGCCGCGGGGATCGCCTCTCGCCGCGCCGCGGAGGAGCTCATCGTCCTCGGGCGGGTCCGCGTCGACGGGCGCGTCGTCACGGAGCTCGGCACGCGGGTCGATCCGCGCATCAACCGGGTCGAGGTCGACGGCCAGCGGGCCATGGTCGAAAGGCTCGTCTACGTCGTCCTGCACAAGCCGAGGGGGGTCGTCGCGACGATGCGCGACCCCGAAGGAAGGCCCACGGTTCGCGAGCTTCTGGCCGACGTGCCCGGCCGGGCTTTCCCCGTGGGGCGCCTCGATTTCGCCACGAGCGGGGTGCTCCTCGCCACCAACGACGGGGACTTCGCCGAGGCTCTCCTTCACCCGAGGCGGGCGGTGCCCAAGACGTACGTGGTCAAGGTCGCGGGCACGATGAAGCCGGAGGACCTCGACCGCTGGCGGCGGGGCGTCGACATCGGAGACGGCAAGACCCTGCCGGCGCAGGTCAAGCTCTTGCGGCACGAGGGCGACAAGACGTGGCTCCTTCTCACCCTTCGCGAGGGGAGAAACCAGCAGATCCGCCGGATGGGGGAGGCGACAAGGTTCCGGGTGATGCGCCTCGCGCGGACGGAATTCGCCGGCATCACGTCCGAGGGCCTTCCGCCGGGCGCGTGGAGGTACCTGACGGCCGACGAGCAGGTCGCGCTCAAGCGCGACTACGGCGTCCCGAAGCGCGTCGTTTCGCCTCCGGCGCCCCCCGCACGGCGGGCACCCGACGCTACAGAAAGAAGGACACGCCGACGGTGACGTCGGGGAATCCGATGCGCATCGTCAGCGCGATGAAGTCGGTGAAGTTGTAGCGACCGCCGACGTAAAGGATGGGAAGGATGACGTCGTGGGCCGGCGCCGTCTGAATCGCGAGGCCCGGCTCGCCGAAGACCGACCAGTGCGTCGAGAGCCAGAAGTTCCATTGCATGACGACCGGGAGGAGGAGGCGGTTGTCCCCGGCGAAGTCGAGGCCGATGCCCACCCCGACGCTGTCGTTGATGCGTTTGACGAAGCCGTCGGCGATGTGGAAGGTCCCTCGGAACCCGACGCCGACGGTGTGCGAGTTGTCGAACGGCCCCGCGAAGCCGAGCGTCAGGTGGGGCTCGGCCTCGAAGACGTAGCGGGGGTGGTCGCCCGGGTCCTTGATGACCGAGTGCTCTTCGGCGAGCGCCCTGGCAGGCAAAGACGCGAGGACGACGGTGGTGAAAAGCGCCCGGAGCCGCGGCGGCGTCATGCGTCGCATGTCGGCGGCCACTATACCGGTCAATCGTCGGTCTTTCAGGGGGGAAGCGACCAGTCTTGGCCGAAGAACCCGGCGGCCCGAAGCGTTCCCGAGCCGAGAATGAGCAGCGCGTGAGCCGGTTCGACGTCCTCGTCGTACACGGCGTAGTCGGGGAGCATCTCCGGCAGCGACAGCGAGCGCAGCGTTCCGAGCGGGCCCACGCCCTCGACCACGACGACGTAGCGGTCGGGCCGCCGGGGGTTCGGGCGAACGAAGACCACGCCGAGCTGGCTGCGGGTCGGGTCGTCCTTCGGCGCGATCCGCCGCGAACCGAGCAGGACGCCTCGGTCGTCCACGCGAATCGGGAAGTCGTCCTCGAGGGCGCGCACGAGTCGATTCGACTTGGCGTTGCCGACGAGAAAGAGGGCGTGGTCGTTCGCCAGCGCCTCGCCGTGCGTCGCGAACTCGGCGTCGCTCATCACGGGGTAGTCGACGTGAACGCCCGGGTGCACGTGCGCCCAGGCGCGAGCGACGTCCTCGTTGGCCGCCGCCTGCATGGGGTCGTCCGCGCCCCACACGAACAGGAGCGGCTCGTGGAACACGTCCCGGATCGGGCCCGCCACGTTGCCGTGCTTGAAGGGCCCGTCGTGGTGCGCCGCGCCCGCCCGCCATCGACCGTCGCGGTGCGCATCGATGGGCTCGCCCGCGGGGAAGGTGAGGCGGTCGCCGTCGATGTCGAGGACCACGGGGAGCGCGTCGTCGATCCGCTCGGTGTCGCGGTCGAGCGAGATCGCCCGGACGGCGTGCGTCACCACGTGCACGGTGTTGTCCTGCCCGATGCGCGCCCAGACCTCCCCCCAGGCGTCGCTCGACGAGAGCTCTCGGACGTGGAGCCACGCGTCGTCGCCCCAGCGGGGGCTCGACGTCTTGAACCGCAGCGCCCGCGGGTGCCCCGGCCGCCTGTGGCCGAGCAGCCACCGCGCCCCTTTGAGGTCTTCGTACGTCGACTGCCACACGTTGTGGCCGAGCTCGGGGTGCTCGTGCTTCACGTCGTACTTGAGCTCCTCGTAGCGATCGATGAGGACGCCGCTGTTCTCTTCGGGCAGGTCCTTCGTCCCGTGGACGATGTACATCGGCAGGTACTGCCCGTTCTCGGCCCAAAAGACGTTCGACCGCTCCTCGCCCAGGAACTTTTCCCACGGCCGCAAGCCTCGGGCGTCGACGTCGCCGCGGATGAAGAAGCTGTGGTAGCCGCAGAGGGGCTCGGCGGCGGCGAAGCGATCGGGGTGGTGGAGCGCGCAGGCCGCCGTACCGATTCCGCCCATCGACGGCCCCGTAATCGACACGCGCAGCGGGTCCACGGGGTACGTCGCGATCGCCCAGTCCACGACCCGCATGATGTCGTCCTCGCCGAGGTACCGGTACATGGCGTTGTAGTGGCCGTCGGGGGCGACGGCGATCGCCTGGAGCGAGGGCAGGTCGTGGAGGGGGTGCCGATCCTCCCAGTATCCGTCGCGGTTCGGGTCGTCGTGTCCGAAGAGCCACATGAGCATCTCGACCGGACGCCCGTTCATCCCGTGCAGGGCGACGACGAGCGGGTACTTCTTGGTCGGGTCGAAGTCCGGCGGGACGTACAGGCCGAACTCGGACAACCGGCCGTCGACCGGCGATCGGTAGGCCCTGCGCATCACGCCGGTACGCCACGACGAGGCGTCGGCGCCCGCCGCCCCTCGGGAGGGTTCGTAGGGGTCGCGTCCTTGCTCGAGGGCCGCCGAGAGATCGTCGAGCTCCCGGGCGTCCTCGACCTGCGCGTCGACGTCGGCGTCTCCCTTGGCGACGTAGGCCGCCAGGCGGTCGCGCAGGTGTTCGACGCTGGCGACCGACCACGGCGCGACCGCCGCCACCGAGACGAGCGCGCGTCCGGCGCGGGCGATCGCCTCGCGGACGGAGCGGCGCGGGTGAAAGGGCAGGTCGAGGCCGCGGCCCGCCACGTCGACGTGGAACGTCCAGTCGTCGTCCTCGACCTCGTCGGGGGCGACACGCGGCAGGGCGATCGTCAGGTCGCGCGCGCTCCGATCGTCGAACGACGCTTCGCCTGCGTCGGCGTCGACGAGGGGCGGGGGCGCGGTGTCCTGGCCTCGCGCGGCGCGTACGAGCTGCACCCGGACGGTGAGGTGAACGCCGCGGGGGGCGCCGGCGGGGAAGCGGACCGTGAGCGTCGGCCGGTAGGCGTCGGAGGCGAGCCCCCGGTCGAGCGTGAGCAGCGACATCCGCGCCGCGAGGCCGCGCGCGTCGTCGAGCGACGCCCCGGGCAGCAGCCACGCGCTCCCCTGCGGGGGCCGGAGCGCGTCGTCGAGCAGCCGGGCGCGGAGCTTCCACCCCGTGATGCCCCGCTTGTGCAGGACGAAGAGGACGGTGTGATCGCCCGCAGCGAGGTCGAAGGGAGCGGCGTCCTCGTCGTCGCGTTCCCCGCGCACGTCGTCGCGCGAGAACACGCGCCGACCGTCGACGACGATCGAGACGCCGTCGTCGGTGCCGACGAGAAAGACGTGCCTTCCCGCGCGCTCGACGTGCAGGATGCCCCCCGCGTACGCGTAGCGGTCGCGCGTGTGGCAGTCGATCGCTGTCGCGATGTCCACCGTCCCGTCGGCTGCCGACGCCAGGCGCCACCGCGGCGCGCCTGTGGCGTCCTCGAGCGGCGCGTCCAGGGCGGGCGCTCCGGCGGAGTCGTTGGGTGTGTCGTCCGATCTTTCCCTTCGGTCGAGCGCGCGGGCTTCCGGCGCGCGCGGGTGGTCGACGGGGCCGGCGACGAGCCACGCCCCGATCCGTCCGTCCGATCCGAGCGCCATGCGGACCGGAGTCGACGCCTGGCCGAGCGGGACGGCCGCGGACGTGACCCCGGCGCCGGCCGTAGCCACCGCGCCGAGGACGCCGACGAGAAGGGCGCGAGCGGCGCCCCGGATCCTACCCATGTTGCTCTCGAGCAGTAAACTCTCAGGCCATCCCCTGCGCCAGCGTCCGCGCCTCGTCACGGAAGAGGACCTCGACCTTGTGGGCGTCGATGACGCGGGTCACGACGCCGTCACCGAACTTCTTGTGCCGCAGCAGATCTCCCTCCCGGAAGTTCGCCGCCACGCTGTAGGCCTTGAAGTCGTGCACCCCGTGGCCGACGATCGCCTTTTCCCACTGCTGCTCGTGGCGCGCCTGGCCACGCGTGGCCCGCGTGGCCCCCGTCGACGGCGGGGAGGACGAGGCGGGTCGCGTCGAGGCGCGCACGGCGGGCTTGTCGCCCGGCGCGTGCGGGCGCCAGAGGTGAGTGGACCGACACGTCAAGCACTCCACCTGGTGGGGCTTGGTGTTCTTCATCGAGACGATGCGGTGGTTTAGGACGAGGCGGCAGCGCGTGCACCAGCTGTCGACCTCGCCCGCGACCCGTAGCGGCTTGCCCATGCTCGTTTCCGTATAAGAGAGTCCGGCTGTTCTCGTCACTCGCGGCTGCGCCTTCGTTCGCGCGGCCGGTCGTCGGCGCCGAGGGGCCCGGGGGGATCACTCCGCTCGGGGGACCGCGTGGCGCGTTTCATCTGTACGTCCGCCTTGACCTCTGGCTTCGGCATCTTCGTCGATTCGGCAGCGCCGGCTCCACCCTCGTTGGGCTTGAACCGGATGGTGGTGCTTATCTCGAACTGGACCGTCGTGAGCATTTTCTGCATCTCGCCCGCGATGTTCGCGTGCTCGAGGAACTCGCGGACCTCTTTGCCGACGACCCGGAAGAGGCCGTTCTTCGTCTCGTCGACCTGCGAGAGGATGTAGTGCGCGACGTCTCGCGGGACCTTCATCCCACCGACGAATTCCTTCAGGTTATCAGGGGCAACGGCCGCCTTCTCTACCCCAATTTCGACGGCCCTCTTGATGAGCTCGGGGATGACGCTGTCGAGCCGTCGACGCCGCTCGCCGGGGTCCTTCTCGCTCATGGCATCGCCTTGGGGTGTCCGATCTCTCCAGAGTCAAGGCGTCGTACCGTGCGGCGCAAGGTCGGTCAACGGCGCCCCGACCCGCGGGGCTGGGCGAAGCTAGGGTCCGGGCCTAACCTCTCGGGCTTATGGAGACCCTGGTGACCGTGGCGTCGTTTCCGGACGTGGAGCTCGCGCAGCTCGCGCAAGAGAGGCTCGAGCTCGAGGGGATCCGCGCATTCGTCATCGGCGCCCAGACCGCCGGCGTCATGCCCTACCTGGCGGGGTCGACCGGCGTCGACGTCCAGGTCGAGCCCAAGGACCTCGAACGTGCGCGCGAGGTGCTCGGGCCGTAGACGGCTCCTTGCCCAGGGGTATCCGGGTATCCCTGGTCCGATCTCTCGCTTCGCTCGAGCGCGCGGACTTAGGCCGCGGTCTTGAGGATCCGTGCGACGCCCTTCGCGGCTCGGCTCATCGCGGATGAGCTCCCGGAGCCGCGCGCGCAGAGCAGGACGGTCTGTCCCTCGACGCTCACGGGCTGGACGTCGACCTGGGTCCGGAGCTCGGCGACGCGCGACGTCGTCGCCATCCCGGGCTCGGTCCACACGCCTTGCGCCAGGAGCGGCGCGTAGGCTGCGAGCTCCTCGCAAACGGCCCACGCGCCGGCGCCGGCGACCACGACGCCCGCGTCGTCCGCCAGGACGAGGGCTTCGAGACGCCCCTCGTGGCGCGCGTGGGCGAGCTGGTAGTGGAGGGCGACGAGCGGATCCGCGCTTCGCTGACGACGGCGTTCCTCGGAGATCATGATGCCGGCGAATTTGCGCGCCCACCGCGCGCCGGGCCAACTTTGCTACGCTGTGAGTCGCATGCCCCTGCTCGACCGCGAAGCATCCGCGCAGCGTCGCGCCGCGTTCGTCCGTGCCATGTCGGCGTCGCCGGGGCCGGCCGTGGCCATTCTGCCGAGCGCGCCCGTCTTCGTGCGAAACAACGACGTCGAGCACGAGTACAGGCAGGACTCGGACTTCTTCTACCTCACGGGCTTCGACGAACCCGGCAGCGTCCTCGCGCTCGACGGCCCTCGGGCCCGCGCGACTTTCTTCGTCCGACCGCGCGACCGCGACCGCGAGATATGGGACGGACCGCGAGCGGGCGTCGACGGCGCCCGGACCGACTTCGGCGCCGACGAGGCGCTCGTCGTGTCGGAGCTCGACGAGAAGCTTCCGGACCTGCTCCAGGACCGGCGGCGCGTGTACTACCGCCTCGGGCTCGACCGTCGCTTCGACGATCGGCTCCTCGCCGCGATCGACCGCGTCCGAGCGCGTCAGCGGACCGGGGTGGTCGCACCCTCCGAGATCGTGGACCCCGGCACCGTCCTCCACGAGATGCGCCTCCGAAAATCCGCAGGTGAGGTCGAGACGATGCGCGCGGGGTCTCGCATCACACGGGAGGGACACGAGCTCGCGATGCGTCGGGCGC
>DATGJA010000078.1:0-14020 GCA_035295445.1 Polyangiaceae bacterium | reverse complement strand
ATGACGAGGTTCACGTCGCCGAGCGTCTGCGCCGAATCGAACGTCGCCGACACGCTGCCGGGCGCGCCCCACGCGCTCTGCACGGGCGACGTCGTCAGCGCCGCCGCCGTCTTGGCCGTGCGCTCCTGCGCGCCCTCTTTGGGATGCGAGGACGGCGCGCAGGCCGTCGCCGCGGACACGCCAAGCAGGGCGATGCCTGCCCGGAGACCTCCGCTCCATCGTGTCCATCGTGACGAACGCGCCTCGCGTGCATCGATCGTTCCCCGTGTGGTCTTCGTGTCCATGCGCCCGCTCCTCGGCGCGACCCGCGCTGTCACACCCCTGTCGCACCCGCCGTCGCACCGTCGTGACCCACCGGTCGACCAGGATGCTGTTGGAACGCTTTCAATCGATTGCGGGGTCGCACCCGAGTCGCCCCTGGCAGACGTCGTGCCAGAGGCCGGGCGACGACTTTCCGGTAGCTTGGGCACGGCACGACACACAGGGGATGTGTCGGGGACTGTGTCGCCACTGTTCCTGTGTGTCGCCGCATCCGGGGGGGGCGGCCACGACGCCTGACCGCCGTGCTCTTGCGGCTTGTACTTAGTCCGCGCGAAACGTGGCCGCGACCAGCTGGAACCGCGCCATCCATCGCCGGATCTGGGTGGGCGCCTTGCCGAGCTCCCGCGCGACTTTGCTCACGTTCCCCTGGTGACGCGTGAGGGAATCGACGAGCAGCGTCCGAAGCGCGACCGGCGCCATGGCCGCCTTCGAGCCAAGCGGTCGCCTTGCCGCCTGCGCCACGGCCTCGGGAAGGTGCTCCACCCCGACGGCGGCGCCTTCCGCCAGCGCCACGGCGACGCTGAGCGTTCGATGCAGCTCCCGCACATTGTCCGGCCACTCGTACTCGAGCAGGGCCCGCCCGGCGCTTCGCGTGAGCGAGATCGGCCGCTCCGCCGCGAATGCGGCGACGAGCACGCCAATGTCGTCGGGACGCTCGCGCAAGGGCGGCAGGTGGAAAGTGAAACCGGCCATGCGCGCGTACAGATCCTTGCGGAACGCCCCGCCCTTCACGAGCGACTCCAGTGGCCGCATCGTCGCTCCGATCACACGAATGTCCACCCGCGTCGGACGCGCCGCACCGACCGGGACCACCTCGCGCTCCTGGAGGGCGCGCAGGAGAGCGGCCTGTGCCGGCAGGGGTAGATCGCCGATCTCGTCGAGGAGCAGCGTGCCGCCGTCGGCGCTGCGCAAGAACCCCGAGTTGCCAGTGATCGCGCCGGTGAACGCCCCCCGCACGTGGCCGAAGAGCTGCCCCTCCACGAGCGCGGGCGGCAGCGCGCCGCAGTTGACTGCGACCAACGGGCCCCGACGATTCGACGCGGCATGGATCGCGCGCGCGAGCACCTCCTTACCGACCCCCGTCTCGCCGAGCAAGAGCACCGGATTGTCCGAGCGGGCGACACGAGCGAGCGCCTCGGCCCGACGCGCCAGCGACGGGTCGACGGTGGCCACGAGGGCGCCGTGGTCCGAACGCGACGAGTCGACGTCAGGGGCCGTCTTGACGGGGCACGGCACCGCGGCACGAAACCGAAGGAGCGTATGGCCGACCCCGATGAGGTCGCCGTCGGCAAGTAGCGTTGGGCCATCGACCGCGACGGCGTTGACGAACGTACCGTTGCGCGAACCTGCGTCCTCCACGACGAAGGCGCCGTCCGGCGTGCGTTCGATCCGCGCGTGCACGATCGACATGTGCCGATCGGGTATCCCGAGGGTCACGGCCTTCGCGCCGCTTTTCGTTCGGTCGAAACTTCGCACCGCGGCGCGCCCGACGACGACGCGCTCGACGCCGAACAGGGAGTGACGCGCGCACCCTGCGGCCGGTTGCGCGCAGTCGAGTGCCACGAAGAGCTGCGGGAGGGGGACGTCCGGCGAAGTGCCTGGCGGCGACGAATTCGAATCGTCCCACGTGTCCTCGTCGCTCGCGTCGTTCGCAGGCCGGATCGGCACGCGCCGTACGGTAGCAGGCGCTGGCGCGAGCCGGCACTGGGCTCCAACGAGAGAGATGACGCGGACGGGAGGACTGGTAAAGTGCTGCGCGAAAAACGCGCGGGATCCGACGTGTGGGGGACCGGCTTGCAGACGCTTCGTATCCACGACGGATCTCGGCTGGGCCCGTACCGGCTGTCACGGCTGCTGGGCCGCGGGGCCACGTCTGCCGTGTACGAAGCGGTCGACCCCGCCGGGCGGCGAACCGCGTTGAAGGTGTTTCACGTCCCGCTCGCCTTCGAGGCACGTCATGCGGCTCGGTTCCTTCGCGAGGCGCGCGTCGCGAAGGGAGTACGCCACCCGCACATCGTCGAGACCTTGGATTTCGGCGAAGCGGACGGCCAGACCTTTCTGGCCATGGAACTCATGGGCGGGGACACCCTTGCGTCCCTCTTGCGGCGGAGCAGAAAACTCCCTCTCGAGCGCGCGCTGGGGTTGCTTCTGCCGATCGGCTCGGCTGTCCAAGCGCTGCACGAGGCGGGTATCGTCCACCGTGACATCAAACCTTCCAATATCCTTTTGACCGCAGCGACGCCCGAAAGGGCAAAGCTGTCCGACTTCGGTGTGTCGACCCTTCGAGGCGACCCGACGCTGACGCGTTCGGAGGATGTCCTCGGCACCCCCGCTTACATGGCGCCCGAGTTGATCGTCTTCGGTGCAACGGCCGCGTCCGAGCGGAGCGACCAGTACTCGCTGGCCGCGACGTTCTACGAGTGCGTGACGGGCCAGCGGCCGTTCGGAAGTTCATCGACCTACGAGACCATGCGATCCGCGGTGGCTGGACGCGTAGCGCCTCCCTCGTCCATCGACGCGTCGCTGCCGGCGAGGCTCGACGACGTGCTCACGCGCGCGCTCCGGCCAACTCCGGACGAGCGCTTCGACTCCGTCTCCGAGTTCGCGGCCGCCCTGGAGGGTCTAACGGAGGAGGCACGACGAGAGCGACGACTGGAATCTATCCTACCGACGCACGACACGAGCTCAGCGATCCGTCCCACGAGACAGGGGCCCATGGTGTCGAAAGCGTTGTCCCGGGTGAGGCCGCTGCCCGCCCCGAGCGTGTCCTCGGACGTGCCCACCGCCGTGCCGGTTGAGTCGCACGTTGGAGCCCTCATCGAAATTCGCTTCATCGGCTCGGCGACGATGGACCAAGTCGTGACGTTCGAGGCGAAATTGGTGACGCTCGTACGACGGGTGGTTCAGGGCGGGAAAAGGCGCGCGGTCCTCTGTACGGATCTCCGTTTATGCCAGGTTCTTCGACCGGAGGTCTCAGATCGGATCGTCCAGCTGATGAAGAACGACAATCCGCACATCGTTCGAAACGCTTTCCTCGCTCAAAGCAGCGCCCTCCTCAGCCTTCAAGTGGCACGATTCATTTCGGAGACCGGCGGGCAGGATCGGCGCCGAATTTTCTCGGATAAGGAAGCGCTTGTGGCCTGGCTCTCGGAAGTGACGACCATTCCGGAACAAACGCAACTGCGGACGTTTTTGGACTCGTAGGCTAGCGGGGACGCGGACGAGCGACCTCGTGGCGGCTTCAATGACCGAGTCTGCGCTCACTTGACGAGCTTCATGAGCCCCCGGTCGCCACCCGTGAGGCTGGGGCTCACGCCTACGTCCGTCCAGTAGACGGCGCTATCGTCCACGGCGACCACGGTCGATCGTGCTGGTAGGTGGCCAGCACTTCTTGAGTGCCGCCATCGAGACGGATCAGGATTTCACACGCCCGACAATACAAACGTGGCGGCGCTCTATTTGCGCAGGTCGGTGAGAAAGGACCCGAGCTGCTCGAACGGCAACGCGGCGGCGGGCCGCTCCGAAAAGGTCGACGTGCGCTTCAAGACGAACACGCCGGTCAACGGGCCCTGTCCCGGCAGATGAATCGTGTACGCGCCGGTGACCTCACTCACGGTGCCGGCGCTCGGACCCGTGGCGTTGAGCATCATGACGTGGTCGCCCTGCTCGATCCGCAGGATGAAGCGGTCGCCCCGGAACCCGCCATGCACCTTGGGGGCCTCCGCGGGGGGCTTGGCGCTCCGGCTCTTCAGCGTGACCTGACGCCCTGCCGTCGCGACGTCCACGTCGAACGCGCGCGCGAGCGGCTGGGCCCTGCGGGCGGCCGGCGCGGTCTCCTCGAGCAGCAGGGTGTACTCGCCGCCCCCGAGCGAGGGGGCGGCTACCGTGGGAGCGCGTCGAAGGCGTACGGCCACCGTGCGGCGAGGGCCGGTGGGCACGCAGTATCCCCATCGGTCGATCGCCTCCCCCGCTTCGCAGCTCCGATGCGGCGTGGGGCACGCCGCCGTCCCCGTGGTGCACGCCGGCGGCGCGGAGACCGGCGCCGGTGCGGAGACCGCGGCGGCGGCAGGCGCGCCCGCGTCGACCGCTTGCCGGGCCGCGTAGTCCTCGGCGCGCTTCCACGTATCGTAGAAGTACTGCGCCCCCTGCTTCATCGCGGGGACCACGTCGCCGCCGCCCTCCACGCGCGGGATGCCCTGCACGAAATCCGCGAGGAGGCCGTAGTGTGCGACGCCGGCCGTGTTGTAGTCCCAGCTCGCGCTCCCGAGAGTGGACTTGGGAAAAGCGGCCGTGTAGTCCACCCGATGAGCGGGCGGCGGCTTCATCAGCGGTGCAAGGCCGTCCGCGTCGGTCCCGAAGCCGATGGCGCCCGCCGGGGCGCCCATGGCCTTCGCGATCCCCTGGAAGAACGCGACCCAGCCGCTGTCGTCCGTCCTCGCCCCGCCCACGCCCGCCATGCCATGCACCTTGCCGATGGCCGCGTACTGGGCGGCCGTGAGCGAACGCTCTCTCACCGCGTCCTTGCCGAGAGCGGCCGCCTGGCCGCGGACCTGATTGTGACCGCTGTTGACCGGGTATCCCTCGGCAGCGGCGATGCCGAGCGCGTCGTTCACCGAGGCTTGCGACATGTGGTCGACGTCGATGAGCATTCCCTGCCGCATCATTTCGCGGATGGCGAACTGCCCATTGGGCGATAGGCCAGCATAGTCCTTCCCCCGATTGACCATACCGACCCCCTTCTTCGAGCATTCGTCCGACGGGTCCGTCGGCGGGGCGTGGGCGTCGCTCAGCATCCCGAGCTTGGCCACCATCAGGCCCGCCATCTCCGCGGTCAGCGGGTCGGAGACGTCGAGATCGAGCGTCTGCGTCAGGGGGTTGCCCATCTTGTACGTGTACGTGATCTGGTCTTCCTTCTGGGCGCAGACCAAGTTCCAGAAGTGACCCGCCTCGCGCAAGTTCGAGAGGTTGAAGATGTCCTGGTACGCCGCGGTCGTGCCGAAGGGGTTGTCGATGAGATGCACCGGAAAGAGGTATCGAACGCCCTTTTCCCGAAGTCGCGCGATCTCCGAGGTGATGTCTTGCCGCGAAAGGCTCGGATACCGGTTGAAGTCGCCGATGTTGTCGACCTCGAGGCCGAGCACCAGGGCGAGCTTGCGGTTGTAGACGATCCGGCGTAGGTCCGCGGACGAGTAGGCGATCTCGACCCAGTCCGGATGACGCGCGGCGAACGCCTTGATCTCGTCGATCTGCAGATCGGCCGATCGCATGTCGTCGTCCGGGCCGTCGCCGGGGCCGGCGACGGCGTCGGCGAGCGTCTCGTTGTTCACTGCGAGGGCGACCATCACGCTGAGGCCCGCGTCGTGGGTGCGCTTGATCCAGTCGACCCACATCGACTGGTGGGTGATGTCGTCCCACTTCGGCCAGTCTTCGAACGTCGGGTCGCCGACCGCGCTCGGGCTCGGGTTGTTGGCCTGGTTGTACGACTGCACCGCGCTGACCACGAGCTGGCGAATCAGGTCCCCGCATGGGTTGGCAAGCGCGGGCTTTCCGTTGAGCACGTCGAGGGGGTTCAAGTCGAGCGACCAGTTCGCGTGCGTCGACTGGTCGCGTCCGAGCGCTTGCGAGGCGCTCGCCGCGCGCACGCGAGGGTTGCATGCCGGGTCGGCGGGCAGGAGCGCCCCGACGTCGGGGCCGCCGTATACCAGCTTGCCGGCGAAGCCCAAGTTCGAGAGCGGGTGGGTGTGCAGGTCGAAGAAGCCGCTGATCGTCGCGCCGTCGGGGGGCGTGACGTCGGTCGCCGGGGGCAAGGCGTCCGGAGCCGGGGTCGCGTCGAGCCCCCCGCCGTCCGGGATGCACTTCCACGTGAGCACAGGCGTCTGGGCTCCGCCGCAGCTTTGCAGCGCGAGGGCGCCCACCGCCGCCAGGGGCAACAGCGCCAGGACCGTTCGAGTCGTCGACGACATGGACCCTCCTCAGAGCACCAGCTTCACCGATAGCGAGAATTCTAGAAATCCAGGGTCCAGGGTCTTGTTGCCATTGTCCAGGCACGTGTCTCCGAAGAAACAATACGTGAATCGGGGTGCCGGAAGAGGCACGAGCCGGTACGGGTGCGCCCCCACGCCCGCCCCCGCGACGAGGCGATTCGAGAGGAACGGGAAGCCGACGACGAGGTCCGCGCGCGGCGCGACGAAGCCGAGCCATGTGGCCTTCACCTCGTCGCCGCTCACGAGGGACGAGGCCGGGCGATCGCTCGCCTCGGCCAGGGGCGCGAGGGCGTCGAGCACCGAGACGTGCAGGCCCAGGTACCAGTTGGCCGAATAGTAGAAAGGATGGTGCAGGGACACGAAGTCGACCGTCGGGTACCCCCGCATCGTGCTCTGTCCGGCCGCGTTGATGTGGCCGGGGCTGTAGCCGTAGCGGAGGCCGATCGTGGGGAGGATGAGCCCCCAGCCGATGTCCTTCCTTTGAATGCCGCCGGTGTCCGTCTCGGAGAGGAGCTCCGCGGCGGCGGCCACGACCTGCTGACCCACGTCGGACGCTTGCGACGACGAGAGCTCCGCGTCCACCATGAAGGTCGCCGTCTTGGCCACGAACTCCTTCGCGAGCTCGTCGATGAACGTCCCTTTCGCGGCGTTGACGCGCTTCTTGCGCTCGCCGTCGTCCGGGCACGGATCCAGCCACGTGCATTGAGTCCCCAGGGCCAGGTCCGTCGCGACGCCCACGGCGAGCCCGTAGTCCTTCTTGAAGAACGCCTGCCCTATGGCCGCAAGGTCTGCAGCCGTCGCTTCCCCGCCGGTTCCCGTCAGCGCGCCGAAGACATGGCAGAGCGGCATGTTCGTCCCCAAAGGCGATCGGCAGAGCGCCTCCCCTCCGGCCGCCGCCGCGAGCAACGACCCCGCCGCGATGTCGCCCGCGTGCAGGCGCGCGAACACCTTCAGGGCCGACTCGACCTTTGTTCGGACCTCGCCGACGAGCGGCTGATCCGCCAGCGCCGCATTCAGGTCTTTCTTTCCGGACAAGAAGTCGAGCACGGCCTCGGCCAGATCCTTGGCCTGTTTGTCCGTCAGCGTCGCGCCGGCCGCCTTGGCGAGCTGCAGGACCAGCGCCGCGGCCAGCCGTTCGGCGTCGTCAGACACCGCCGGCGAGTCGCCCGCGATCGCGTCGCGGACGAGCAAACCCAGGGCGCACGCCGCCTCGCGAGGGCCCGACTGCACCGCCGCGCAGTCTCGCATGGCCAGCGTCGCGGCCGAGACGGTGACGCCGTTGCAGACAGGCTTCGGGGGCTTCGGCAAGTCGCACGGGAGGAGCTGCCCCGACGGCACGGGGGCCGACGTGGGATCCGAGATCCACGCCTTCAGCGCGTCGAGGTCGACGCGCTGGTTCGTGCTCAGCGCGACGACGACGTTCTCCGTGAGGTACCCGACGGCGTCCGCGCCCTCTTGCCGCGCCTCCGCAGGGAGAGGCGCGAACCGATTCTGTTGGACCAGGGCCAGCGACCCCGGCACCCAGTAGCAGACATGCGGAGCCGACTGGACGAGATTGGGGATCACCGTCGTCGTGATCTCGTGCTCGATGATCTGCTCGATCGCCCAGCTCACGTCACCGTAGACGTCCGCGCGCGCGGGCGACGACCACGTGCATAGGAAGAGCCCTACGGATCCGAGAAGGTACAGCGCGAACCGCTTGCCGCGTCTTGACATTGGTTTCCCCACCGGATGGACCCCCGCCTCTCCCCTCGACCGGACGCCGGAGCCGTGCCCCCGGAAATGGCAATGGGTTTAGCGTCCTGGCGTCGAAGGGATCCATAGTAATTTCTTCTCATGCGGCCGTCCTCGTCGTTTCTCCTTTGCTTGCCCTGTTCGGCCCGCCGCTGCCGCCCAGGATCCCCGGGCGCGCACGAATCGTCCGAGAAGACCGTTCGGCTGGAGGCGACGTCGGCGTCCGCGGGCCCCGCGCTGACGACGCCGCCGGACGCGGAGCCCGAGCCGGCGAAACCACCAAGGATCGCGGGGGGCCGACGACCGGGCGTCGCCCGGGTCGATCGCCGGAGCATGCTACGTGTTCGCCGTGCATTTTGAGTTTGCAGGCTTCGTGTTCGACGAGCCGGCATTCGAACTACGGCGCGGCAGCACGCTGATCAAGGCGGACCCGAAGGTCCTCGACGTCCTCTCGTACCTGCTGCGGCGGCCCGGACGCCTGGTCACCAAGCAGGAGCTCGTCGAGAACGTCTGGGGGGGCCGCTCCCTCAGCGACACGGTCCTCACCGGCGCCGTATCGCGACTGCGCAAAGCGCTCGATGGCGGGGGCCCTCCCGAGCTCGTGGAGAACGTCTACGGTCGGGGATACCGGTTCACGGCTGCGGTGGTGCAGCGCGAATCCGCGCCGGATTGCGCCGCCGCCCCGCCGCCGGCCACCGTCGACCCACCCTCCGCGGATGCTCCGTTCGTCGGTCGGGCCCACGCGATCGAACGCGTCGAGACGCTCGTCGCCCAGGCGCGAAACGGCCGGGGCCACATCGTCGTCGTCGCGGGCGAGCCGGGCATCGGAAAGACCCACCTCGCCGAGGTCCTCTCGGCGCGCGCGACCGGACGCGGGGTCGCGTGCGCGTGGGGGCATTGTCGCGCCAACACGCTGGGGCCTGCGTTCTGGCCCTTCGTCCAAGCTCTGCGCACGGCGCGCGCCGCCTCGCTCCCCGCGGGCGTCCTCGACGACGTCGACCGCACGCTCGCGCTCCTGGCGCCGGAGGGAAACCCTGCGACCGACTGGGGCAGCGAGGCGTCTCGCCACCGCACGTTCGACTCCGTTGCCCGCACGCTCGACGCGCTGTCGAGCGCCTCCCCGTGGATGCTCGTGCTGGACGACCTGCAGTGGGCCGACGCGGGCTCCTTGCGACTGCTTGCGTATCTGGCCCCCGAGATCGCCCGCATGCGCCTCGTCATCCTCGCGACGGCGCGCGACACCGAGCCCGCCGCGAACGCAGGCGACCTGGCTGCGGTACGCGGCCACCGCAACGCCGAGAACATCGCGCTCCGGCCGCTGACCGAAGAGGACGTGGACGAGTATACGGCGCACAGCGTCGGGCCCGTCCCGCCCGAAGTCCGCCGCGCGGTGTTCACGCGGAGCGAGGGCAACCCGTTCTTCATGGTCGAGCTCCTCCGCCCCTTCAGTCGCTCGGCGCCGCCGCGGGTCGACCAGCTGGCCGTCTCCGGCCCGGCCCTCGACATCGTGAGGCAGCGGCTCCGGGGATTGGCCCGGCCGGTGCTCGACGTCCTCTCGGCGGCCGCGGTGGTCGGACGCGAATTCGACCTCGGGCTCGTCGCCCAAATCACGGGGAGGAGCCCGGAATCGGTCCCCGACCTCCTGCGCGAACCCCGAGACACGAGGATGATCGTCGAGTCGGCGCGCGGGCCGGACCTCTTCGAGTTCGGTCACGATCTGATTCGCAGCGTCCTGCTCGAAGGTCTCTCCGCGAGCGAGGCTGCGAGCCTGCACCTGCGAGCGGCCGACGCGCTCGAGCGCCGACATCCCGCCGGCGATAGACCGCCGCGACCCGACGTCGTCTCGCACCTCATGTCCGCGCTCCCCTTCGGCGACGTCGACAAGACGGTGCGCTACGCCAAGCGCGCGGCTCGAGCGGCCGCCCGCGTGGGCGCGCACGTAGACGCGGTCGCCCTCCTGCGGCGCGCCCTCGCCGCGCTCGACCTCACGGACTCGTGGGACGCGCGGCTGCGGTGCGACGTCCTCTTCAGCCTCGCGCTCTGCGAGCGAGCCACGAGCGGCCCGTTCGCCGAGCCGCTGGCCCAGGCCGTCTCGCTCGGCAAGGAGCACGGATTCGGCCCCGTGCTCGCCGAGGCGGCCCGCCACATGACCCCGGGGCCCGGATTCGTACCCCTGCCCGGCGCGCTCGAGGTGCTCGAGGCAGCCGAGCGCGCTCTTTCGCCCGCCGACCTGGCGCTGCGCGCCGACATCCTCGCTCGCATGTCGTGGACCGCCCCGCACTGCTTCGACCGCGAGGCCGTGACGTCGCTCATCGATCGTGCCGAGGCGCTCGCCACCGAATCGCGCAGCCCCGGGGTCCTGGCGACCGTGCTGGCCGCGAGGTTCTATTTCACGAGCGGGCCGGACGGCGGGGACGAGGTCGAAGCGCTTCGACATCGCATCGATCGGCTGCACACGGAGAGCCGCCACCGATACCCGAGCGGCTGGCCGTCGCGGGCGCTCTTTTCCCGCATCGTGTCCTCGCTGCAGCGGGCGGACTGGCCGGCGGTGGACCGCCTGACCGAGGCCTTCGGAGCGCTCGCTCGCGAGGCGAAGATCGTCGAGCTCGACTGGCACTACCGCAGGGCTCTCATCGTTCATCGCATGAACCGAGGCCACTTCGCCGGCGTCGCCGACGCCCTGAAGGAGCTGCACGAACTTGCCGAGGGCACGTATCTCTTCAACGTGCAGCGGGTGGGCGCCACGGATCGCGGCGTGCTCCTTCGGGAGACCGGCGAAGCGCCGCCGGCGGGCGACGACGGGCCGCTGCACCCGCAGGACTCGGACTGTCCCTTCCGAGCGGCACGCAAGATCCGGTCGCTGGCGGAGGCGGGCTCGATCGAAGCGGCGACGGCGGCGCTGCAGCGCTGGCCGCGCGAGCGACTGTCCGAGCTCCCTCACGACCGCGACTATCTCGCGACCCTCGTGCACCTGGCCGCGGCGAGCGTGCCGACCGGCTGCTTGCCCTACGCGGAGAGCGTCTACGCGCTGCTCGCGCCCTACCCCCGCTTCTTCGCCGCCGACCTGAGCCTGCATTGCGATGGATCCGTGTCCCATTTCCTGGGCCTGCTCGCCCGGGCGCTCGGCAGGGACGCACGGGCGAGAGAGCACCTGGAGCAAGCGCTCGACGACAACGATCGAGGCGGGTTTCCGGCGAGGGCTGCGCATTCGGCGTTCGAGCTGGCGACCCTCCTGCTCGACGCGGGCGCTGCGCCCGACGAGACGCGCGCGCGCGAGCTGCTCTCCCGCGTGGTCGCGGACGGACGTCGCATGGGGATGCACCCGCTGACGCGCCGCGCCGAATCACGACTCCGCGCCGGCTGATTCGCCCGCGCGCGCGTGGGTTCATCGCCCGTGCGCAATTCTGAATTTGTTCTGGATGCGGCGAGGATCGTCCGTGCCGCCGCGCTTACAACAGCCCCCACACCGTCGTTTCGCACGCTCGAGCGAAGCGAGGGAGGAAGAACGATGCACACTCTTTCATGCGGGTCGGGGACGCCTCGGAGCGTCCGTCGGATCGGGGCGTGTTCTATCGTGGTGGCGACGCTCGGCGCGGGGTGCGCCGGGTCGGGCTCATCGGCGGGGCCTTCTTCGACCGGTCAGCCGGACCTCGGTGGCGCGGCCCACTCGGGTCGCACGGGCAGCACGAGCGGCGCGATCTCCGGCGCCGGCGCGGCGAGCGTCAGCGGCACGGGCGGGGGCGTCGCGACGGGCAACACGGGCGGTGCGGGGAGCACCGGCGGAAGCGTCACCGGATCGACCTCGGCGAGCGGCGGCTCGAGCGCGACGAGCGGCGGCGCGACGCCGAACGACGGGGGCGGCGCTCCGATCGCGAGCAGCGGGTCAAGCGGCGACGGGGGCGCGGTCAATACGGGAGGACCCATTCCCCACGGCGCGTGTCTCGACGGAATCACCGATTTCGAAAGTGACGGACCGTTCATGGTCAAGACGCAGGTCGTCGGCTCCATCAACTACTACGTTCCGAGCGTCCCTTCCGGATGCAAGGTCCCGGTGGTCCACTTGGCGAACGGCACGGGCGCCGTGTGCGCCGACTACCAGGCCGCCCTCAACCGGCTCGCGACGCAAGGTTTCTTGACTGCCTGCTACGAGAACGCGAACACCGGCGCCGGCGACCAGGGGCTCCAGGCGCTCGACACGGCATTCATGACCTTCCCGGACCTCGCGGACGACAAGTTCGGCTCCACGGGACACTCCCAGGGAGGTCAGGCGGCCTTCACCGTCCTCGCGCTGGCCGAGAAGAAGTACGGCACCAAGCTGATCTACGCCGGCCTCGCGATGGAGCCGGCGAGCGGCTTCGGCACGCAGCCCATGGGCGCAACGTGGCAGCAGCTCTACGCCGCGATCAAGTCACCGATGTTCATGTTCAGCGGCCTCGGGACGGACGGCCTCGTGTCGCAAGCGTGGGTTCAAATGGCCTACGACGCGACGAGCCCCAGCGAAGAGGCCTACTTCTGGACGGCCAACGGCGCGACGCACATCCCGGTGCCGAACGCGCAAGAGGAGGAAATCTCGATTCCCTGGTTCCGGTGGAAGCTCCTCGGCGACCAGAAGGCGTGCGCCTACTTCAAGGCGATCCCGATGACGGACACGAAGTGGGCCCAGGTCGCGGCCAAGAACGCGCAAGCGTGCCACTGACGAGGACGTGACGCAGCGGTGATGACGGCACGGGCTCACCGGCCCGAGCTTGACGAGCGTGTCGGCAGCGGGGAACCTGGTGAGGGGCCCGTCGCGTTCGCATGACCACCATCACCGCCAGACGAGGCCTTGCGATCCGACTCTCCGCGACGGTCATCCCGGCTTGCGCGGGCGTCCTGACGCTCGCGGGCTGCCTGGCCGAAGCGCCCGCCGATCTGTCGGCCGAAGGGGGCGTCGATGCCGGGGGCGGGGGGGGCGATGCAAAGCCGGGCTCGACGCTCCCCGAGGCCGACGCGACGAGGACGGACGCGGGGAGCGGCGGGGACGCGAGCAACGACGGAGGCACGAGCGAGTCCGCGCTCGGCGACGCGACCTCCGGCGGTGACGCGCCGCCGATCGACGGAACGGCCGTTGCGGACGCGACGCCGGCGGATTCGACCTCGACGGACGCCCCTGTCCAGGACGCCCCGGGGATGGACTCCACCGCCGAGGCGTGCCCCGTCAACGCGTGCAGCGGCTGCGGCGCGCTGTCCGCCACCCCGGGCGCCGCGTGCGGAACCTGCGGGACGTACGTATGCACCACGGACAAGACGGCGGTCACGTGCAACGACCCGGGCACCACGAACAACTGCCCGACGTGGTGCACCTCGCACCCCGCGCCGAGCGGCGTGGCGGCCACCGACTACGCGTGCGCCGACTTCGACAAGGGCGTGCTCCCCTCGGGCTGGACGCAAACGAAGTCGGGCTCCGCGTCGCTGTCCGTGTCCATGGCGAGGGCCAACTCGACCCCGGACTCGCTGCTCACGTCGGTGACCGCGAACAGCGCCGACGTGGCCACCCTCGCCTTTAGCCCCGCCCCGGGCGCGGCGAGCATCACGAGCCTGTCGCTCTCTGCCGAAATCGATCCGGTGACGGCGGCGCAGATCGTCCCCACCGGCTCCCCCGGCATGGATCTGCTGAAAATCTCGTGCGGCGGCAACACCGTCCACCTCGGCTACACCGAGCAGGGGACGGACCCCTCGGGGGGATCCAACCCGTACACCGGGCTTTACGTCTACTGGGTCGTCGTCGCCGGGGCCGCCGTCGCGGGGATGTGCCCCGTCACCGCCAACCTGAACCTGAACGTGTGGAACGCCGTCGAGCTCGACCTCGACATCTCGAACCTGGGCGCCATAAGCGTCATCATCAACGGCACGACCGCGACGTCCGGTTGCGCCGCCTCGAACTCGACCGACACGGTGGCCACGATGACGGTCGGCCTCAACGGACCGAGCGCGGACACGTT
>DATGJA010000077.1:0-3274 GCA_035295445.1 Polyangiaceae bacterium | reverse complement strand
CCGCAGGCTCGAGCGAAGCGAGAGTTCGGACGACACACCAAACCGTCGGGGCGTCGCAGGCGACGTCGGGCAAGGGCTTGCTGGCCAAGCTCGCCGTGAAGGTGCTGGTCGGTCTCGGGGTGGGCGCCACGCTCGTAGGCGCGGGGGTCGTCGCGGGACGACGGATGGCGCCGCGAGCGGTGCCCGTCACGGTGGCACCGGCTCCGTCGACGCCAACCCCGGCCGAACAGAGCCAGGTCGCGCCCGCGCCGGAGCCCGCGCCCGCGCCCGCACCCGCACCCGAGCCCGCGCCTGCGCCCGCGCCTGCCCGCCGCGCATCGCCCACCGCGAGGGCGCACGGCGCGGCCTCGGCCGACGCGGTGCCGATTCCCGCGCCTCCGGAGATTCCGCGGGCCCCGGCGACCGATTCGCTGGCCGAGCTGCGGGCCGTCGCGCTGGCGAGGAGCTTGCTCGACCGCGACCCGGAGGGGGCGCTGCGGGTGCTCGACAAGCTGCGGCGCGACCACGCGACCGGGTACTTCGCGCAGGAGCGTCAGGCGTTGACGGTGCTCGCTCTCGCAGGCGCGGGCCAGTCGGTGGCCGCCCGGCAGCATGCGGCGGCGTTCCTCGCCGCATACCCCAATGGCCCCTTGTCGGATCGGGTGCGCGCCGTCCTCACGGACTCGGAGTAGGCCTTCCCAAAATTGAGGACTCGAGTGAAGAAACGGCTGCGCGCGAGCAGGAGCCGGGCATGGATCACCGAGACGCTCTGCGTGCGATCGTGCTTTGGCTGGTGGCCGGCGTCGTCGCCGGCTGCGGCAGCCCGGGCAGCTTGGACGTAGGCGCCGACGACGGGGGGCGAACGGCCGTGAACGACGCCGCCGCGTCGGGCTCCTCGACCGGCGGATGCATGAGCTTCGGCGGGTGCGGCGCGAGCACCGAGGGCGGGATCACCGCCGGCCCGCCGACCTGTCAGGCCGGCGTCGGCAAGCAGTGCGTCTGCGCCGGCTGCGCGCCCGGGAGCTGCACGACCATCAGCGGCACCGTCTACGACCCCGCCGGCAACAATCCGCTCTACGGCATCACCGTCTTCGTGGCGAGCAGCCCAGGTTCGCTCAAGCCCATGCCCCAGGGCGCGGCGTGCTTCGGCTGCGCGGACCTCTTCCCCACGGATCTCTTGGCGGACGCCGTCACCGACGCGAAGGGCCACTTCACGATCCCGAACGCGCCCGCGTCGGACACGCCGGTTGCGCTCGTCGTCCAGGTCGGCAAGTGGCGCAAGCTCTACACCCTCCCCAAGGTCGCGAGCTGCGTGGACAACGCCGTCCCGTTCAAGTTGACGCTGCCGAGCAAGAACAGCGCGACGGATCCCACCGTTGGGAGCATCCCGAACATCGCGATCGCGACCGGCGGGGCGGACTCGCTCGAGTGCCTTCTTAAGCGCATCGGCGTCGACGATTCGGAGTACACGAGCGACCCGGCCGGGATGAGTCCCCCGGGGCAGATCAAGATCTTCAGCGGCTACCAGGGCGCGAGCACGTCGATGCCGGACGCGTATCCGTCGCAGCAGCTCTGGGACTCGAAGGCCGACCTCATGCGCTACGACATCGTCCTCCTCTCGTGCGAGGGACGCGACACCGTCGACGGACCGACCAACGCGGCGACGGATCTGACCGACTCGGATCGGCAGAACCTCCTCGACTACGCCAACGCGGGCGGGAAGGTCTTCGCCTCGCACTATCACTACGCGTGGTTCAATCAGGGGCCCTTCACCTCGGCCACGAATCCTCCGATGGCGACGTGGCTGACCGGGGCCAACCTCATCGACGACGCACGCTCCTTCCCCGGGGCCATCGTCACCCAGCTGCCGAACGGGATGCGGTTTCAACAGGGCATCGACATGCAGAGCTGGCTCTCCAACGTCGGCGCGCTGCAGGGCGGCAAGCTGCCCATCGACTACACGCGTCACAACGTGAGCACCCTCAATAGCCCCCCGGCGCAGGCCTGGATCACGCTCGACCCGTCCACGCCGGTGCCGAACACGACGCAGTACTTCTCGATCGACGCGCCCTTCACCGGCGCCGCGATGCAGGGCGAGGCCGCGTGCGGGCGCGTCGTGTACAGCGATCTTCACGTGAGCGGCGGGCCCGGCATGACCGAGCCCGGTTCGAACGTCGCGCCGGACTACGCCGGGGCCGTCGGCGGAGGGGCGGGTACCGTCCCGTCCGGCTGCGCCTCGCACCCGCTGACTCCGCAAGAGGCGGCCCTGGAGTTCATGATCTTCAACCTCTCGTCGTGTGTCGTGCCGCCTACGGGGGTGTACACCCCACCGTCGATCCATTGAGCGGCGCCGCGGCGCGGCCTACACCCTTCGACGAAAGGGAAGGGACCCATGAAGAAGGTCGGCGTGATCGGTTCGGGTCAGGTGGGCGAGACGCTCGCGGACGGCTTCCTCAAGCACGGCTACGAGGTGATGCGCGCGTCGCGCGACCCCGCGAAGCTCGGCGACTGGAAGAAGAAGGCAGGCGCGAATGCCAGGACGGGGACGTTCGCCGACACGGCGAAGTTCGGCGACGTGGTCGTCCTCGCGGTCAAGGGGGTCGGCGCGGAAGAGGCCGTGGACCTGTGCGGGTCGGGCCTCGACGGGAAGGTGGTCATCGACGCGACCAACCCGATCGCGAACGCGCCCCCGCAGGGCGGCGTCCTGTCGTTCTTCACGACGTTGAACGAGTCGCTCCTCGAGCGCCTGCAGAAGAAGGCGCCCGGGGCGAAGTTCGTCAAGGCGTTCTCGAGCGTCGGCTCGGCGCTGATGGTCAACCCGAAGCTTCCGTCGAAGCCGTCGATGTTCATCTGCGGCAACGACGGGGGCGCCAAGGAGCAGACGCGCGTCATCCTCGACCAGTTCGGCTGGGAGACGGAGGACATGGGGGGCGCCGCCGCGGCCCGCGCGATCGAGCCGCTGTGCATTCTCTGGTGCATCCCCGGCCTGCTGCGGAACGACTGGATGCACGCCTACAAAGTGCTGCGGCCCTGAGCCGTAACGAGACCCTGCTACGGGCACGCGCACTTGTACGTCGCGACGGCGGCCTGGTAGGGCGCTTCGCCGCCGCCGATCTTGTTGACGCCGCAGACCCCGTCGTTGGAACCGCACGCGGTCGCGGGGTCGCACGCGTTGGTCGCGAAGCATTGCAGGTACATCTTGCAGATGGGCGCGTCGCTCGCGTTCTGCGTCATGCAGTCGGGGCAGCTCGACGGTAGGCTCTGGAGGTTGCAGGGGCCGTCGGGCGGCGCCACG
>DATGJA010000076.1:0-6319 GCA_035295445.1 Polyangiaceae bacterium | reverse complement strand
GACCTCGAGATGTTGCTCGATCGAGCGCCGCTGCACTGGGTCCGAGTTCGTTCTCCGGCCATCCTCACGCCCGAGGCCATGGCGGACAAACTCATTCGCGCGGGCATCCCCTTGCGCTACGCGACGCCGGCCCGTCATGGCTCGATGGCCATTGCCCCGCGACTCGAGACCTCGCGCACCATGGTTGCGCGACCGGACGATTGGCGATCCGTCCGCGCCCGAGCCTACGTCGACGCGCCGGCGGTCGGCGCCCGATGGTTCATCGGCGACGCGGGGGGCGTGTGCATCGATCGGCGTCTTTGCGGGACGGGGGCTGGAACCCATCTGGCAGTCATCGACGACGACGTCGCCGACCTCGAGCGTCTCGACCTCGACGGCCTCGTGCGCGTCGGCATCGACAACCCCCCTTCCGGCGTCGGCCACTGCGCGCTGATGATCGGATGGGCGGTCGGCGCGCGCGGGGAGGATGGGAAGCGTTACGACGGTATCGCGCCGGATGCATCGGTACGGGCGTACTGCATCGCGAAGCCCGGGACCGACGTGGTTGGGCTGCCTCTCGCAATTGCTCGCTCCGTTTTCGACGGAGCCGACGTCATCCTATGCGCCACGCACGTGGAGGGAACCACGTGCCCGATGCTCGACGACGCGCTGGATGTAGCGGCTCGCCTGGGCAGGAAAGGGCGAGGCACCGTGGTCGTGCTTCCAACGGGTCGCGAGACGTCGAGCCCAGCAGGCTCGTTGCACGCGAGCCTTTCGCTGGGCCTTGGCGATCCCGCCAGCGACCCGCGCGTGCACTGCGTCGCTCCCGGCGGCCGGCACGGAGGGTGGTTTCTTTGGCGGTCCGCCACGGGCAAGCTGAGACCGTTCTCCAACCGAGGGCCGGCTGTCCGGTGGCTTGCCCCCGGCGATGACATCGCCCATCCGTTCTCGGCCCGTGAGCGCTTCTTCCACGCGGAGTCAAGCGGCGCTTCGGCCATCGCGGCGGGCGTCATCGCGCTCGTTCTTGGGTGCAATCCTCGACTGCGCGCGCGTGACGTCCACGCATTGCTCACACGGACCGTGGATCGCCCGCAGTCGTCCGTCCCTGATCCTGACCTGGCGGATCCGGCGGACGTCCTCCCGTTCGGCGAAGACCGCGACGGCCACAACGCAAAGTGCGGATACGGGCGCCTCAACGCGTCGCGCGCTTGCGCGGCCGCGCGAGATCCCCTGGCGCTCGAACTCGTCGCGATGGGAGAAGACGAGGCGGCCTCGGCGTGGTGCGTCGGCGACGTGCGACCCTATTCAGTACGTCTGGCCCGCTGGGCGGTTCGGGCGATCCTTTCTCGGCCGGACGTGGAGCACGCCGCCCGGGTCGTGCTTCGACACGGCCGCTTGATCGCGTCGAGGTCAGCACGAGCGACCGCACACGGACGCGGGGCCCTGGCCCTCCGGGTGGCGTTCATCGTGCGCGAGCTCGCGGCGGCACCCTCGACGCCCGTCGGAATGCAGGCTGAGCTGAACCGCATGCTGACCACGTTGACCGGCGCCGGCGGCGGCGGCGAAGCTCGGCAGATCGCGTTCGATTCGGCCGCCGTGGACTTCTTCGCGCGCCTCTGGTCTTCGCGGCCTCCCGTCAAGACCACGCCGGAACTCTTTTCGACGTCGCGCTTCCCGGCATAACCTGTCGCGATGGCGGCGTCCGCCGCCGCTCTTCAATGAGTGCGCACGCCCAGAGACGGTCGACCTCCGCGTGGATCATCGCGGTGGCCGCCGCATGCGTCGCCACCATCGCGTTGCGAGGCGCGACGAGCTGGTATGCGCATCCCTTCCCCGGCGTCCTCGTGACCCCCTCGGGCAACGTCTCCAGCATCGGCCTCCCCAACTGGAGTGGTATCGAGCAGGGCCTCCGCTTTCCGGATCGCATCCTCTCGGTCGATGGTATCGGCATGGAACGCCGGGACGCTGCGCGGACGCTTTATGCTGCGACGGAGCGCGCATACGCCCTGGGCGACGGCGTTGTCCACGTGCGAGTCGCGACGGCGATGGGTGAGCGCAATCTCGACCTGCGCATCGATTTGTTGGATGGCGCGAGCTGGTGGCTGTACGCCGGGTGCACGATCTTCACTGGGGCACTCTACGCACTCGCGGCGGTGATCGCGGTGAGCAGTAGCCCGCGGGGCGTCCTTGCCCGAACGTTCGCCAAGTTCGCTTCCGCGGCGGCGCTCTACTTCCTGACCTTGTTCGATTACCACACCACGCGCACGGTCGCGCCGCTGTGTTTCGCGGGCTTTGCCTGCGTGCCGTTCGCGCTCGCCAGCCTGACGCTCCGGTTGCCGGAGGACTTCCCGGTCGTGTCTCGTTTTCCGTGGCTTATCGGAGCGCTGGATCTCGTCGGCCTATCGCTCGCAGTTCTCGTGAACATCCAGCACTTCAGCGGCGCCGACGTCACCACGCTCGCCAAAGTCTTCACGCTTCTGCTCGGAGGCGCCCTCATCGCATTCGTCGTCACCCTGGGTGTGCGCTATCTTCGCGCCCGAGGGACGCGAAAAGAGACTCTCCGCGTGCTCTTCTGGGCGACGGCCACTCCCTACCTCGTCGTCGGGTTCGGCACGCTGGTCGCCTTGCTGAGCTCCCGCGGCTCGACGGCCGCTTTCTTCGCGATCCCCGCCCTGGGGCTGGCTCCGGTCGCCACCGCGATCGCCTTCGTCCGATATAACCTTTGGGGTAGCCGCGCGCTCCTCTCGCGCGTCCTCACCCGGACGATCGCTGCCGCTGTGGCCTGTACGGTGGCGGTCGGCGCGGGCGCCGCACTGGCGACTTCCGTCGGGGTTCCTTTTCGAGGTGCCCTCGCCGGCGCGGCCGCGGGCGCCCTCGTATCCGCGCTTCTGGTGAACTTCGTCTCCCGAGCGGTGGAGCGGAGCCTGTTCCCCGCCGCCGCACAGTACAAGCCCACGATCGAGCAGCTCAGCGAAGAGCTCACTTCCATCACCGACCCCCGAGAGGTCGCGCTTGCCGTCGAGCGCACCGTACGCCGCTGGCTGCCCTGCGATCACGTCGAGTTCCGCGCGTTCGAGGCCGAGGAAAAGCCGCCGCAAACGCGCGGTCCTTCAACGGCGGAAGGACTGGCGATTCCCGTCACGTTCGGCGGGCGTCGTCTGGGGTTTCTCGTCGTGGGGTCCAAGCGAGGGGGCGCCCTCTTCACGACCGACGACGTCGATCTCCTCAACACGATCGCCAACCAGGCCGCGCTCGCCCTCGCCCACGCGCACAGCTACGCCGAGCTCGAGCGACGGCGGCAGCAACAGGCGGCCGCTTGGCAGATCGAGCGTGTCGCGCTGGTCGAGACCGTAGCCGCGGAGATCGCTCACGAGGTTCGCTACCCGATCAACTTTTTCCGATCCGTCTTCCGCCGCGGGCCCCAGGACGCAAAGCTCGACGCAGAGGAGATCGACATCGGGTGTGAAGAGGTGGATCGGCTCGAACGCCTCGTCTCCGGCTTGCGCAAGGTGGTCGGCCATCGCATCGAGAGGCGGATCGTGCCCATCGAGGACCTGGTCGCGCGGACCGAAGTACTTCTTCGGGACGTGCTTCGCGGCCGGGTCTTTCGCGCGGACGTTCCCCCCGACACGGGGCTCCGGTGCGACCCCGACCAGGTCACGCAGGTACTCGTCAACCTCGTGGCCAATGCCGTCGACGCGACGGCGCCCCAAGGCAAGATCGGCGTGAGGTGGACCGCGACGCGGGACGGAGCCGAGCTCGTCGTTTGGGACGACGGGCCCGGGTTCGACGGGGACGCCTCGCGCCTTTTCGCGCCATGGTTTACGACGAAGGTTCGTGGGACGGGGCTGGGGCTCGCGATCACGCAGCGGATCGTGCGAGCCCACGGATGGAGCGTGGACGCTGTGCGGGCCGAGGGACATACGAGCTTCCTCGTTACGATTCCCGGCAGCGACGTGACCGGCGACCGCGCGCGTGTAGCTTCCGACCCGGCCGTTCAGCGGCGAGCAGCAAGCGGAGACGAGAGGCATGAAGATAGTCATCGTCGATGATCAGAGGAGCGCCAGGCGCGTGCTCCGAGGGATGCTCGGGGCACTCGAAAACGTCGAGGTAGCCGAGGCCGGGAGCGCCGAGGAGGCGTTCACTCTCGTTCAGCGAGCGTTGCCTGATCTCTTGCTGCTCGACATTCGACTCTCGGAGGACGCACGCGACCGGAGCGGGCTCGATTTGCTCCGGAGGCTTCGGGCGACCGGGGCGGCCGTTCCCGCCGTCATGGTGACATCCCTCGTCGAGCTCGCCGAGATTCGGGAGGCGATGCGCTGCGGCGCACAGGACTACGTTTTGAAGGACGAGCTCTGCCCCGAGATGCTCCTGCCTATCGTCGAGACGTTTCGTGAGCGACTGGCCTTGCAGGGCGAGGTGGCGCGACTGAGAGCGCGTGTCGATCGAGCGTACGGGCTCGGCGCCATCGTCGGGTCGTCCCGGCCGGTGGAAATCGTGCGTGGCCTCGTCAAGCGGGTAGCCGACGCCGTGGCGCCGGTGCTCATCCGAGGCGAGACGGGGACGGGCAAGGAGCTCGTCGCACGCGCCCTCCACGAGACCAGCTCCCGGCACGCCGAGCCCTTCGTGGCGGTCAACGTGTCAGCGCTGCCTGGAACGCTGATCGAGTCGCTCGTGTTCGGTCACGAGCGGGGCGCCTTCACGGGGGCGGATCGGCGAACGCGTGGCCAGCTCGAGCTGGCCGGGGCGGGGACGATCCTTCTCGACGAAATCGCAGAGATGCCCATCGATCTTCAAGCGAAGTTGCTCCGGGTCCTGGAGGACCGACGCTTTCGGCCGCTTGGCTCGGAAGAGGAGCGCCCGTTGAAGGCTCGCGTTGTCGCGTCGACGCACGTGGACCTCGAAGGACGAATCGCGGAGGGCCGCTTCCGCGAAGACCTTTTTTATCGCCTCAACGTGGTGACCATCCACGTTCCCCCCCTCGCGGAGCGGGTCGAAGACATGCCCGAGTTGGTTTCGGCGTTCGCCAGCGAGCTGCCGCGCAAGCTGCACTTCACCGAGGAAGCCATGGCGTTCCTTCAGCGCCGCCCATGGCCCGGCAATGTTCGGGAGCTGCGGAACGTAGTCGAGCGGCTCGCCCTCCTCGCCGATCGCGACACGATCGACGTCGAGGCCCTGGAGGATTTGGCCGGCGCTCCGGCGTCCGGCGACGCGCGGATGGAGATCGACCGGATGGCGCGCTCTCTCTTGGCTCTCCCGGAGCGGCTGGGCTCCAAGCTCGACGTCATCGAGCGCGCGGTCTTGCATCACGCGATCGAGGCATGCGGTGGGAACAAGAGCGCGGCAGCGCGTCTCATCGGCGTCGACCGCAAAGCGTTGGAGCGGCGCTGGGAGCGGCTAAGCGACGCGCCCCCTTCGGAACCTTCCGGATCGCGCAATCAGGAGTGATCGCGACCGCCGGCTTCGTGCGGCAACCTGCTGCTTCGTGGTCGAGAGACGGGACTCCCGGGCGATACGGCGCTCACGCCATCTGTCTCTCGTCGATCTGAGAACCGTCGAAAGTGAGGACAGATGAAAAAGCACACGGTCGTTTCGCACGCTGAATGGCTTGAGGCGCGAACCAAGCTGCTCGTGAAAGAGAAGGAGTTCACCCGACTACGCGATCGATTGAGCCAGGAGCGCCGGGACTTGCCCTGGGAGCGGGTCGACAAGCCCTATTCTTTCGAGGGCGTCGCCGGCACACGCTCGCTCTCGCAGCTCTTCGAGCAACGCAGCCAGCTCGTCGTGTATCACGCAATGTTCGCGCCCGAGGCCGCCGCCGCGTGCCCCCAGTGCTCGTCGTGGATGGACAACTTCCAAGGGCCGCTCGCGCATCTCAATCACCACGACGTGACGCTCGTCGCGGTCTCGCGCGCGCCCTTCGCGAAGATCGCGGCATATGGCAAGCGCATGGGCTGGAAGCATCCATGGTATTCATCGGGCGGCAGCAGCTTCAATTACGACTTCTGCGTTTCGTTCACGCCCGAAGACGTGAAGGCCGGCCGGGCCGTCTACAACTACAAGCAGCAGGACCCCGACGACATGGATCGCGAGGGCGTCAGCGTATTTTTCAAAGACGAGCAGGGCGCCATCTTCCACACCTACTCGGCCTACGCGCGCGGAATCGACATGCTGAACCTGACCTACCACTACCTCGATATCTCACCGCGCGGCCGAGATGAGGCCGAGACGGGTCCGAACTGGGTGCGCCGCCACGACGAGTACGAGGGATGAAGCGGGCTTTAGCCCCTCGGGGTAGAGGATTCGCCTAAAGGCAGGCAGGACACGCTGCGGCGTACCA
>DATGJA010000075.1:0-2106 GCA_035295445.1 Polyangiaceae bacterium | reverse complement strand
ATCGGCATGACGGCCAGCCCCTTGGTCGCGAAGCGCATGCGGCGCACGTGGCCGATGCCCAGCAAGGCCTCGCCGATCTCCTGGATGTGCGAGGCGCGAAGCTGGTACGCGTCCCCCCCGCTTATCACGATGTCCTCGAGCTCCGGGCGCGACGCGATGTACTCGTATGCGCGCCGCCAGCGCTCGTCGTTGGGCCGCAGGTGGACCTTCTCGACCTCCTGCGTGTCGAGCCCGATGGCGTACGAGCGCGTGCAGAAGCGGCAGTAGACCGGGCAGGTGTCGAGCGGCAGAAAGAGGGCCTTGTCGCTGTAGCGGTGCGTCAGACCGGGCACCGGCGCGTCGGCCTGCTCGGCGAGCGAGTCCAGGCCGAGCTTGGGGTGGTCCGGAAGCAGGCGCGAGGCCACCGGAAAGAACTGGGTGCGGAGCGCGTCCTCGTACGGGTGCTCCCAGTCGATGAGCGAGACGATGTAGGGGCTGACGCGCACGCTCATCGGCGCGAGCTTCATTCCGGCCTCGAGGTCCGCGACGAACCCGGGCGGCGCCATGCCCTCGATGGTCTCGACGAGCTTTGAAACGCGCGTGATCGAGCTCTTCGCTTGCCACGCGTGGTCGAGGAACGTCGCCTCGTCGATGCTCCGATACGCGGGGATCCTCTGCCAGAAGGGCCCGCGGAGCAGGTCCCTGTGCGCGAGGGCGTGAGGTTCGGCCGGCGCCCTCGCCACGGGTTCGCGGACGACCGGCACCCTGAGGGGCAAAGTCGACATCTTGGGTCCTCTACATGCTGTAACGATCGGCGGCCCTCCGCAATTCGCGCGAGATCTCGTCCGCGAGCTCCCGCGGTTCGAGGACGCGGGCGGCCCCCCCGAAGCCGAGCAGCCAGGTCCGGGCGCGCTCGAGGACCTCAGGCGCGTCCGGCAAGCTTATCGAGGCGCGAACGCGGCCGTCGGGCGACACGGCGACCTTCTGTGACGGATGCACGCGACGCGCCCGCACCCCCTCGGCCGCCATCGGGTCGAACTCGACCAGGAGCTTCACGGTTCGGGCGGCGCGCGCGACGCCGAAGTCCCCCTGGAGCCAGTCGTCGACCGAGAAGTCGGCCGGCAGTTCGAACCGCTCGACCTCGCTCGCCGAGAGGTCGCTCATGCGGTCGAACGCGAAGGCCCGGGTCGCGCGCCGCTCCGCGTCGTGGGCGACGCAGGTGATGGCGCCACCTTGGAGCACCAGGGCGTACGGGTGCGCCCGGATGCGCGTCGCGCGAGCCTCCCCCTCCGACCCGTCGCGGTGCCTGAATCGGAGCACCCGGAGCTCGGCCACGGCGCGGAAGACCTCGTCCACGTCCTCGCTGCGGTTCGCGTAGGCGCGAGGCACCGGCGGCACGTAGGCGAAGCGGTCCTCGAGCCGTGCGTCGCTGGGGGCCTCGCCGCGGACGGTCGGACGCGAGGCCGGCCGATGCGCCACCTGCTCCACCTGGCGCAGGGCGACGTCGATCTCGTCGAAGAGCGCCGACCCGCGCAAGAGCTCAAAGACGCGCCGCGGGGCCAAGAGGGCGCAAGCCTGCGTGCGCCGGAGCGCGACGGTCCTCGATCGCTCGCTCGGCTTGATCCGCCAGAGGTGGGCGCCGCCGGGTCTTTGCTCGATGGACTCGAGCTCGGTGACGAGCGCCAGCTCCCGCAAGTAGCGCCGCACCGATCGTGTGGTCAGCCGCAGCATGGTCGCCAGCTCCTCAAGCGTCAGGCCCGCCGCGTGTCCCTGGAGCTGCTCGCGCAGCAGGTCGAGGCGCCGATGCTGCGTGAACCGGCCCGCCGGACGCCCGACGCGGGGGCCCTTGGGGCGAGGGATGGGCCGGAGCGCCATCGTCAGGTTCCGGCGAACGGCGGCCTCAGATCGGCCGGTCGCGCATCTCCTTCTTGTACTTGTCCTTGTACTGGTTGTGACAAGACCGGCAGGATGCCTTGACCGCGTCGAGGTTCTGCGACCGCGCGGCGGCTGCACCGTCGCGAGCGATCGACGCCCAGTTGCCGTATCCGGAGGGGGCGAAGGTCACGACCTTGTCGAGCGCGGTGGCGATCCCGTCGAAGTCCTGTGCGCTCATCGCGGGCGACGTGT
>DATGJA010000074.1:0-3179 GCA_035295445.1 Polyangiaceae bacterium | reverse complement strand
CCCGAACCCCCACCTCGTCCACGCTCTGTCGGTCGACACGGGCGTCGAAGCCACGAGCGGCGGCTGGCCGGTCACCTTG
The DNA here is from genome assembly GCA_035295445.1 of Polyangiaceae bacterium. Classification (GTDB taxonomy): domain Bacteria; phylum Myxococcota_A; class Polyangia; order Polyangiales; family Polyangiaceae; genus Palsa-1150. The sequence continues at coordinate 3,100 of DATGJA010000074.1, read as the reverse complement.
TCGAGCGCCACCGTCTCGTACAAAGGAACGACGTTCAACTCGGGCGCCGAGAACCAGCACGGCGCGACCCTCCTTTTGAACTCGATCCTCTACATCCCGTTCGGGGGACCGTACGGCGACGGGGGCAACTACCTCGGGTGGATTGTCGCGGTGGACACGACCGATCCGACGAAGATCGGAGGCTGGGCGACGCAGAGCGCCCGCTCGGGGATCTGGGGCTCGGGAGGGCTGGCGTCCGACGGGACGCACGTGTTCGGCGTGACCGGCGACACGACGAGCGTCGCGCGCGCGCAGTCCGACTCGCAGGAGGTCGTGCGCGTGACGGGCCTCGCCACCTTCGCCCGCGACGAGGCCAGCATCTTCGTCGCCCCCGAGTGGCAGTCGTGGGACAAACCCGCCGGAGATCTCGACTTCGGCGCATCGACGCCCGCGTTCGTCCCGCTGCCCGCCGGATCGACTCCGCCGTCGCTCCTCGTCGCTCCGGCCAAGGCCGGACGCCTCTTCGTCCTGAACGGAGCCGACTTGAGCGCCGGCAGCTATCCCACGCCCGGCGGCCAGCTCGCGGAGCTCGTCGTCGCGAGCACGACGGCCGAATCGGTTTACACGGCGCCGACCGTCTACTCGTCGGCGTCGGGCCTGCACGTCGCGATCAACGTCGGCGTCTCGCCCGCCAACTGCCCCGCGGGAACACCGTCGAGCAACGCGATGGTCATCTCGACGTTGCTGTCTCCCGGCAAGACACCGGTCGCCAAAGAGGTCTGGTGCGCACCGAACGCGGGCGGAGGCCACATGAACGACCCGCCGATCTCGACGACGAGCGACGGCGTCGCGGCCGACGCGCTCGTGTGGTTCGTGGGCGCCGGGCAGCTCACGGCGGCCGACGGGGACACCGGCAAGGTCGTGTTCACGACGAAGGGCGCCGCCTGCTCGGGCGTCCCGAGCATGAGCTTCCCCATCGCCGTCAAGAACCGCATCGTCGTGTCGGCGCTCGGCCATTTGTGCTCCTGGTCGCCGAACGGCATGTAAGAGGCACGACCTGACGCGCTCGCTGGCCGCGCAGCGTCCACGCGCCATACTCCGTATTGCGAAATTGCGAAGCGAGAGTTCGGACGACACACCCCACGCGTCCGCACGCTCGAGCGAAGCGAGAGTTCGGACGACACACCCAACGCGTCCGCACGCGCCAGCGCGCGAAGAGGCCGACCATGAACATCGAGCTCGTGAGTCACCCGCTCTGCCCTTACGTCCAGCGGAGCGTCGTGCTCCTCCGCGAGAAGGGCGTGCCCTTCGAGTTTCGCCACATCGACCTCAAGAACAAACCGGAGTGGTTTCTCGCCGTCTCGCCGCGCGGCAAGGTCCCGGTTCTGCTCGTCCAGCCCCCGGGCGCGGCCTCCAAGACGGCCGTCTTCGAGTCGGACGTCATCAACGAGTACCTCGACGAGACCACGCCGCCGCGCCTTCTGCCGGAGGACCCGCTCCGCCGGGCGCGTCTGCGCGGGTTCGTCGAGGTCGCGAACGACCTCTTCGCGACGATGACGACCGGCGTCTACGGCAAGACCGAGGAGCAATGGCGGGAGGGACGCGCGGCCGCGCATCGCGTACTCGAGCGGGTCGAGCAAGAGATCGCGGGGGACTTCTTCGGAGGCGATCGCTTCGGACTGGTCGACGCGGCGTTCGCGCCGGCCCTTCATCGCTTCGCGCTCCTCGCCAAGAAGACCGGCCAGGTCTTCGTCGAGGATCTGCCGAAGGTGCAGGCGTGGGCCAAGCGAATCGTCGCCCGCGCGAGCGTCCAGGAGAGCGTCGTCGCCGATTTCGTTACGCGCTACGAGGCCGCGCTGCGCGAGAGGGGCGCCTGGCTCGCCGGCCGCCTCGGATCGACGTGATAGCCTCGGCAGCGTGAGGCGTTGCGCCAGGGGGGTGGTCGCGATCCTGTCGCTCGCCGGCCCCGTCCCCGCGGCGCGCGCGCAGGAGCAGGAGCCGGCGCCCGCGCCCGCGCCCGTCGAGAGGCCGCTTCGGGGCGCGATGACGTTCGCGGCGGGCGCCACGTGCCTCGACGCGGGCCGGCTCGAGGACCAGGTGCAGGCGTGGCTGGGGGTCGAGCGCGTCCCGCCCGACGTCCGCCTCGACGTGCGGGGCGACGAGCGAGACCCGCGGGCGGTGGCGTTCCGGATCTCGCGCCCGGGAAGTGCCCACGATCGCCGCTTCGATCGCCTGCCCGAGAGCTGCAGCGACGCGACCGCCATCGTCGGCCTGGCGATCGCCCTGGCGATCGACGCGAGCATCTTGCCCGAGCTCTTGCCCGCCCCCGCGCCCGCGAAGCCCGGGCGCATCGTCGCGATCGAGGCCAGCGCGGGCTTCGAGGTGCTGCCCGGCGCCTCCGTCGGCGGATCGGTCGGCGCGGAGGTTCGCCTGGTCGACTGGCTGGCGGGACGCGTCGACGTCGAAGCTCAGTTCTCCTGGGGGAACGCGATCGACGGCACCTCCGGGCAGTTCGACGCGAGCCTCGCCGCCGCGGCGCCCCAGCTCTGCTCGGGCGGCGCCGTGGGGCCCCTGCGCGTCGAGCTCTGCTCGGGCGCCGGCTTCGGCCTCGTGCACGCCCAGGGCCACGGATTCTCGACCTCCCGCGGGTCGACGGGGCCCTGGATCGTGGCCCAAGGCGGGCTGCGCGTCGTCTTCGTCGCCGGGATCCCGTGGACGCTCGACTTCGAGGGGGTCTTCCCCCTCCATGTGCCGGACTTTCGTGCGGAAAGCAGCTCGGGCGCGGCCCTCTACCGCTCGATCAGCCCGGCGGCGGCTTTGCTCGGCGCCGGGCCTGTGTTCTCTTTTTGAGAGCCTCGTCCGCACGCTATGCACCCGACGTCCGCACGCTCGAGCGAAGCGAGAGTTCGGACGACGCACCCGACCGAATCCGTGAAGGTTCGCGCCCCGCGGCGCAGGGGATGATCGTTGACGCCCGTCCCGGAGAGCATCGACAGCGAGACCCTCTTCAGGCGCCATGCGCGCTTCGTGGCGTCGTTTCTCCATCGGCTGGGCGCGCGCGGGGCGGACGTCGACGACGGGGTCCAAGAGGTGTTCCTGGCCGCACATCGCAAGGGGGGCT
>DATGJA010000073.1:0-16941 GCA_035295445.1 Polyangiaceae bacterium | reverse complement strand
GAAGGCCGGAGGTTCTGGCGCAGCACGAACATGAGGTCGAAACGGGCGGCCGTCAGGCCGAGGGAGGCCAGGGGTTTGCGCGTGACCCTCAGGAAGCCGTGGAAGGCGCGCTTGGTGCCGAAGGAGATGGCATTCATGGCGGCAGCCTGAGCACCGCGCGTGCCACGATCGCTGCGGGGACCTCTTGGTGTCGGGACCCGCTTTCGACGGGAGCCGAGAAGGCCTCGATCGTGAGCAAGATCACGATCCCCGGGCCCGCCTAGACTCGTTCCGAAGGCAGGGCCCGCCCAGCGTCCGCCGCTTCCTCCGCTTCCGCGACCGTCGCGCGACCGTCGCGGCCGTCCAAGGCCTGACCACGGACAGCAGCACCAAGCTCCGGTGCAGCCGCGACACCCGGCCAAGCGGCTCGCCCGGTTCGACCCTACTTCGTCTTCGAGGCGCGCTTGGAGCCCGCGGCCGCCTTGCGCGACGGCGCTCCCTTTTCCGGCGTCTTCTTTGACGTCTTCTTCGACGCCTCCTGGGACTTCTCCTTCGCCGCCTTCGCCGCCTTCGCCGCCTTCGGCGGCAGCGCGGCCGCCGCTTTGAACGCGCGACCCACCCACCGCTTGAGCGCGGGGGCATCGATCATCATGCTCGCCGGCAGCATCACCTTGTCGCTCCGCACCCGCCCGTCGCCCATGGGATCGAAGAGCGAGGCGCCGTCGAGAGCCAGCGCTTCCGCGCGCTCCGGTTCGGGTAGCCAGATCATGGTCGATAGGCCAAACAGACCGGCGAAGAGGTGACCGTTTACACGCGCCGCGACACCCCCAAACATCTGCATCGTCTCGACCCGTGGGTCGCTCGGCAACGCCGCGCGAAAGAGGTGGTGGTGATGAGGAGGAACTTTGACCCACGCCATGCTCGATAGACTACGCGACGGCCACGGGCGGCGAAATTCGAAGAATCGCGCCGCAGCCGCTAGGTTCAGGCGGTCAGACCCATGGGAACCATCTACCTCATACGGCACGGGCAGGCTTCGTTCGGGGCGGCAGACTACGACCGGCTCTCCGATCTCGGCGTCACGCAGTCCGCGGTCCTCGGGCGCGCTCTCTTGTCGAGACGGCCTCGGACCGACCGCATCGTGAGCGGGACGATGCTCCGCCATCACCAGACCGCCGAGGCCTGCCTCGAGGCGATGGGCCTCCCACGCGCGTGCGAGCGCGACTCCGACTGGAACGAGTACGACCATCAGGCCGTGCTTCGCGTCTACGACCCACGCTACGCCGATCCCGGGACGATGGCCGCCGAGCTGGCCTCGAGCGAGGACCCGCGCCGGCGCTTCCAGGAGATCTTCGTCGCGTCGATGCGGCGCTGGGTGAGCGGCCGTCACGACACCGACTACGCCGAGAGCTGGCCGTCGTTCAGGGGTCGGGTCAACGGCGCGCTCGCGCGGTTGAACACGTCGCTCGCGAAGTCGCAGGGGGCCCTCGTCTTCACCTCCGGTGGTCCGATCGCCGCCATCTGCAGCTCCCTGCTCAACCTCGCGGGAGAGGACGCCCTTCACGTCAACTCCAAGCTGGCGAACGCCTCGGTCACGAAGCTCGTGTGCTCGACGAGCACCGTCCACCTGAGCACCCTCAACGAGCACGCGCACTTCGAGGGCGGCGAGGGGTCGCTCATCACCTATCGGTGAAAGGAGCCGCGCGTCATTGCGCGATGCAATACTTCTGCATCGCGGCCCATACCTTCGCGGAGATGGCGTCGGCGCCCGGCTGGGTCGGGTGGATGTTGTCGCTCTGGAACCAGTACGCGGACGGGTTGGCGTGATCGTTGTGGCCCACGAATTCGGGGCGCGTGTCGATCCACACGCAGTCGATCCCGGGGCCGGTGCCGCGGCACGAGAGGTCCCCGCTCGTCGGGACGTTGCCCGAGCCGCAGCAGGCGGCGGCGCCCTTGGGATACGAGTAGTCGAGCCAGTCGTTCGCGTTTGTGTGGCCGGACACGGTCGCGTCGAGATGCGGATAGAAGTAGTAGACGATGTGCTGGACGTTGTGGCTCGCGATGTCCTGCTCGAGCTTCAAGCCCCGCGCGACGGACGCGTCGATGGCCGAGTGACACATGTTGCCCGTGTCGTTGGCCGGCGGGATCGTCAGGCACTGGCTGTTGTTGATGAGGACGTCGTTCCCCCCGCCGTCCATGATGACGACCTTGATGTCCTTGGGGTTCTGCACGGCGGTATCCATGAGGGCCTCCGTGTCGAACTGGTACGGGATGTTAAAGGTGCCGGACTCGTAGTTGAGCGCGGAGGCGGCCAGGTAGTAGTGCCTGTACATCGCGTTGTTCGCGTCCTTCATGATGGTCGGCCCGACGTTGCCGACATCCATGTAGGAATCACCGAGCATCACCACCTCGCTATTGGCGACCTGGCCTTTCACGCAAGGCGCGGGCGCCCCGGAGCTTGCGCCCGAGGTCGAGCCCGAGGCAGCGCCGGTGCTCGCGCCGGAGCTTGCTCCCGAGCTCGCCCCGCTGCTCGCTCCGGTCCCCGTGCCGCCGTTGCCGCCGGCGCCCTCGCCCGAGCCGCCCGCGCCCGACGACGTGCCGGCCCCCGTGCTGGGGCCCGACCCACCGCCCCCCGTGTCCGTTCCAGGCGCGGACGAACCGCACGCCGCCGCCGAAGTCGCCAGCCCTATCCAAAGGCCGATCGCCCAGCCGGTTCGCGAACGCATCCTGCTCCTCCTTCGGTGTGTCGTCCGAACTCTCGCTTGGCTCGAGCGTGCGGACGCTTCCGGTTACGCTGGCCGCGAACCTACGATGGAGGCCATTCTGGCGCTGTTCGTCGTTTGTTTGGCGGGGCCCGGCCAGGCCGAGAGCGCCGGAAGTACGCCTCAACTCGTCGGCGCACCCCACTGGCCGGGCACGTACATCCCCGCGAAGCGCGCCGGCTGCCGGACGTCCTGGGCCCGCATGACCTCCTCGGCCTCTCGAACGAGGTCGGTGCCGCCGTAGCCCTTGCCCAGCAGCCGCCCCAGTTGATGGCGAGCCGCCGCCGCGTAGAGCGCCATGTTCGCGGCCTGCGCGAGGGTCGCGGCCTCCTTCAGCGTCACGGACGCTCTCGCCCTGTCGCCTTCGGTGTTGCTCACGCACGCCTCGACGATGGCGGCGAGCGGCTCGACCCAGGCCATTTTCTCGTGGCGCAGCTCGCGCGCCAGCTTGCGCGCCTCCGCCAGACGGACCGGTCGTCGCTCGGGCTCGGACGCGACGGACAGGATGGCCGCCCGCGCGCGAGCGAACGACGTCAACACGCGCAGGTACTGGCTGCGCAGGAGCATGCTCTCCTTGACCGCCGCCTCGTCGCGCACGAGCCGCGCATGGGCGGCGCTGCCATCGCCCGCGTAGAGATCGACCTCGGCCTCCGAGCGCATGACCTGCCAGTCCTGGATCAAGAACTTGCCGTGCGACCAGCGGGCCTTGGCCTCGTGGATGAGGGTCTTCGCACCCTTCGGATCGTCGTCGGCCAGCCACAAGAGGACGGGGTGGCTGACGCTCAGCAAGACGGTCATGAACAGGTCGCCGCGCTGCTCGGCGTCGACGAGTAGGCGCGCGCGCCGCTGGCGGAGCTCGATCAAATCGCCGAGGAACGCCTGGGCATAGGCGGCGTAGAGAGCCGCCTGAGCCTGCATGCCCGCCTGCTGCCCGGGCAGGTTGGCATAGGCGTGGTCGATCATCTGGACCGCCTCGCGCCAGCGCCCCCGAACGAACAGTCCGACGCCGTGCGTCCCCTCCAGGAACGCGACCTCCTCGGGTCGCCCCCCCTTCTCGACGAGGCGCCGTACGAGGTCCTGCACCGCGCGCTCGTGCGCGCTGACGGGCCCGCCCTGCAACGAGAGATGGCTCCCGAAGTAGATGACGCCGGCGCGGACAATCCTCGCGCGATCGCCGACGCGGAGAGCTTCCATGAACTGCCGCGCCTGCATGCACGCGGCCAGGAGGTTGTCGACCGATGCGAGGCCCATCGCGGCGACGTGCATCGCGTCAAGGCGCGCCCCCTCGGTCGCCGGGATGGCCGATGGATCCCGCTCCTTGAACCGCAGCCCTCCGACCCTGAGTCGCAGCTTGGTCGCGACCAGTGACGCCACGGTGGCGAAGGGCGAGGCCGGAACGTCGACGCCGGCGCCCGCGAGCACGCGCCGCAGCATCATGCCGCCCTCGTCGATGCGCCCCGCGGCGATGAGCTGCGCGGCCGCCGCGCGCTCGAAGCCGGAGCGCTCGGCCCCCGAGGCCCGCTCCGCGGCCACGATGTACGCGCGCCCGGACTCCTCGTTGCGCCCGGCCCACTGGAGCACCTCGCCGAGGCGCGCGTAGAGGCGGCCAAACTTGGGCGAGTCCGGCAGCGTCGCGATCGCTAGACGGAAGAGGCGCGCCGCTTGGTCGAACGCGAGAAGCTTCGCGGCTTGCTCGGCGGCCTTGTGCGCGAAGCGGCCGGCCCGCTCCGTCTCCCCGGCGCCGAGCAAGTGATGGGCGAGCGACTCGGGATCCGCGCCGGGCGTCGCCTCGAGGACTTGCGCGAGACGGGAGTGGTGCTCCTGGACGGTCGCCGCCGGCAGGCGCGCCACGATCGTCTCGCGGAGGCGATCGTGCGTCGTCTCTGTGACGTCGCGTCCGTCGCGCAGCTCGGACCGCACGAAGCGACGCGACGAGAGCAGCGCGACGACCTCGTCGATCGACTCGGCGCCGACGGCAGCGCGCAACGTCGAGAGAGGCATGGGGCGGCCCGCGACGGCGACGACCTCGAGCGCCTGCCGGGCCGTGTCGGGGAGCTCCGCGAGGCGGTCCTCGACGACTTCCTCGATCGTCACGCGCGCGTCGCTCGACGCCTCGAGTCGACCGACCGCGCCCCGCGCCAGCTCCTCGATGAGGAACGGGCTCCCGCCCGACTCGCGCACCACCGCGTCGGCCAGCTTGTGCGTCGACCGGACGGGACCGAGCAGCGACAGCGCGAGTCCGCGCGAGTCCTCCGGGTTGAGCGGCCCGACCTGGACATCGCGCACCTCGGCTCCCGACGGCCAAAGGGCGTGCAGATCCGTCACGAAGGGCGCCGCCTGCGCCTCCTCGTCGCGGTACGCGAGCAGCAAGAGGAGGGCCGGGGGATGCGGCGGCCGGACGATGTGCGTCAGCAGCGCGGCGCTGTCGGTGTCGCCCCACTGGGCGTCGTCGATGCACAGAACCAGCGGCCGGCGCTTGGCGAGGGTCGCCAGGAGCGTACGCAGCGCGCCGAACGCGCGACGCCGCATCTGCGCGGGATCCGGCACGCGGTCGACGTGCGGTTGCTCGATCGTGGGCACTCGGCGCAGGACCGGAAAGAGGTGGGCGAGCGCGCCGACGTCGGCCGGCAGCGGGAAGGTCGCCTCGTTGTCGGCCAGATGGATGAGGTGGCGGCTAAGCGCGTCGATGATGCTGTCGACGGCCTTGTAGCGGAGCGACTCGCGCTGGTAGGCGCGTCCGCGCAGGACGACGGCGTGCTTGTGATCCGTCCAGTCGTCGAGCACGTGCTCGAGGAGCGCCGACTTGCCCATCCCGGCGAGACCGCTCACCTGGACCGTGACGCCGCGGCCGCCGCGCACCGCCGCGAAGGCCTCGTCGAGAGCCGCCACTTGTTCGCGACGGCCGACGAGGTGGATCGTCTCGCGCGCCTCGGCCGCGTAGGGGGCCGCCCGCAACGTCGACCTCGAGACGCCGAGCCGGCGCAAGATGTCCACGCCGGTCGGCCGGTCCAGCGGAGATCGCGCGAGCAGGTCCCGACAGAGCGCGTCAAGCTCGGGCGGGACGCCCGCGACGAGCTCCCGGGGCGACGGCGCGTCGAGCGCGTTCTTGGCCTGGATCACCTCGAAGATCGTGCCGTTGAACGGCGCCGACCCGACGAGGCTCTCGAAAAGCATGACGCCGACGCTGTACCAATCGGCGGCGGGCGTGGGGGGCTCGCCGATCCCCTGCTCGGGGGCCATGTACCGCGCCGTCCCCACCATCTGCATGTCCTCGCTCGGCATCTCCTCGCCGATGCGCGGCACGTCGGTGGCGACGCCGAAGTCGAGGACGACGACGCGACCGTCGGGCGTGACGAGGACGTTCGAGGGCTTGATGTCGCGGTGGAGCTTGCCCGCGCAGTGGACGGCGTGCACCCCCTCGACGAGCTGGCGGAGGCTCGGGAGCAGGCGGTCGAGATCGGCCGGCGACGGCTGGACGATCGAGGACCTGGCGAGCGGCGGCGGCTTGTCGTTCGGCTCACGAGGCGCCGCGCCGGCCATGCGCACGCGCGACGGCCCTTCGGCAGAGGACCCGCCCGTCGAGTCGTCGACGCGCAGCACTGCGCCCACCCTGCGTACGTGCGCGAGGAAATCGGTCCCGCGGACGAGCTCCATCGAGAAGAAGACTCGGTCGCCTTCGGTTCCGAAGAGCTCGTAAAGTCGAACGAGGTTGGGGTGGCTCACGCCGGAGAGGGCGCGAAACTCCTGCTTGAACAGGTAAAAGGACGACGCCTCGTAGTGCACGAGCGTCTTGAGCGCCACGCTCTGGAGCGTGTGCCGGTCTCGCGCCTCGTAGACCGTCCCCATCCCGCCGCGTCCGATGCAGCGCAACACCTCGAACCGCTCCGTGCCCTCCCAGTCGAGGGGCTCGGCGCCGGTTACCCTTGCGAGCTCTGCTTCGTTCACGTCGTCCCCACCGGATCCGTGGCACGTCGAAATGCACGAGGGAGCCGCCGGGCGCTCGTGGGCGCACAGATCCCGTCATAGACATCGAACGGCATTTCTTGGCAGGAGGAAAGGCCAGGAAGCCGCTCCCCATCGCGCACATCCCGTTTTCCGACGAGGCGACCCCACGAGCGAACAGGTACGCGCCTCGCGTCACACCTTTCGCGCCACGGCGATTTGGTGAGTCTCTTCTACGATGAGCCGGAAGTCGCTCAAGCCGGCCGCTTCGAACCAGGCTCGCACCTCGGCCACCGCGGGGACCCTGCCGTGGTCGGTGTAAAGGAGCATCGTCAGGTTGAAGAACACGCCGCTCGGCGGGTTCTGGCGCTGGTCGTCGAGGAGCATCTCGCGCACCGCGATGCGTCCGCCGGGGCGAAGGCTCCGCGCCGCGCGGGCGATGATCGAGGCGTTCGCCGGCGGCGACTCGCCGTGCACGATGTTGCAGAGCAGCACGAGGTCGTACGGGCCGCCGAACGACTCGGCCTCGTGAAAGTCCCCCGCGAGGTACGAGAGGGCGTCGCCGTGGCGTTTGCGCGCGAGCCCGACGACCTCGGGCTGGTCGAAGAGGGTCGTGGCGTGGCCGGCGTCGGCGAAGGCGCGCGCGTAGCGGCCATGTCCCCCGCCGAGGTCGAGGACGTACCCGCGCTCGGGAAGGTCGGCGTGGAGCCAACGATAGGTCGACCGCGCGGGGGCATCGCTGATTCGATAGAGCATGTCGAGGAAGCGCTCGGTCTGCGCGAGATCCTGCGGGGTCGTGCCTCCCCTCGTTCCCTTGCTCTTCCCCTGGTCGTCGCGGACGGGGCCGCCGTCGCGCAGGACGTCGACGAGGCGCGCCAAATCGCGCAGCACGACGAGGTTGCGGTCCGTGGGCAGCGCCCGCTCGTCGAACAGGCGCTCCGCTCGCGAGGTGAGCGCGACGCGATCACCGTCGAGCGCGACGAGGCCGAGGTGACACAACACCGGCAACGTGGTGGCGACGGCGCGCGGCTCCGCCTTGAGCTCGCCCTGCTGAAGGGGCCCCTTGCGCAGCTGCTCGAACAGCCCGACCGCGCTCCACGAGCTCACGACGGCCAAGGCCTTGGCGGCGTTGAGCAACTGGTTCACATCGTCTTCGGTCTCGAGCTTCATCGCGATTCTCCTTCGACCCGCGGCGTCGCGGCGGAGGCTATCATCATCAAGAGGCTTGCAGCCCCGTCGCGGGGGGAGCGGCGGACGCTCCGCGCGGCAACCGCACGGTGAACGTGGCGCCCTTGCCGGGCTCGCTGTCGACGTCCACCGAGCCGCCGTGCGCGTCGACGACCTGTTTGACGACGTAGAGGCCCAGGCCGAGCCCTCCGTAGTTCTGCACGGATACGGCGCGCTGGAACCGCCGGAAGATGCGGTCGTGCTGGTCGCTCGCGATGCCCACCCCCTGGTCGACCACCGATAGCCGAGCGATGCGGGGATCGCCCGAGACCGTGATTCGAACCGGACGCCCGCCGCCGAAGGTGAGCGCGTTGCGGACCAGGTTGGTCACCACCTGACCGAGGCGCACCGGATCCCATCGCCCCACCACGGCGGCGTCGCCGCTGACTTCGATGGTGCTCCCCGCTCTTTCCGCGTCGCTCGCGAGCGCTTGCACGGCGTCGCGGACCACCTCGAGGAGCGCGACCTCCTCCAGCCGCAGGGCGACCGGTCCCGCGGTGACGCGGGACGCGTCCAGGAGGGTCTCGACGAGTCGCGCGATCCGATCGAGCTGTCGCTCGCACCGATCGAGGTACGACCGAACCGTCTCGGGCGCCGAGCCGCCCCCGGGGGGAGCGACCCCGCGCGCGAGCTGCTTGAACTGGAGTTTGAGGGCCGCGAGCGGGGTGTTGAGCTCGTGGGAGGCGATCGAGATGAACTCGTCGCGCAGCACGACATTCGCCTCCGCGGCGACCCGCGCGGCCTCCGTGCGAGCGAGCGCGGCGCGTTCTTCCTCGAGCAGGAGACGATTGCGGAGCGTGACGTTCGAGAGAAATGTCATCGTCGCCAGGCCGGCGAGGAAGATCGAGCGCAGGAGCGCCGGCGAGAGCAGCGAGACCGCGGTTCCGAGCGCGATCGTCAGGATCGAATACGCGAAGAGCGCCCTGCGCGACGACAGGAGCGAGCTCGCGCCGGCCAGGACGATGTACGCGCCAACCGCCCATGCCGTGTCGCCCCCGTTGCGCTCGACGAGGTAGTAGTAGTGCAAAGTCAGGACGCAGATCGCCGCGAAGAGGCACTCCTCGAGATGCCGCCGGGTCCACTCGCTGTAGAAGCTAGCGGCGGGGGCTGCGTAGAAGATACCGACCACCACGAGTCGACCGGCAAGCGCGTTGTACGCGTCCGGCAGCACGGCGCGGACGACGAACCACCACGCCATGTAGATGCTCCCGCCCAAGAAGAGGACCCGGCGCAGCGAACGAACTTGCCCGCTGGGAGCCACGTTCCATCCCCCAACCATGATCCCCTCAGGGTACCCGAGCCAAGGGACCCATGTAGACTCTCGCGCCGTGCTCCTGCCGGTTTCTCCGCCCGTCGCTCCCATGCTCGCCAAGCGTCTCGCGCAACTGCCGGACGGCGACGGATGGCTCTTCGAGCCCAAATGGGACGGATTTCGAATCCTCGTCTTCCGAGATCGTGAAGAGCTCCTGATCCAGAGCCGCGACGAGAAGCCGCTCGACCGCTACTTTCCGGAGCTCGCCGGGCCGCTCAAGGCCACGTTGCCGGACCGCTGCGTCCTCGACGGAGAGATCGTCGTCGCCCGCGGCGATGCGCTCGATTTCGAGGCCCTCCAGCTTCGAATCCACCCCGCCGCGTCACGCGTGAAGCTCCTGGCCAGCGAGCTCCCCGCGTCCGTCATCTTCTGGGACCTCCTGGCCCTCGGCGACCGGAGCCTGATGGACGTCCCGTTCTGGCAGCGGCGCGAGGCGCTCGCCGAGGTCCTCGCCGGCGCAACGCCGCCCGTTCACCTCACGCCCGGGACGGCCGATCGCGCGGTCGCGACCGACTGGTTTCGACGCTTCGAAGGCGCGGGCCTCGACGGCGTCATGGCGAAGGCGCGGGCCGGGGCGTACGAGCCGGGCAAGCGCGTCATGTTCAAGGTGAAGCACGAGCGCGAATGCGACTGCGTCGTCGGCGGGTTCCGCTGGCACAAGGGAGGTCGCGGGACCGCGGTCGGTTCGCTACTGCTGGGCCTCTTCGACCGCGACGGGGCGCTCCACCACGTGGGCGTCTCGGCGAGCTTCACCGCGGCCAAGCGCCGGGAGCTCGTGGACTACCTCGCGCCGTATCGCGAGCGGGCGCTCGAGGGTCATCCGTGGCGAGAATGGGCTGGCGAGGCCTTCTCCGAGGAGGGGCAGCGCATCCCCGGCGTCAAGAGCCGGTGGAGCCAAGGCAAAGACCTCTCCTGGGAGCCGCTGCGCGCGGAGCTCGTCGTGGAGGTCGCCTACGACCACATGCAGGGGAGCCGCTTCCGGCATACGGCGCAGTTCCGGCGCTGGCGAACCGACAAGGTGCCGCACGATTGCACCTTCGCGCAGCTCGAGGTGGTGGCCCCGCACGAGCTGGCGGCCATCTTCGCCGCAGGAAAGTGACCGAGGTCAGGTGCGCCGCGCGTTCCTCCACGCGCGCGTCGGATCGTCGTCGGGATCGGGCGGCTCGGCGGGCGGGCGCAGGGGCTCCGGAACGTGGCGCAGGTTCACTCGGATGCGCGTCCAGGTCGACGAAGAGCCGCGCATCGAGTCGACGAGGACGTCGTCCACGGCCAGCCGCTCCGCCGCCTCCGGGTGCCGGGCCTTCCAGCGTTCGAGCCCCTTCATCGCCTCGTCCTTGCTCGGAGAGTTCGCGACGACGACGAGGGGCATCTTCGCGCGCGGGCGCCTCGGCGCGGCGGGCGGCTTGCGCGCCCGCGACGGCGCGACTCGGGGGGCCTCGCCTTCCACCTTGCGAAAGTGCGGCGGCCACGGCGCGTCACCGAGCCCCGACGATTCGTCGCGCGCCGCGAGATCGAGCAGTCCGTCGAGGGATCCCGGGGCGCCGTCGATGCCGGCGTGCGGATCGCCCAGCAGCTCGAACCGCTTCGGCATCGTGAGGACGGTGAAGTCGCCGGGATCGCAGTCGGGGACCTCGGCCCACGTGATGGGCGCCGACACCCGCGCGTCCGGCAACGGACGCACCGAATACGCCGAGCAGGTGGTCCGGTCCTTGGCGTTCTGGTTGTAGTCGACGAAGACGCCGTGGCGCTCTTCCTTCCACCACTTCGACGTGGCGAGCATGGGAACGCGGCGCTCGATCTCACGGGCGAGCGCCAGCGCGGCCCGACGGACTTCGGTGAAGGACCATCGAGTCTCGATGCGCACGTTCACGTGCAGCCCGCGGGAGCCGCTCGTCTTCGGCCACCCGCGGAGCCCGACGTCCCGAAGCAGCGCGTCGACCTCGAGCGCCACGCGCCGCACGTCGTCCCACGAGACGCCCGGACCCGGATCAAGGTCGACGCGCAGCTCGTCCGGGTGCTCGAGATCGCCTGCGCGGACCGGGTGCGGATGGAGCTCGATGCACCCCAGGTTGACGATCCAGGCGAGGCCGGCCGCGTCGTCCACGACCATCTCGTCCGCCGTTCGCCCGGACGGGAACGACAAGCGCACGGTGCGCAACCAGGGAGGCCGATTCTCCGGCGCGCGCTTCTGGTAGAAGGGTTGCCCCTCGGCCCCATCGACGAATCGCTTGAGGACGCACGGCCGGTCACGGATGCCGCGCAGAGCGCCGTCGGCCACCGACAGGTAGTAGCGGACGATGTCCAACTTGGTGAGCTGGGCTTGCTTCGAGAAGTACGGCTTGCTCGGGTTCGTTACGAGGACTTCACGGTCGTCCACGAGCAATCGTTCGGGCGCCTCGCTCGAAGCCACCGAGAGAGGCTACCTCAGCACGCTCGAGCGAAGCGAGAGAGCGGACGACGCGCTGGGATCGCGAGCGATGTGGGGCTACAAGGCTTGGTCGTGAGCGACACCAAGCAGGACGTGCTCGACATGCTGCGGGAGCTCGCCGAGCTCACGATGCTCGAGGAGGGCGACCCCCAGTCCTTCCGGGTGCGGGCGTACGAGAGCGCGGCGCAGGCGATCGCAGCGCAAGCGACGGACCTCGGGCGATTGACGGCGCCGGAGCTGCAGAAGATCCAGGGGATCGGCAAGAGCACCGCAGCCAAGATTCGCGAGCTCCTCGACAAGGGGAGCGTCGAGAAGCTCGAGGGCCTGCGGCAAAAGCACCCGGCCAGCGTTGTCGCGCTGTTGCGGATTCCGGGGCTGGGGCCCAAGACCGTCCAGAAGCTCCGGGCGGAGGTCGGTGTTAAGTCGATCGAAGACCTGCGGGCGGCCCTCGCCGACAAACGTCTCCGCGGCCTCAAGGGCTTCGGGGAGAAGGCCGAGGAGAAACTCCAGCAGGCGCTGACGAGGTTCGAAAAACAAGGAGCGCTCGATCGGACGCCGATCGCGGTCGCGCTCCCGCTCGCCGAGAGGATCATGGCGCGGCTACGCGAGGTGCCGGGGGTCGAACACGCCTCGTATTGCGGCTCCCTCCGGCGCTTCTCCGAGACGGTGGGAGACGTCGACATCGTCGTGGCCGCAGCGTCGGCGCCGCCCGTCATGGAAGCGCTCGTCTCCATGAAGGTGGTGGATAGGGTCATCGTGCGGGGCGACTCGAAGACGAGCATCGTCACCCGCCGCGGCACGCAGGTCGACGTGCGCGTCGTGTCGAAGGCCGAGCTCGGGGCGGCGCTCCTCTATTTCACCGGGTCGAAGGGCCACAATATCAAGCTGCGCCAACGCGCCCTCGTGCGGGGGTGGACGCTCAACGAATACGCGCTGTCCGAAGTCGAGGGCGGCCGCGTCGTCGCGCGAGACACGGAGGAACAAATCTATGCGGCCCTCGGGCTGCCGTGGATCCCTCCCGTCTTGCGCGAAGACTGGGGCGAAATCGAGGCGGCCGAGGCCGGGACGTTGCCGGCAGCCATCGGCCCGATCCGGGGCGACTTCCACCTGCACACGAACCTCTCCGGCGACGGCCGCTCGTCGCTCGAGGAGATCGTCGCGGCGGCCAAGGCGCGAGGGTACGGAGTCCTCGCCGTCACCGACCACGCCGAAGGCACGCTGTCCGGCGTGGGGCGCGAGGGGCTCCTCGACCAGCGGGCGAAGGTGCGCGCTCTGCAGAAGGACCTCGGCTCGTCGCTGATGCTGCTCCACGGCGTCGAGCTGAACATCGGTCCCCATGGGGAGCTCGACTACGACGCCGATTTCCGGAGCGCGTTCGACTGGTGTCTCGCGTCGATTCACGACCACTTCGAGCTCGGTCGCGAGGCTCAGACTCGGCGCGTCGTCCAGGCGATGGAGGATCCGTCCGTGCGCATGATCGGGCATCTCTCGGCCCGCATGATCGGAGGTCGCCCCGGCGTCGATCTGGACCTCGACGCAGTCGTCGCCGCCGCCGAGCGCACGAGCACGGCCCTGGAGATCAACGGCGGCCTGCCTCGCCTCGACATGTCGGTCGAGGCGCTTCGCCGCGCACGAGGCTCCAACGCCGTCTTCGTACTCACGAGCGACGCCCACCAGACCGAGGAGCTGGAACGCGTTCACTACGCGGCGCGCAACGCCGAGCGCGCCTGGATCGCGCCCGACCGCGTCGTGAACACGTGGCCGCTCGATCGCCTGCGCGCGTGGACGTCTCGAAAGAAGGGCAACTGACGTTCGCGACCTAATCTAGCGTTTCACGCTTGCGAGGGCCCCGCAGCATGAGCCACCAGACGAAGACCGCGATGGTCGTCGATAGGACGCTGAAGACGGTGGCACCGTCGCCCTGGTGCCAGTAGTCGAACCGCCCGTCGTTGCGCCGCGACGCCTCGTTCACCAGGATGGCGATCCGTGGCACGTTGGTCACGAATCCCACCGCGACGGCGGTCCCGAACACCCAGACCTTCTTCCTCGTGGCCGTCGGGAAGAGCGCCACCACGAGGGCCGCCAATGCGCAGAGGCGCGCAATGCCGCTTATCCCCGAGCAGTCTGGCGCCACGTCTAGCGTCGCCGTGGGGCTGGCGAGGACCTCGCCATCCAGCGAGACGGGGTGCCCGAGGAATCGGTCGAGCACCATCGCGCAGAAGGCCGTCAGCCGCGCCGGTCCGATGGCCATCCGGATCGGCCGCGGCATCGGGTTCACGAAGGGCAGCAAGAGAAACGCCAGCTCTCGCCACCTCCCCAGCCCGTCCCGAAGGCCATACGCCGCGATGGCGACGCCGGCGCCCGCGACCAGCGGCATCGCGCGATCGCTCGGGCGGTAGGGGGCCCCGGAGAGCACCAGCATCGCCGCCGCGGCGAGCGCAGCCCCGAGCGCCCGCAGCGGGGGTCGCGGACTTGATCGCGCGGCGGGCCATCGATCGTGGGCCACCGTAAGGGCCGCCACCCAAGCGACCGTGACGGTAAGGGCGAACTCGAGTTCCCCCAGGCGCCATGCAAGCACGCATTGGCCGGCGCCGACGCCGAGCGACAGCGCCAGCAGCGCTCGCGGCGTGCGTGCTTCGACCGCCGCTCGGGGGAGAGCGCCCGCCGGGAGCATTCGTTATGGCTAGCGCTTGGTTCGCCGCGACTTGCGGGCCCAGAACCCCGCGCCCGCGATGCCGGTGGCGCCGAGCGCGAGCCCGGCGATGGTCAGCGGTTCGGGGGCCTTCTCGTGGTTGCGAGAGTCGTCCCGGTCATGGTCGTTTCGATCGGCCGCGATGGCGGTACCGGCGAGTCCGACCATGGCGGTCCCCACGATGGCGGTCACGGCGAGCAGCTTGCGCATGAGATACCTCTAAATCGCCCATCATGCTTCAGGCCGCCCCTTCTGTCTACCGACTACCGTTCTCACCTTTATTGGAACATTGATTTTCTTCGCCTTAATTTTTGAGCCAGTTCTTGTTCGATCGCGCCGTGTCGCACTGCGTCGCGCGGCTCGGCCGCGGCGCGGGGACGTTCACACGGCGTTCCGCAGCGCCCCCCCCGAGCCGGCCTCTTTCGGCTACTTTCAAGCGTTTGGACCAACCTCGGCGCGCCGGGGCGTTTTCGTCTTCGGGCTGAAGGACAGCTCAGCCGCAACCGTCCCGTCCCTTGGCGCCGGCAGACTCCTATTACTCACATCGTCTCATGATCGCGTAGTCGCTCGGCCGTCTCGCCGGGCCCAATCGACTCTGCCGAGCGATAGGTGAGAGCAGGAATTCACTCCGAGCTTCTCAACCTGATACGTTGGGAAACTGGGCGGTTTTGTGCGTCCGCTCGAGGGCGCGCGACCACCACGATGATGGGCCTTCGGCCCAGGAGTGCGAGATGGCGGATCCCCACACTAGCGATCAAGCATCGCCCGCGTCGGAGACCTTCAGCGCCGTGCGCTTCAAGGGGACCTCTCGCTACGAGGTCGTCGCGAACCTCGGGCAAGGGGGCATGGGCGTCGTCTACGAGGCCTACGATCGCCAGCGACGCGAGCGCGTCGCGCTGAAGACGCTCCTCCACTTCGACGCGGCGGCCCTCTATCGGTTCAAACAAGAGTTTCGGACGCTCGCCGACGTGGGGCACCCGAACCTCGTGCACCTCCACGAGCTCGTGGCGGGTGAGCGCGACAACGTCTTTTTCACGATGGAGCTCGTCGAGGGCACCGACTTTCTCGGGTACGTCCGCTCGTCGCAGGCGCGACTGCCGGACGACAAGACCGAAGTCCGAACGATCGTCGACGTGCCGCCGGCGCCGGCGTCCGCCGCGCGGCCGCGGAGGTCCACCGGCGATTCCAAGGGAACCCGTGCGGCGCCGGGCTACAACGTCGACCGGCTTCGTCACGCGCTGAAGCAGCTTGTCGACGGCGTGCGTGCCCTTCACGACGCCGGCAAACTGCACCGGGATCTCAAGCCTTCCAACGTGCGCGTGACGCCCGAAGGTCGCGTCGTCATCCTCGATTTCGGCGTGGCCACCGAGCTTCGCCCGAGCACCGACGGGGTCGCCGAGGACGAGATGGTCGGCACCGCCACGTACATGGCGCCGGAGCAGGCCTCGGGCGAGGCGCCGGTCGCGGCGTCCGACTGGTACAGCGTCGGGGTCATGCTCTACGAGGCGCTCGTCGGCTGCGCGCCCTTCACGGGGGCGATGGCCGAAGTGCTGACGCTCAAGTGCACCGTCGCGCCGATGCCGCCGTCCGCGCGGGTGAACGACGTTCCGCCCGATCTGGACGAGCTCTGCATGGCGCTCCTCGCGACGGACCCGGAGGCGCGGCCGAGCACCCCGGACCTCCTTCGACGCCTCGGCGCGACCACGAGCGACCGGGCCACCGCGCCGCCGCTCGAGGCGGGCGGCGGGAGGGTTCGGCTCTTCGGTCGAGAGCGCCAGCAGGGCGAGCTCGAGGCCGCGTTCGAGGCGACCGGCGAAGGGCGAACGATCGCGGTCCACGTCTCGGGCAAGTCCGGACTCGGAAAGTCCGCCCTCGCACATCTCTTCCTCGACCGCGTGCAGGCGCGCGAGGGGGTGCTCGTCTTGCGGGGGCGCGCGTACGAGCGCGAGTCGGTCCCGTACAAGGCGCTCGACAGCGTCGTCGACGCGCTCACTCGTCACCTCATCGACATGCAGGATCGCGGCGAGTCGATCGCGTGGCCCGAGGACGTCTGGGCCCTGGCCCACGTGTTCCCGGTGCTTCGTCGGGTGCGCGCCATCGACGCGGTTCCGCAAGCGTCCGTCGGGGACCCCCAGGTCGTGCGTCAACGCGCATTCGCGGGGCTGCGGCAGATCTTCGCGTCCCTATGCCGTCAGCGGCGAGTGGTGGTCTTCATCGACGACGTCCAGTGGGGCGACAGCGACAGCGCGGCGCTCCTGGTCGACCTGGTGCGCCCACCCGAGGCTCCTCCCCTCTTGCTCCTCATGACCCATCGCGCCGAGGAGGAGACCTCGAGCCCGTTCCTGGCCGACCTGCGCGCGCGCTGGCCCGACGACGCGGAGGTCCGCCACGTCACCGTCGAACCGCTCGGGATCGAGGATGCCCGACGCCTCGTCCTGGACCTGCTCGGCGCGGAGGGTCCGCTCGAGCAAAAGACGGCCGAGGAGATCGCGCAGGAGGCCGGGGGCAACCCGTTCCTCCTCGAAGAGCTGGCCCGGGGAGCGAGCGCGCACCACCGCGCCGCGATGGGCGACTCGTTGACGTCGGGCTCGATGCGCCT